>CAMJPK010000122.1 GCA_946407675.1 uncultured Clostridia bacterium
GCCTTGAAGGCCTCGATCAGGTGGGTGGGCAGCTTGCGGATGAAGCCGACGGTGTCGGAGAGCAGGATCTCCTCCGCCTCGTCCAGCATCATGCGCCGCGTCGTCGTGTCCAGCGTGTCAAACAGCCGGTTGTTGGCGGGGATGTCGCTGCCGGTGAGACGGTTGAGGAGCGTGCTTTTGCCGGCGTTGGTATAGCCGACGAGCGCCACGGTGGGCATCTCGTTTTTCTCCCGGCGGCGGCGCTGCGTCGCGCGGTTCTTGCGCACCTCCGCCAGCTCGCTTTCGAGCTTCTGGATCTTGCGGCGGATGTGGCGGCGGTCGCTCTCCAGCTGCGTTTCGCCGGGGCCGCGGGTGCCGATGGCGCCCTCCTGCCGCTCCAGATGCGTCCACATGCCGAGCAGGCGCGGCAGCAGATATTTGTACTGCGCCAGCTCCACCTGCAGCTGCCCCTCGCGCGTGCGTGCGCGCTGGGCGAAGATGTCGAGAATGAGGCCGCTGCGGTCCATGACCTTGACCTTCAGATCCTCGGAGAGCACGCGCATCTGCGAGGGGGACAGCTCGTTGTCGAAGACGACGAGGTCGGCCTCGTTGGCCTCGATGAGGCCGCGGAGCTCCTCCTCCTTGCCCTCGCCGATGAAGCTGCGGGGGTCGGGCGCCGCGCGGTTTTGCACCAGAAAGGCGACGGGCTCGCCGCCGGCGGTTTCCACCAGCGCGGCCAGCTCCGCCATGCTCACGTCCGTGGAGCTTTCGCCCGGCGCGAAGCATGCCGCGGCGAGGCCGCAGAGCACGGCCCGCTCCTTGCGCGTTTCGTTTGTCACATAGGGGGTATCTGTCATGCGTTAAGCTCCCAAAAACGTTTTGCAGTACGGCGCGCAGCAGCAGACCTCGCACCGCGGCTTGCGCGCGTCGCAGACGGCGCGCCCGTGCAGCACCACCCGGTGGCAGAAGTCGCTGCTCTTTTCCGGGGGCAGGATCTCCCGCAGGGCTTTTTCGATCTTCTCCGGCTCCTTCATGCCGTCCACGAGGCCGAGCCGGTTGCTCAGGCGGATGCAGTGGGTGTCCACCACCGTGCTGCCGGGCACCTTGAACACGTCCCCAAGGATGAGGTTGGCGGTCTTGCGCCCGACGCCGGGCAGCGATAAAAGCTCCTCCATCGTCCCGGGCACCTTGCCGCCGAAGCGGTCGACGAGCATCTGGGCGCACAGCACGATGTCCCGCGCCTTTGCGCGGAAAAAGCCACAGGAGTGTATGTATTCCTCGACCTCCGCGACGTCGGCTTCGGCAAAGGATTCCAGCGTGGGGAAGCGGGCGTAGAGCGCGGGCGTCACCATGTTGACGCGCTCGTCCGTGCACTGGGCGCTCAGGCGCACGGCAAACAGCAGCTCATAGTCCTTGTCATATTGCAGCGAGCACAGCGCGTCGGGGTACTGCGCCTCCAGCGCGGCGACGATGCCCGCGACCTGTTCGGGCGTCCTCATTTCGTATCAACTCCGTTTTCTTTCTCTATTGCGTCGAGGATGCGGCAGTCGGCCTTGCCGTTTTCCAGACGGACGAGCGCAAAGGTGGGGTGCTGCGCGCTGCCGATGCTGCCGGGGTTCAGGATCTGCATCCCGCGGATCTCCTGCCACAGGGGGCGGTGGGTGTGGCCGTAAAGACCGAGCGCGGAGCCGGAGCACCAGACGCTGGTGCAGAACTTGTCCATGCCGTATTTGACGCCGTGCGCATGGCCGTGGGCGGCGAAGATCTTCACGCCCTCCAGCGTCAACAGGGCGGTATCGTCATAGGCGGGGTCCCGGTCGCAGTTGCCGCGCAAGATGAGGAAGCGCGTGTCCGGGTGCAGGGCGCGGACACACTCGGCGTCGCGGACGCCGTCGCCCAAAAAGATAACGACGTCCGGCGCGTATTTCGCCACGGCGTCGGCCATGTGGACGGCGCTGCCGTGGGAATCGGAAAAAACGGCGAGAAGCATGGAGAATCCTTTCTGATGCGGACGAATATACTGGAATGACCGCCGAAACCGCGGCGGGGAAAGGGTGACATTGCAATGGATCTGGAGCAGCTGGAGCGAAAGCTCAAGGAAAAGGAAGGACTGGGCGCGCTGGCAAGCTCGCCGGAGGGGAAGGCGCTCGCGGCGCAGTTCGATGAAAGCGCGCTGCGCACCGCCGCAACACAGGGCGACACGGCGGCGCTGCAGGACATCCTGCGCCGGGTGCTTTCCACACCGGAGGGAAAGACGCTGGCGGAGAAGGTGCGCAAGGCCGTCAACAAGCCGTGAGCGAGTTTGAGGACAAACTGCATGCGATCCTGTCCGATCCGGCGGAGATGGAGCGCATCAGCCGGCTGGCAAGCGAGCTCATGGGCGGGGAAAGGCCCGCGCCGGAGGCGCCGGCCGGCGGCATGGACAGCGCGCTGCTGCAGCGCCTGTCGTCGATGCTGGGCGGCGCCGGGACCGGGGACAAGGCGGCGCTGCTGAACGCGCTTTCGCCCTATTTGCAGCCGGAGCGCCGGGCGCGGCTGCAAAAGGCGCTGCGCCTCGCGGGGGTGCTGCGGCTGGCCGGAACGGCGCTGCGGGAGGAAAAGGAGTAGCCGATGTATAACCGGTATCACGGAAATACGGGGCGGGTGGAACGCGTAGAGGACGCGCACGATGCGCGCCATGCGCCGCCGCGCCCCGTCGCCGGCCCTGCGCCGGGGGAAAGAAGACCGCCCGGCCCGCTGTCCGGGCTGAGCGGGGAGCTCGGCCGGCTGCTGGGGCGGCTGAACCCCGCGCGCATGGAGACCGAGGACTATCTTCTGCTGGTGATCCTGTATCTGCTCTACCGCGAGAGCGGGGATGCGGACTTCCTGTATGCGATCGCCGCGTATCTGCTGTTTTGATCAGCCCTCCTGCGCGCCGGCAGGCAGGGCGAACACGCTCTCGTCCGGGGTGGTGACGTCCGGCACGGAGGAGTCCATCGAGTAGATCAGCTTTTCGCCGTCATAGCAGCGCTCGCCCATGAGCAGGCCGGTGGCCGGGTCGATATAGCATTCGCTCAGGTAGCCGAGCGTTCCGCTGCGCCAGCGGACGTAGATGCAGTCCGTTCCGGAAAAATCCGTGTAGCCCGCGTCGAGGATGTCCGAGGCGGGCGCGTCGAGCATGTCCTCATAGGTGAGAAGCGTCTGCCATGCGTCCGCGTCGCCGGACGCGGCGGCGCCGTGGTAGACGGTGCTGCTGTCGGAGTACCAGATCCAGGCGTCCTCGCCGCTGATCAGAAGCTCCTCGCGGACGGCGTCCTCTCCGCCGATGCGCAGCCGCAGCCGGTCGCCCTTGCTCCACACCGCGATGCTGCGGCTTCTGCTCCCGCCGGACCAGAAATCCCGGATCTCCAGCGTGCGGGAATAGCTGTCGATGCGGCGCAGCGTGGAGACCACGGTCTGTGCCGTCTCGGGCGTGACCGCAATCACCTCGGCCCCGGCGGTGTGCTCCGGCGCCACGGGCGCGGACGCCTCCGTCGGCGGGAGCGTCGGCAGCACGACCGCAGGCGTGGACATCTGCCGGCCGGGCGCCAGGAAAAAGACCAAAGCGCCCAGCGCCAAAAGCGCCAGCACGATCAGAATGTAAAAGGACAAGCTGCGTTTTTTCATGCCTGCTGCCTCGGCCGGAATTCCTCCGGCTGTCGATCGGAAAGGCCGAAGCCCCACGCCAGCGCGTCGCAGATGCGGCGGCAGGCCTGCCCGTCGCCGTAAGGATTGACGGCGTGGGCCATGGCGTCATATTTTGCCTTGTCCGTGAGAAGCGCGGACGACAGCGCGAAGATGTCGCCGCGCTGCGTGCCCGCGAGGGCGACCGTCCCGGCGGCAACGGCCTCGGGCCGCTCGGTCTCCCGGCGCAGGACAAGCACCGGCTTGCCCAGCGCGGGCGCCTCCTCCTGCAAGCCGCCGGAGTCCGTCATGACCATATAGCTGCGGTCCATCAGCTTGTGCATGTCCATCGCGTCGAGCGGGTCGGTCAGCAGCACGTTGGGGATCGCGGCCAGATGCGCGCGCGCGGCGCGCTGCACCGTCGGGCTGAGGTGCACCGGATAGACGACGGTGATCTCCGGAAACGCGCGCGCGAGGTCGGCCACGGCGGAGAAGATGTCCTCCATCGGCTGCCCGTAGTTCTCGCGGCGGTGGCAGGTCATGGCGACGACCTTGCGGCTGAAATCCACATCGTTCAGTTCGGCGCAGGCGAAGGGCGCGTCGTTCACCGTGTAGCGCATGGCGTCGATCACCGTGTTGCCGGTGACGAAGATGCGCCCGCCGACCGCCTCGCGCTCCAGATTGGCTTTGTTCTGCGCCGTCGGCGCAAAGTGGTATTCCGCGATGCGCCCGACGAGCGAGCGGTTCATTTCCTCGGGATAGGGCGACCAGCGGTCATAGGTGCGCAGCCCGGCCTCCACGTGCCCGACGGGGATCTTTTCATAGAATGCGGCGAGCGCGGCGGCGAAGGTCGTCGTCGTATCGCCGTGGACCAGCACGATCTGCGGGCGGCAGTCTCGGAGCACAGCGCCGAGCTGCGTGAGGATCTTTCCGGTGATCGTGGAGAGCGTCTGCTCCGGCTCCATGATGTTCAGATCATAGTCCGGCGCGATCCGGAAGGTCTCCAGCACGCTGTCGAGCATTTCGCGGTGCTGCGCGGTGACACACACCCGGCTGTCAAACTCCGGGCGCTCCCGGAGCGACAGCGCCAGCGGGCACATTTTGATCGCCTCCGGCCGGGTGCCGAAGACGCTGAGCACGCGCAATTTCGTCATTCTGCCTTTTCCTCTTTCCGCACGGTTTTCGCATCCGCGCTCGGCTCCACAAGATGCAGATCGGGGCGCCTGTGCGCCTCCGGCTGCGCGGCGGAGCTGGCGGGATGCTCGATGGTCTCCACGACGAAGATGCCGACGGCCACGGCAATGGCCAGCTCGACCGCCAGCAGGATCAGACGGAGCTTCCCGGTCGTGCAGATGACGACGGCGGTGAGCCCCATCATGGCGCTGATGGAGTACAGCACGGCGACGGCCTGCTTCTGGCTCAGGCCGTGGTCGATCAGGCGGTGGTGGAGATGGCCGCGGTCCGGCGTCATGGGGCTCTGGCCCTTGAGCACGCGGCGGACGATGGCGAAGGCCGTGTCGAACAGGGGCAGCGCCAGCGCCATGACCGGCACAAGGAAGGTCATGACCGCGTAGAACTTGAACAGGCCGAGGATCGAGACGGTCGCCAGCACATAGCCGAGCAGGAGCGCCCCGGTGTCGCCCATGAAGATCTTGGCGGGATTGAGGTTGTAGGGGATGAAGCCGAGGCAGCCGCCCGCCAGCGCCGCCAGCAGCACGGCAATGTTCGGCTCCGCGACCATGAGCGCCACGGTCAGCATCGTGACGGAGCTGATCGCGCTGACGCCGCAGGCGAGGCCGTCCAGTCCGTCGATGAGGTTGACGGCATTGGTGACGCCGACGATCCAGATGATGGTCACCGGGATGCTCAGATAGCCGATGAGCAGCGTGTTCTCCGCGGCGAAGACGTTGGGGTTCATGATGCCCTCAATCGTGACGCCGTGCGCCACGGCGATGACGGCGGCGACGAGCTGCGCGGCCAGCTTGATCCACCAGCGCAGGGAGACGATGTCGTCCAGCACGCCGGTGGCGACGATGATGACGCAGCCGATCAGGATGCCCTGCACCGGCTTGGAAATGTCCGCGAAGAGCACCACGGAGAGCAGAAAGCCGAGGAAAATGGCCATGCCGCCCATCCGCGGGATGGGGTGGGTGTGGATCCTGCGCTCCTCGCCGGGGTTGTCCATCGCGCCGACGCGCTGCGCGAAGGCCTTGACGATGGGCGTGGTGCCGAAGGCGACGACGAAGGCGACGCCGATCGTCAGAAGCACCCGCAGCCACAAATGCATTTCAGGAAACATAAGGGTTTGCTCCTAGTTTTTCTTTAGCGTTCCACGAAACCGACTTTTTTATAGACCTTGCGGAGCGTCTTGCGCGCGATATAGCTCGCCCGCTCCGCGCCGTCGCGGTAGACGCTCTGCAGGTAGGCCTTGTCGGCGAGGATGCGCGACGCCTCCGCCTGGATGGGACGGAGCATTTCGATCACCGCGTCCGCGACGGCGGGCTTGAACGCGCCGTAGCCCTTGCCGTCAAACTCCGCCTCGATCGCGTCGAAGGTCTTTCCGGTGGCGGCGGCGTAAATCTGCATGAGGTTGGCGACGCCGGGCTTGGCCTCCGGATCGTAGCGCACGCAGCGCTCCGTGTCGGAGTCCGTGACGGCGCGCTTGAACTTGCGCGCGATGTCCTCCGGCTTGTCCATCAGGTATACGACGCCGCTGCCGGCCTCGTCGGATTTCGACATCTTGCTCGTCGGCGTCAGCAGGTCCATAACGCGCGCGCCGATCTTGGGGATGTACGGCTCCGGCATCTTGAACACGTCGCCGTAGACGCCGTTGAAGCGCTGGACGATGTTGCGCGCCAGCTCCACATGCTGCTTCTGGTCCTCGCCGACGGGGAC
>CAMJPK010000123.1 GCA_946407675.1 uncultured Clostridia bacterium
CGGGATAGTCGTTGCCGAAGCCGGTGATCTCCTGGCAGCCGATGAAGGCGAAGTTCCGGGCGTCCTCCAGGGAGAAGCCCAGCTCCTGCATGATGGCGGGCACGATGACCTCGTCGTTCTGCAGCAGGGGCAGGCCGCCCACGCGGGTGGCGGCGGCGATGGCGCAGTCCCACATCTCCTTCGGGGTGTTCTTCGTCACGCGCAGGGAGATGGTCGGATCGTGCAGCTCCAGCCGCGCCATGGTCTCCAGCACCATGTAGGAGACGGGGTTCACCGCGTCCTCGCCGGTGTCGGGGTCCATGCCGCCGATCGTCGTGTGCTGGAAGGAGTTGCCGATGCCGGCGGTCTGCGCGGTCTTGCCGTAGCCGCCGCCGTAGAAGGTGTTGATCTTGAGGAAGAAGCCGTCCACCAGCTCCTGCGCCTCGTCCATCGTCAGCCGTCCGGCCTCGAGGTCGGCCTTGAGGTACGGCCAGGTGTACTGGTCGAAGCGCCCCATGCTGATGACGCCGGGGTCGTTCTCCGCCTTCAGGAACACGTCGTACATCATCGCCATCTGGCAGGCCTCCCAGAAGGTGCGCGGCGTCTCGGTGGCGATCCAGTCGAGGCTCTCGGCGCGGGAGGCGTACTCCGCCTTCTTCGCCGGGTCGGTCGCCTTCTCCGCCAGCTCGCGGGACAGCTGCGCGTAGCGGCGCGTCAGCGTGATGGCGCCGTCGCAGGCGACGGTCGCGGCCTTGTAGAACATGTACTTGCCGATGTCGTCGCCCATGATGTTGCCCTCATGCGCGTCGAGCCAGTCCTGCGCCCGCTTGCGAATAACGCGGTAGCCCTGCTTCAGGATGTTCTGATAGCCGGGCGTCAGGTGTCCGGGCGGGAGATAGATCGGCCAGCCGCCGATCTTGCCGGAGGGGTTGGCCTGCAAAACAAAAAGCTCCTGCACGCCGTCGGGCAGCCAGTCAGGCGCGTCAAAGCCGCCCTCGATCTCCATGCGCTCCTTCGCGATGGCGCGCAGCTCCTTCAGGTCCGCCGGGGAGATCGCCATCTTCTGATGGGAATAGAAGGGATCGTCGTCCGGGGCGTGGTGCAGCCCGTCCTCCAGAATGGGCCAGGTGTTCTCGATGTCCGCGCTCAGCCACATGGTGCCCGCGCCGCCGGTGTTGGCGCCGCCCCAGCCGCGGTTGCCGAGGCCGCCGAAGAAGTATTCGTCCTCGTGGATGTTGATGGGCATCCGCTCCAGAACATAGAGCGAGATGTACGGCTTCTGGAGCATCGGCGGGTACTTGATGTACTTTTTCTTCGCCTCCAGCTGCAGCCGCGCCTTCTCCGCGTCCGCGACCATGAGCCGGTCGCGCACCGCGTCGCGCAGCCGCGCGACACGCTCGGTGTAGGGTTTGAACGTATACACGGCATATCTCCTTTCTCGGATCGGATCGTTGCGGTTTGTGATTCACAAAGCGAATCAATGTATATACAATGTTTATTATAGCACAGTCGTTTCAGAATGGGAAGAAAAAAGTGACGCCCCGCATACGCAAAAAGACAGACGCCCCTTTGGACGTCTGTTTTTTGGTGGACGATACAAGACTCGAAAGGCAAAATCCAGGTGTTTTCAAACTTATTATGCCCATTACATGCCATTATATTTTTGAAATCCGGGTAATATCAAACAATCTGCCTAATTTGTTCTCTACTGTCCAAACCTGTTATGGGTCACAATATGGGTCAAGGCAAGCTCTTGGCCTTTTCCGAACAACAGAATTGGAGGATCATTACGATGTTAAATATCAGCTATCATCATGAGGGCGATTACCTGATTCCGGATCTTATCCCACCGGAGTCGCCGAATATCGGTATTTGGGGCATGAGACGCAGAGACTACTTGAGGAAGCATCACGACGGCCTTTACACCGGGATGCTGCTCAGCGGCAAATTGAATGCCCATTTGGAGGAAATCTCCCTTGTGCTGCTGTTGCCCTATTACCCTTATTCACACGATACGAATGATTTTGACGCCACCTTTTACCCGCCGGGGATGGAGAGCGTACCCAAGTCCTTTGCCATCGTCCGAGCAAACGAACACATGATCCGCAGCGCTAACTATCTGATCTGCTATGACCGGGGACAGATCGGCAAGACCCGCGACTTTATGGAGCTGGCCAGGCAAAGAGAGAGAAAGGGACTGATCCACATTGAAAACCTTGCGGAGAAACTGTAAACGCCTCGCCGCCGTTTTCACCGTCCTGGCGCTCATGCTCTGCGCCTGCGGGCGGCAAGCGGAGCCGGAGCGCGACTGGAAAGCGGAGGCCGAGGCCGCGTCCGTTTTCTGTGTTTCCAAAGAAGATTGCTTCCTCTGCGGCACGGATGCGGGATACTCCAGACAGAACAACGTCGGCATCGTCAGTCTCAACACCTTTGCGGTCATGCCCGTGGAGATCAACCGCTACGACCACAGCGGCCAGCTTGTTGAGGAAAACACCGGCGCAATGCAGATGCGGACATTCAAGAATGGAGACGACGGTATGACTGCCTCCGTCATGCTGGAACCCGACAGGGGCATCGCACATGTCAGCATATCCCTCAAAGGGGACACAACGCTCAACCTTGCAAGTGCCGCTGCCCACCTTTGCCCCGACTGCCTGGCAGAGCTGGCGGCCCAGCTCCACGGCAGCGCCGGCGGCGTCGGCGTTATCAACTTCAGCACCCGCCGCCTGTACTCCTTGCATGAGAGCGGAAGCGGTTTTGGCGCGGGGGATTATTACGTCCATTTTGACCGCGATACCCAGGGCGGCGAGATTAGCGTCCTCATTACATATAGCCCTCTGCGATACGACAACGAAGCATAAAGAAATGCGTCCCTGGTTCACCGTGAGACGCATTTCCTTGATAAGCAATTATTCTGTTTATTCCGCCCTCTTCATCGGTATCCGTATCGTCACCACGGTCCCGCCGGTTTCGCGGGTGGCGATCTCCAGCGTGCCGGAACACATCAGCGCCAGACGCTCGCGGATGTTTGCCAGGGCGACGTGCGGCTCGTTGTCGTCGGCAGGCGAAAAGCCGGGGCCGGTGTCCTCCACGGTGATCTTGCTGCCGTCCTCCGTGGCGCGGGTGCGGACGGAGAGATACAGCGGGCCGAGATGGGGGCTGATGCCGTGCTTGACGGCGTTCTCCACCACGGGCTGCAGGGTCAGCGGCGGCAGCTTGAAGAAGGTGTGGGGAGTGTCGAACTCCACAAACAATTGTCCCTCGAACCGCGCCTTCTCCACCGCGAGATAGGCCCGCGTATGCTCCAGCTCCTCGGTAAAGGGGATCAGCTCATTCTCTGCAATGGCGTTGAAGCTCTTACCCAGGTAACTGGCGAAGTCCAGCGTCACCGCCTGGGCCTTCTCAACGTCCTGCTGACAGAGATAATAAATGCTCATCAGCGTATTGTGGATGAAATGGGGCCGCATCTGCAAGGCCCGGATGCTGGTGCGCTGATTGGCGATCTCCCGCTGGCGGCGCCGGTCCTGCTCGATCTGGTCGGACAGGATGAAGCCGTACATGGAGATGGCGGAGAGGACGTAACCGATGTCGATGAGCGGGAACACATCGACGAAAAGCTGCACGGTCAGCGCAAGCGTCATCGGTAATATGGCGACAAGGAAGCCGAGATAGACCTTGCGGGACAGCACTCCTTTTCCCCGTATCGCACCCGCGAGATTGAGCAGCAGGATCGCGAGCAGCGGTAACACCGCAAGTGGGTACAAAGGTCCGCGAGAATAGTGATTGTCCGCCGTGATGATCGTGAAGCCGCCGAAGAACGGGGCGCAGACGCACAGCACACAGTAGACCGCCCACAGCGCGGTCACGACACGCAGAAGCTTGCTTTCGCGTATGTTCTCCCCGCGGCAGTGCACCAGATACAAGGTCAGCATGGGCAGCGGCAGCGAGAGGAACAGTGATTCCATGGTCAGTATGGAATAGAACGCCGCGTTGGATATGGGAATAAACAGTGGGATCGTTTCCAACATGGCGGAAAGGCAGCACAGCATAAACGCGAGGAAATAATACAGGAAGAAGCGTTTGCTCCATCGGTCAAGGCCGGGAATGATGGCGGTGAACCACACCCCCATCACGCTCAGCAGCAGCGCCGCGCCGAAGATGGAGAAGTAAAAAATGTCGATCCAGCTTGTCATACGCCCTCCAGCCCCCTGATCGGATGGCGCAGCCGCGGCAGCCATTTCCGCACGGCCTCGGCGGTGAGCGGCTTCATCATATAGCCGCAGGCCCCGGACTCCCAGGCGTCAAGGGCGTACTCCTGAAAGGCGGTGAGGAAGATGACGTTGGTGTCGGGGTTGATCTCCAGCAGCTCCCGGCACACGTCCATGCCGCTGATCCAGCCCATTTCAATGTCCAGAAAGGCCAGCGCCACCGGGTTTTCTCTGGCAAAGGCCACGGCCTTCGCCGGATCGGTAAAGCCCGTGACCTCTGCGCCGGGCATGGCAGAGCGCAGCACGGGCAGGCCGCCCGTGAGGATGATCCGCTCGTCGTCCACCAGGATGACCTGCGGCTTTTCGCCGGAGGCTCGTGCCGCGCCCAGAAGCGCACCCACGTTGGCGCCCAGAACGGAGGAAAGGCGGGCGAGGGTCTCGGCGTCGGGCTGGCGATTCCCGGTCTCCCACTTGGTTACCGTGGAGCGATCAACGTTCAGGGCGTCGGCGAGCTGCTGCTGGCTCAGCCCCTTTTCGATTCGCGCCCGCCGCAGCGCCTCATGGAACGGTATGCTCAATCGCTTTCCCTCCTTCGTTTCGTCTTCCTGCTGCCATTATACTCGTTCACAAAAATTAGTGCAAGGATTTGTGCAAATGACCATGTGGCGTTCTGTCACATCCCCTTGAAGCGCACCCGGCTTTTCGAGTAAAATGTATCAAATAGAATATTAAATCAGGAGCAAAAAAACGTTCATACAGGAGGTACACAAGATGAAACACAAACGCGGGACCAAACTTTTGAGCATTCTGCTCAGCTTTGCGCTGATGCTGTCGCTGGTGCCGGGAATGAGCATACCGGCACAGGCGGCGGTGGAGTTGAATGCCAACACCAAGATATGGAGCGAAGATTCCACCGTCATGGATGATCTGATCATCAGCGGCGGCGTCACCATCTCCGCCAACATGAAGCTGGAGATCCCCGCGGGCAAGACGCTGACGGTCAACGGCGGAATAAACGCCGGGGAGAAAACGTTGACCGTCAACGGCGGCGGAGCGCTGGTCGTCAATGGCACGAACGGCAGCAACGGTGCTAATAAGTCTTGGGAAGAAGCCGGCGGCGCCGGCGGCACCGGCGGAAACGCCTTTTCGGGGGCTATCATCGTGGACGGAGCTTCCGTCAGATTGACCGGCGGGTCTGGCGGAGCCGGAGGTAATGGCGGTAGCGGCCTTATTACCAGTCATACTAATTGTCCTGGTGGTGTTGGCGGCAACGGCGGCGCAGGCGGCGGCGGATTGGTGGGCAGCATCACAGTTAAGAGCGGCTCCGCCACTGTGGTCGGTGGTACCGGCGGCAACGGCGGCAACGGAGGTCAGGGCTATCGTAGAGGTAGTAGTGGTAGTTATCAAAATGACGGCGGCAACGGCGGCAATGGCGGTACCGGCGGCATCGGCGTCACCGGCAATGTCGAGGTCACCGGCGGCTCAGCCGTTGTGACCGGCGGCAACGGTGGAGTAGGCGGCAGCGGAGGGCAGTCTGGCGACGGGCATAATCCCGGTACTGCCGGCACCAACGCTGCCAGCTTCAGCGCGGCTGTCACCGGTACGCTCACCGGAAAGGCGGAGGACAGCGCTGACAACGAGGATTGGACGGAGGTTGCCAGCGGCGGCACTTCCACAAAACAGTATGTGCAGGTGCGCTCCTTGCACACCCATACCTTCACCTACGATGAGCCGGCGGGCGACACCATCACGGCGACCTGCACAAACACGGCAAGCGAATGCCCGCTGACCGATCACAAAGCGACGCTGAAAATTGCGCCCTCCTCATCGGGCGGCAGCACGGCGGAGTTCGCGGGGGACGCCAAGGAATTTGACCTCTCCGGCGTGACGATCACCTACAAGCAAAAAACCGACGCCACAACCTGGAGCGACGTTGAGAAGACTGTCGTTGAGAACGCTCAATCCGGCTTCTTTGAGGCGAGCGCCGAGGTTGCCAGCGGCAAAACCATCTCCGTGAAATACGGGTTCAACGCGATCCACAAGGGCGCCGCGACGGGCGGAGCGCAGAACTGCGACTTTACGGTTCCCGCAGTCGCTACGGTGGGCGCGGCCATTGAGCCGACGGTCACGCTGGACAAGGGCTATGAGGC
>CAMJPK010000124.1 GCA_946407675.1 uncultured Clostridia bacterium
GTCCCCATACCCGCACCACGTCGTCGCGGACTTCGTATCGTTCGCGACGACGCTTTTTTGCGCCGTCTCTCATTCACTCCGTCGCTCCTCCTTTCAAAATCGTACCCGCTGCGCTGGGCTACGATTTTGTTTTTGAGAGAGATGTGAATGAGTCCGCCGTTTCCTCGCGTACCAGTAAGAACGCCCGCCCTTTTGGCAGGTATTTATGCTGGTGCAAAGGATCCTGATTCAAGATCGAAAAAAGATATTGATTATTCCGCGGCAGTCATGTACGATAATCAAAAATCACAAATCATCGTCAAGCGCGATTCCGCCGACGGAGATCGGAGGTGTGCAGAAACGGGAGACTATATTTTTCAGATCATACGGACGTATATTGTCATTTTGTTCGTGATACTGATTTTCAGCATATTGCTTTTGAAACGCAAATCCTTCAAGAATACCGAGGTGCGCTTCTTCTGGCTCACGGTGCTCAGCTGCCTGTTCCTTGTGTTTACAGACATTGCAGAAACGTTTTGCTCCGAAGATCCGTCTCTTTTGTTTTTCAGAACGCTTTTTTCGGTGCTCTGTTATTTTCTGCGTTCCACTTCCGCGCTCGGTTTGCTGTTTGTCATTATGCCATACGCCAAAAAGAGACGCCTTTTGTGGATCCCCAACATCATCAATCTTCTGGTTTGCTCTACCGCGTTTTTCAGCGATATCGCCTTCGGTTACGATGCAGACTACGCCTTTTACCGCGGTCCGCTCGGCTATGTCGCCTTCATCGTGCCATTCTTCTATCTTCTATTCATCATCATTATCGTTTTTACCCGCTTCTCCGATAAAAAAGGCGCTGAAAAATTCATTGTGCCCCTGTGCTGCATTTTCTGTCTGTGCGCTGCTTTGGCAGACGTCTTCGGCGGCGGCGTGCACCTTACGGAAGCGATCATAATCAACTGTGTTTTCTTCTACGTGGTTCTCTATTCCAGCGACAGCAGACGCGATCCGCTGACGGACCTGCTGAACAGAAAAGCGTTTTACGACGACTGCAGCTCCTATTCCAAAGAGATCGCCGCCGTCATTTCGCTTGATGTAAACGGTCTGAAAACGCTGAACGATACCATCGGTCACCACGCGGGCGACCTTGCGCTCGTCACCGTCGGCAAATGCATTTCCAGCTTTGTCAACAGCAACGCGCAGGCCTATCGCATCGGCGGCGATGAGTTCATCATTCTGTTTTTCTCCGGAGACGCTGCGGCGGTCGCCGAAATCGAGAAGAAAATCCATGACGCCGTGAATAACGCAGGCTACAGCATCGCCGTCGGACACGCGATGGCGGATAAGGACAAAACGCTGGACGAAGTCATTAAGCAGTCGGACAGCCGTATGTACGCGGACAAGGACGAATACTACCGGCAAAGCGGCGCCGAGCGAAGGATCCATTGAACAGCGGACGCACCGGTTTTTAGCGGATGCGATGCTCCCCGGTTTGTCCGGGAAACACGCGCGCCGCCAAAATCCCGGTGCGTCCTTGTTATTTTTTCACAAGTCTAGTCGATTTAACGTGAAAAAGTGCATGGATTTCGATGAAAATGGGAAAATGTAATTGACAAGCGTCCGATTTGGTGATTTTATATCAAATGTATTTGGCATTGCTGCCGCAATGCCATTTTTGTATTCTGCGATAAGGAGAGATCATTATGAAAAAGACACTTGCTATTTTACTTGCGCTTGTACTCTGCGTCGGCCTGTTCGCCGGCTGCGGCGGCAGCAAGCCCGCCGCTTCCGACGGTAAGACCGCTTCCGCCTCCATCAAGATCGGCGGCATCGGCCCCCTGACCGGCGGCGCGGCCATCTACGGCAACGCGGCCAAGAACGGCGCGACCATCGCCGTGGAGGAGATCAACGCCCTCGGCGGTCTGCAGTTCGAGCTGCGCTATGAGGACGACGCGCACGACGCGGAAAAGTCCGTCAACGCTTACAACACCCTCAAGGGCTGGGGCATGCAGGTCTTCCTCGGCTCCGTCACGTCCACGCCCTGCGTGGCCACCTCTGTTGAGGCCAACGGCGATCACATCTTCCTGCTGACGCCCTCCGCCTCCTCCACCGACGTGCTGGGCGGCATCGCCAACCCGCTGACCGGCACCATCGACATCCCCCGCAAGGACACCGTGTTCCAGATGTGCTTCGTCGATCCCAACCAGGGCTCCGCTTCCGCGCAGTACATTGCCGACCAGAAGCTGGGCACCAAGATCGCCATCATCTATAAGAACGATGACGTGTACTCCACCGGCGTTTACAACTCCTTCGCGCCGAAGGCCGCCGAGCTCGGTCTGAACATCGTCTCCACCACCACCTTCACCGAGGACACCAAGACCGACTTCTCCGTGCAGCTCAACGACGCCAAGAGCGCCGGCGCCGACCTCGTGTTCCTGCCCATGTATTACGACGCGGCCGCGCTGATCCTGACACAGGCCAACGCCATGGGCTACGCGCCGAAGTGGTTCGGCATCGACGGCATGGACGGCATCCTCTCCGTGGACGGCTTCAACACCGCGCTGGCCGAGGGCGTCATGCTGCTGACCCCCTTCAACGCCGACTCCACCGACGCGCGCACCAAGAGCTTTGTGGAGAAGTATCAGGCCGCTTACGGCGAGATCCCCAATCAGTTTGCCGCCGACGGCTATGACTGCGTCTACGCCATCTACAATGCGCTGAACGCCGCGGGCGTGAAGGACGCCTCCAAGTCCGCCAGCGAGCTGTGCGACATCCTCATCGGCCAGTTCACCAGCATGAGCTATGACGGCCTGACCGGCGAGGGCATGACCTGGGGCAAGGACGGCGCCGTCACCAAGAGCCCCAAGGGTATGTTCATCCAGAACGGCGTTTACGTCGGCATGGACTGAGCGATTTATAGCGATATTACTGCACCAGGAGATCGCCGCTTCGCGGCGGCGGTCTCCTGATTTTTCCATCTTTAGGTTTCGGGAGTGAGGTGCTGTTTATGATGACTTTTCTGACCCACCTGATTAACGGCATCAGTCTGGGCAGCGTCTACGCCATCATTGCGCTGGGCTATACCATGGTCTACGGCATTGCGAAGATGCTGAACTTCGCCCACGGCGACGTCATTATGGTGGGCGCGTATGTCTGCTTCTTCGCCGTGTCCAGCTATCACCTGCCGCCCGTGCTCGGCGTCGTGATCGCGATGCTGCTGTGCACGGCGCTCGGCATGCTGATCGAGCGGCTTGCCTACAAGCCGCTGCGTCAGGCGGCGAGTCTGGCCGTCCTGATCACGGCCATCGGCGTCAGCTATTTCCTTCAAAACGGCGCGCAGCTGCTCTGGGGCTCCAACAACAAGATGTTCCCCGACATCCTGCCCGGCGACGGCATTGCCCTGTTCGGCGGCGAGCTGCACATCTCCGTCGCGACCATCGTCACGATCCTTGCCTGCATCATCATCATGCTCGCGCTGACCTGGTTCACCGGCAACACCCGCATGGGCAAGGCCATGCGCGCGGTCAGCGAGGACAAGGGCGCGGCGCAGCTCATGGGCATCAACGTGAACACCACCATCTCCGTCACCTTTGCGATCGGCTCCGCGCTTGCGGCGATCGCGGGCGTGCTTTACATGTCCAGCTATCCGATCCTCGTCCCTACCACCGGCTCCATGCCCGGTATCAAGGCCTTCACCGCCGCCGTCTTCGGCGGCATCGGCTCCATCCCCGGCGCGCTGCTGGGCGGCGTGCTGCTGGGCGTCATTGAGATCTTTGCCGGCGCCTATATCTCCACGCAGCTTGCCAACGCCATCGTGTTCCTCGTGCTGATCATCGTTTTGCTGGTCAAGCCCACCGGCCTGCTCGGCAAGAAGATCCGCGAGAAGGTCTGAGGAGGGCGGCACATGAACAAGCTGAAAACGATCGACCGCAGCGTCCGCAGGAACTTCCTCACCTATGCCATCGTCATCGTCGCCTACGTGCTGCTGCAGCTCCTCTCCTCCGCCCGCGGCTTCTCTCCGACGCTGCGCGGCCAGCTCGTGCCGATCTGCGCTTACGTCGTCATGGCGCTGAGCCTGAACCTCACCGTCGGCATCCTCGGCGAGCTGAGCTTGGGCCACGCGGGCTTCATGAGCGTCGGCGCGTTCTCCGGCGCGATCGCCGCCTCGGCGCTGCAGGCCGCGGTACCCTCCCCCGGCGCGCGCCTCGCCATCGCGATGCTCATCGGCGCCATCTTTGCCGGCATCGTCGGCACGATCATCTCCGTCCCCGTGCTGCGCCTCAACGGCGACTATCTCGCCATTGTGACGCTCGCCTTCGGGCAGATCATCAAATCCCTCATTGAAAACCTCTATGTCGGCGTGGACGACGCCGGGCTGCACTTCAGCTTCCTGAAGCCCAGCATCACGCTGGCGCAGGGCGGCCGTATGATCCTCAACGGCCCCATGGGGATCCCAAACATCACGAAGATCTCCACCTTCCTCGCCGGCTTCATTCTCATTTTGATCACGCTGGTCATCATCTTCAACCTGGTCCGCTCCCGCGCCGGGCGCGCCATCATGGCGCTGCGCGACAACCGCATCGCCGCGGAGAGTGTCGGCATCAACGTCACCAAGTATAAGATGATGGCGTTTGTCACCTCCGCCGCGCTGGCCGGCGCCGCGGGCGCGCTGTTCGCCCTCGGCCAGAACACCATCGTCGCGGCAAAGTTCGACTTCAACACTTCGATCCTGATCCTCGTCTTCGTCGTGCTCGGCGGGCTGGGCAACATGCTCGGCTCCATCATCGCCGCCGCCGCGCTAACGATCCTGCCCGAGGCGCTGCGCGGCTTTGCGGACTACCGCATGCTGATCTACGCCATCGTGCTCATCCTCGTCATGCTGGGCACCAACAGCCCGCAGCTCAAGGCGATGCTGCAAAAGCTGCTGCCCGGCAAAAAGAGAGAGGAGGTCTGAGCCATGCCGAAAAGAGTGACTTCCGTCAACGACAGCCCGCTTGTGCCGATGCCGACCGAGGCGTTTATCCCGCAGCGCGACCTCGGCAAGACGCCGATCCTCGAATGCCGTCACCTCGGCATCGACTTCGGCGGCCTGACCGCGGTGGACGACTTCAACCTGATCCTCGGGCGCACCGAGATCGCCGGACTGATCGGACCCAACGGCGCGGGCAAGACCACGGTGTTCAACCTGCTCACCAAGGTCTATCAGCCGACGCGCGGCACCATACTGCTCGACGGCCGCGACACCCACAGCATGAACACCGTGCAGATCAACAAGATGGGCATTGCCCGCACCTTCCAGAACATCCGATTGTTCAACAACCTCTCCGTCGAGGACAACGTCAAGCTCGGGATGCACAATTCCATCCGCTATGGCATGTTCAGCGGCATCCTCCGTCTCCCGGCCTACTGGACGCAGGAGCGCATCGCGCACGAGCGCGCGCTGGAGCTGCTCTCGCTGTTCGATATGCAGGATCTGGCTGGCGCGAAGGCCGGTTCTCTCCCCTACGGCGCCCAGCGCCGGCTGGAGATCGTTCGCGCCCTTGCCACGAATCCGAGCCTGCTGCTGCTCGACGAGCCGGCTGCCGGCATGAACCCCTCCGAGACGACCGAGCTCATGGAGAACATCGTCAAGATCCGCGACACCTTCAACATCGCGGTGCTGCTCATCGAGCACGACATGAACCTTGTCATGGGCATCTGCGAGGGCATCTGCGTGCTGAACTTCGGCAAGGTCATCGCCAAGGGCACGCCCGCGCAGATCCAATCCGACCCGACGGTCATCGAGGCCTATCTCGGCAAAAAGAAGGAGGCGTGAGGGATGTCGACCATTCTCAGGGTGCAGGATATGAACGTCTATTACGGCGCCATCCACGCCATCAAGGGCATCTCCTTCGAGGTCAACGAGGGCGAGGTCGTCACGCTGATCGGCGCCAACGGCGCGGGCAAGACCACCACGCTGCAGACGATCTCCGGCCTGCTTCATTCCAAAACCGGCAGCATCGAGTTCATGGGCGAGAACATCAGCCACGTTCCCGCGCACAAGCTCGTGGAGCGCGGGCTGGTGCAGGTGCCAGAGGGACGGCGCATCTTCCTGCAGATGACCGTACAGGAAAACCTCGATATGGGCGCCTTCACCGCGCCGAATGGCTCCGCCGAGGCGATGGAGCGCGTGTTCGCGCAGTTTCCGCGCCTCAAGGAGCGCCGCAAGCAGATCGCCGGCACGCTCTCCGGCGGAGAACAGCAGATGCTGGCCATGGGCCGCGCGCTGATGAGCC
>CAMJPK010000125.1 GCA_946407675.1 uncultured Clostridia bacterium
AGGAGGCCAAGCGCCCCAAACCGACGGAAACGCCGGAGCCCACGCCCGAACCCACGCCCGAACCGACGCCCGAGCCCACGCCCGAGCCGGGAGAGGAGACGCCTGCACCGACGGAAGCGCCGCCGGAGGAGACGCCGGAGCCGGTGGAGGAGACGCCCGAGCCCACGCCGGAGCCGACGCCCGAGCCCACGCCCGAGCCCACGCCGGAACCGCCGCCGGAGGCGACGGAGCCGGTCGGCGGAGAATAATTGCACAAAAACAGCGGCCTGCGCTTGCAGGCCGCTGTTTGCTTTGGCTCTGACATCAGATGTCGAAAACGCCCATGATGACGATGCCGATGATGACAAGCGCGATCATCAGATAGTGCTTCCAGGAGAGCTTTTCCTTGAGGAAGATGCGGCTCCAGATCACCGAGACCATGCAGTAGGCCGAGATGATCGGGGCGGACATCGCCAGATGCTCGCTGTCGGCGATGGCATAGATATAGGCGAGCTGGCCGACGGTCTCGCAGACCGCGCCGATGTACTTCGGCAGCTCCAGCTTCGGGATCAGGCGATCCTTTTTGACGAGCACGGCATAGACGAAGGCGACGGCGCCGGCGCACAGGAAGGTCAGCTCGTAGGCCACATTGGCGCTGGCCTCATCCAGCGTCTCCAGCACGATGTTGTCGGCAAAGGTGCCGGCGGCGTCCAGCAGGCAGTAGGCGATGGGCAGCGCCAGCGCCAGCCAGCTCTTGGCGTAGCGGAAGTTGCCGGCGTCCTGCCGCGCCTTGCGCAGCTCGTCGTCCTCGCGGGACTCGACCACGCCGAGCCCGATCACGCCGATGCAGACCAGCGCGATGGCGATGAGCACCAGCGGGGGATAGACCTCGTCGCCCGTCACGAGGGCCGCCACGGCGACCAGCGCGCCGGAGGCGTTGCAGATCGGGGAGGAGATCGACAGCTCGATGTAGCGCAAGCCGATGTAACCCAGCGTCATCGAGAGGATGTAGAGAATGGAGACGGGCAGATAGGTCCAGATGATCTGCCAGCTGATCTCCACGCCGCCGATGAAGATCTCCCAGCAGGCGTGCAGGCCCATGACGACGCCCACGGCGATGACCATTTTCAGGTGGGACAGCTTGTCGTCGCTGCCGCGGCAGCCGATTTTTGAAAAGAGGTCGCTGCCGCTCCAGAAGAGCAGCGCGATGATGGATAACCAAAACCACATATTCGATTTTTTCGCTCCAGTTCCTTTGATGTTTTTTCTCTTTCATCAAAGGAACGGAGGCGGACGCCGCCGGAAGTGACGGTTTTCGATGCTCATATTGCCTCCGGAAGGGACACAAGCCCCTTTTCGTAGAGTTTTTGCAGACTCATCATGATGCCGAGCTTGGCGTGGTACCAGGTGAGGCCGCCCTGAAAGTAGACCGAATACGGCGGGCGGAGCGGGCCGTCCGCGCTCAGCTCGATGCTGCTGCCCTGCACGAAGGCGCCGGCTGCCATGATGACGTCGGAATCATAGCCGGGCATCGGCGCGGGGACGGGGCGGACGTAGCTGTCCACCGGCGCGGCGGCCTGGATGCCCTCGCAGAATGCGATGAGCTTTTCCGCGCTGCCAAGCTCCACGGCCTGAATGATGTCGTAGCGGGGCTCCTGCCCGTCCGGGATCACGCGGAAGCCCAGCGATTCATACAGCCGCGCGGCGAAGATCGCGCCCTTGAGCGCGCCCGCGACGGTGACGGGCGCCATGAAGAACCCCTGATACAGCGCGGTCTTCACGTCCAAGCTCGCGCCGACCTCCTGCCCAAGTCCGGGAGCGGAGAGCCGGTAGGCGCAGCGGTCGACGCACGCGCGCGTGCCGCAGATGTAGCCGCCGATGGGGGCCAGCCCGCCGCCGGGATTCTTGATGAGCGAGCCGACGATCATGTCCGCGCCGACGTCGCTGGGCTCGATCGGCTCGACAAATTCGCCGTAGCAGTTGTCCACCATGCACAGCACGTCCGGCTTGCACGCTTTGCAAAAGCGGATCAGTTCGCCGATGCGCGCAACGGAGAGCGTCGGGCGCATGGCGTAGCCCTTGCTGCGCTGGATCGTGATGAGCTTCGTCTTTTCGTTGATGGCGGCGCGGATGCCGTCATAATCAAAGCCGCCGTCCGGCAGCAGATCGACCTGCCGGTACGAAACGCTGTACTCTTTCAGCGAGCAGGCGGCCGGGCGGATGCCGATGACCTCCTCCAGCGTGTCGTAGGGCTTGCCGACGGGGGAGAGCAGCTCATCCCCCGGCAGAAGGTTCGCGCTGAGCGCGACGGCCAGCGCGTGCGTGCCGCAGACGAGCTGCGGGCGCACGAGGGCGGACTGCGTGTGAAAGGCGTCGGCATACACGCGCTCCAGCGTATCGCGCCCGGCGTCGTTGTAGCCGTAGCCGGTGGAGCCGGCAAAGCAGGCCGCGTCCACGCGGTTTTGCTGCATGGCGCGCAGCACCTTTGCCTGGTTGCGCTCCGCGATCGCGTCGATCGCGTCAAACCGTGCGCGCAGCGGGGCGAGGATGCCCTCGCAGTAAGCGCTCACATGTTCGTCAATGCCGAAATCGGAATAGAATCCCGCCATGATCCAAACGACCTTTCTTCTTGTCTTGCCTGACACACAGCGTCCAAAGTATACCACACGCGGCAACGGCGCACAACTGTTTTGTAACGCAAAATTTACGGAATGTTCATTGACTTTCCGAGGGAAGACTGCGATACTGGCAGTATCCTTCCATTACTTTGACACCGCTGGTGATCGTTATGAATCTGAAAGAGAAATTTTACCGCTTTATGGCGGGGCGCTACGGCGCGGACCAGCTTTCGCGCTTTCTCTCCTTTGCCGCGCTGGCGCTGATCGTCGTCAACCTCTTTGTGCGCAGCACCATCCTTTGGCTGCTGGGCATCGTGGCGCTCGTGCTCGTCTACGTCCGCATGTTTTCGAAGAACTATGAAAAACGCAGGAGAGAAAACGAGCGCTATCTGCAGCTGAAGTATAAGCTGACGGGCGGCGCGCGCAACTGGGCGGACCGCCAGAAGCAGCGCCGGGATTACGTCTTTTTCCGCTGCCCGGGCTGCCACGCAATGCTCCGCGTGCCGCGGGGCAAGGGGAAGATTCGGATCACCTGCCGCAAATGCGGCAACGCCTTTGAGAAGAAAACCTGATGTTTGGATTTGTCGTAGCCAATACCGAAGCGCTTGATGAAGCGCAGAAGCAGCGTTATCAGGGCGCCTATTGCGGGCTGTGCCGGACGCTCCAGCAGCGCCACGGCGACCTAAGCCGCCTGACGCTGAACTATGATATGACCTTCCTTGTGCTGCTGCTTTCCAGCATGTATGAGCCGGAGGAGACATGCGGCACGGGGCGGTGCATGGCGCATCCGCTCCATTCCCGGAGCTGGTGGCGCAACCGCTTTACCGACTATGCCGCGGATATGAACATCGCGCTGGCATGGCACAACTGCATGGACGACTGGACCGACGAGCGCAAGGTGCTCTCCCTGACGGAGGCGAAGCTGCTGCGCACGCATTATGAAAAGGTCTATCAGACGTGGCAGCGCCAGTGCGACGCCATAGAGACCTGCATGGAGACGCTGCGCGCCGTAGAGACCTCGGCCGACGCCGTGCCGGACGCCGCCGCCAACGCCTTCGGCCAGCTCATGGGAGAGCTGTTCGCCGTGGAGGACGACAGTGTGTGGAATCCGCGCTTCCGTGCCTTCGGTGAAGACCTCGGGCGCTTCATCTACTGGATGGACGCCTGCGTCGATCTGGAGAAGGACCGCAAAAAGGGCAACTACAACCCGCTTTTGACGATGCGCGACGGCGGGCCGGTGGATGCGCAAGAGCAGCTCGAGATGCTGAAAATGCTGATTGCGGAGTGCGCGGAGGAGTTTGAGCGCCTGCCCCTGGTGCGGGATGTGGAGATCCTGCGCAGCGTGCTTTACAGCGGCGTCTGGTCGCAGTATCTGATGAAGCAGAAAAAGGAAGAAAAGAAAGAGAAGGGGGGCGCCGGACATGGTCAGTGACCCTTATAAGGTCCTGGGACTGTCCCCGGACGCCACCGATGAGGAAGTGAAGGCGGCCTACCGCAAGCTGGCGAAGAAGTACCACCCGGACCTCAACCCGGGCAACCAGCGCGCGGCGGACCGCATGAACGAGATCAACGCCGCCTACGAGCAGATCAAAAACCCGCAGGCGCAGGACAGCTACGGCGGCGCTTACGGCTCGTCCGCCTACGGCAGCGCGTACAGCGGCGCGTGGGGCGGGGCCTACGGCGACGCCTATCAGAGCTATGAAGACGCCGAGCGCAACGAGGTGAAGGCCGCGCGCAACTTCATCCGCGCCCGCCAGTTCACGCAGGCGGTCAACGCGCTCTCCGGCGTCCCGGTCAGCGAGCGGGACGGCGAATGGTATTACCTCCACGCCATCGCCAACTTCAACCTCGGCAACCGCGTCGCGGCGCTCGACAGCGCCCGCCGCGCCTGCACCGCGGAGCCGGGCAATGAACGCTACCGCCAGCTCCTGCTGCAAATCCAGCAGGGCGCGCAGGCGTACGACGCGGCAGGCGAGGGCTTCGGCTTCCGGCATGTCAACCTCGGCGACAACAATCTGTGCATGAAGCTGTGCATCGCCAATCTCGTCTGCAACATCTGCTGCGGCGGACGGTTTCTGTGTTGCTGAACGCCTGCTGACAATCCGAAACGAAATCAGGACTTCCGCAATCGGAAGTCCTGATTCTTCTATTTCCGGTTCAATCGGCGTCGCAGTCGGCATACACGTCGGAATCCAGCAGATCGCTCAGCTCGGTCAGTATGGCGGACATCCCGCTGTTCCACTCGCCCTCCGGCACGGCGCTTTCCAGATCGCCCACGCCCGGCTGGGAAAGCGGCAGGAGCACGCGCACATCGGTGCCTTCCCCCTCGCGGCTTTCCAGGATCAGCGTCCCACCGTGCCGCTCGGCGATGGCGCGGCACAAACCAAGACCGATGCCGCCGCCGGGCTCCGCGCTCAGCATGCTCAGATCGAGCCGGTTCTGAAAGCTGCTGAACACGTTTTTGAGCTGGACGGGGGGAATCCCGCTGCCGTTGTCGCTGACGGATATAAGCGCGTTGGAGGCGCGCTGCGCGAGCTTCAGCCGCACCAGACCGTCCGGCGGCGTGTGCTTCAGACTGTTGGACAGCAGATTCAAAATCAGATGCTCCACCATGCGCGCATCCATGCAGGCGGTCAGCGTTTCGAGCTCTGTGCTGAACTCCAGACGCGCGCAGGTCCCGCGCGTTAACAGCGCGGTGCTGGAGGCGACATCCGTGCAGAGCTTCACAAGGTCGACGCGTCGCAACATGAGGTCCATGCTGCCTTCATTGAGCGCATACAGCGCGTTGAGGTCGCGCAGCCGGCGCAGCAGCGAATAATAGCTGTGGTTGAGCATGGCAAGATAGGTGCGCGCGCTCGCCTCCCCCGACGGCAGCGTGTCGTGCAGCCGGTCGGCGGACAGGCGGATGTTGTAAAGCGCCGTGAGCATGCCGCTCATCAGTCCGTCGGAGACATAGCCGCGATTCTCCGCGGCGGACGCCTCCGGCGTCAGGGAGAGGAACAGCGTGCCGTCCATGCGCGTCGCCGCCGCGGTGTAGCGGACGCCGTCGATCTTGACCGTGCTGATGAACTGCTCCGCCTGCGCAAAGACGATCAGATCCGGAATCAGATCGAACGCGCCATCCCCGACGCGCACGGTCGGAAAGGCCTTGCGCGCAGCGGCGTTCATCAGAGCGATTCTTCCGTCTGCCAGGGCCAGGATCGGGTCCCGGATCAGCTCCAGTATGGGTTGCAGCGCATTGTCCATAATGCCCTCCGTTGAAAAAGACGTCTGTGACTAGTATATTCGTTTTCCGGCTCCAAAACCATTGTAGCACCATTCCGACAAAAAAGAAAGAACCTCGGCAAAAAGTGCATGGACACGATCCGCCTAGGCACAGGGGCGCGGCATAAAAAGAGTGCAGCCCCAACAGTGCGACATCTGTTGGGGCTGCGGTATAGGATGAGGACAAAATGAAAAAGATGAAACTGTCTCTTGCGATTCTTATGATACCGGGTAAATATTACAAAAGAAAGTAAGAAAATATTAAGTTTATGTTAAGTTTCGGGATTTACATAATAATTTCCCGGCGAGCGGGGAGAAATGCGGAGACTGAAACGAAA
>CAMJPK010000126.1 GCA_946407675.1 uncultured Clostridia bacterium
GGGGTCATGCCCGCGTTGATGAGCAGGATGGACTTGTCGTTCTGCGGGATCAGCGAAAAGCTGGGCAGGCGCAGATGGCCCTTGCTCTCGAAGAACTTCAGGTATTTCTCCCGGAGCTCGTTCAGGGAATAGGACGGATGTGCCATAGATGTTTTCCTCCGTATATCAGAATTTGTTTTGCACAACAAAAAAGCCCCTGCCGATGAAGCAGGGGCGAATGGACATTCACGGTACCACCCTGATTATCCGCCTTTCGGCGGACATCTTGTGCGTCCTTTATCGGGGACGGTGCGGGGCGCTCGTCGCGCCCGGGCTCGGAAGTGGCCGGTCAACGGACGGCTGAAAGCTTGCACCAAACCGCTTTCTCTCTGCAAAGCCGCAATATGCTGACCTCGTTTCGTCACAGCCCAAAACATATGTACTTTGCTATTCTAGCATCTTTTTCGGGCTTGTCAAGTCTTGATTTTCCGCACGATGGACAGGCGCTCGGCCGCGCACGGCAGGCGCATGCGCAGCGGCATCATCGGGTGGTTGGCGCAGTCGATCGGCGTCCCCTCGCCGTCGCGCAGGTCGTCGCAGACGAAGCGGACGGGCGCGCCGGCGCGGTTTAACAGCTCCAGCGTGTCGCCGCGGAAGAACTTGTTGCGCTCGGTGAGCTGCGCCTCCTCCCCATCCCAGCGCTCCACGACGGCGACGACGTCCGCGTCCGAGGAATACATGTTGTCCCTGTAGTATTCCCCCGGCTCGCCGAAATAAAAGCCGGTCGAGTATTCCCGGTGGCTGATCTTATAGCACTCGTCCAGCCACGTCGGGTCGAAGGGGCGGCCCGCCGCCGCGTCGTCAATGGCGTGGCGGTAGGCGTTGGTGCTGACCGCGGCGTAGTAGGCGCTTTTCATGCGGCCTTCGATCTTGAAGCTGGAGATGCCCGCCGCGATCAGCTCCGGGATGTGCTCGATCATGCACATATCGCGGGAGTTCATGATGTGCGTCCCGCGCGCGTCCTGCGTGATCTCAAAGAGCTGGCCGGGGCGCTTTTCCTCGAGCAGATGATACTTCCAGCGGCAGGGCTGGGCGCACACGCCGCCGTTTCCGTCCCGCCCGGTCATGTAATTCGACAGCAGGCAGCGGCCGGAGAAGCTGACGCACATCGCCCCGTGGACGAAGGCCTCCAGCTCCAGCTCCTGCGGGGTGTGGGCGCGCACCTCGGCGATCTCGTCAAGGCGCATCTCGCGCGCGAGCACGACGCGCTGCGCCCCCATGTCGGAAAGCATTTTCGCGGTGGCGGAGTTGATGACGCCGAACTGCGTGCTGACGTGCAGCGCCACGCGCGGGGCGTAACGCTTCGCCAGCGCCATGACGCCGAGGTCCGCGATGATGAGCGCGTCCGCCCCCGCGTCGGCGAGGAATTCAAGGTATTCCGGCAGCTTCGGCAGCTCCGCTTCGTGCGGCAGGACGTTGACGGTGACGTGCACCGCCGCGCCCGCCGCGTGGGACATCCGCACGGCCTCGCGCAGCCCGTCCGGGTCAAAGTTGCCGGCAAAGGCGCGCAGGCCGTACTGCTTGCCCGCGAGGTAGACCGCGTCCGCGCCGTAGTGCAGCGCCATTTCAAGCTTTTCCCTGTCCCCCGCCGGGGCCAGCAGCTCCGGGGCATTATTCGCTCTTTTCCGCATAATTCTGCTCCGCTACGAATTTCGAGAAGCTGTCAAAGTCGTGGAAGAAGCGGTGCTCGCCCGCTTCCGCGTCCAGCGCAAAGTAATAGTAGTTCGTCTCCGTCGGGTTCAAGGCCGCCTTGATCGACTCCATGCCGGGGTTGCAGATCGGCGTCGGCGGCAGGCCGGTATTGAGGCGGGTGTTGTAGGGGCTGTCCTCCTCCAGATACTCCACCGGCAGATCCACGCCGCCGGTGTAGTCCGGGTGGACGTAGAGGATCGTCGAGTCGATGCCGAGCGGCATGCCCGCCGCCATGCGGTTATAGATGACGGAGGCGATGGTGGCGCGCTCCAGGTCGTTGGCGGCCTCCTTTTCGAGCATGCTCGCGACGATCACGGTGTCGCGGAAGGTGGTGCCGCGCGCTTCGATCTGCTTCCACATGTCCGCGGTGATGCGGGAGTGCAGCGCGGTCAGGAACTTGTTGATGACGCTGCTCGGCTGTTCGCCCTGATAGAAGTCGTAGGTGTTCGGGAAGATGAAGCCCTCGAGCCGCTGCGCGTCGCCGGTCCCGACATTTTCAAGGAAGCGGAAGGAATAGTTGAAGTCCGCCGCGGCCTTGTAGAGGTCCTTTGCGGCGCACACGCCCTCCTCCTCGAGCTTCGCGAAGATCTGCGCCATGGTCATGCCCTCGGGGAAGGTGATCGTCGTGACCACCATGCTCGCCGTGCCGACCTGCATGTTCTTCACGATGGCGCGGTAGTCCAGCTCGGTGTTCAGCACATAGGTGCCGGGGTCCATCTTCACGTCCGCGTGGGAGAACTTGGCGAAGAGCTTGAAGAGGGATTTGTATTCGATGATGCCGGCGTCCTTCAGCGCGTCGGCCACATAGTCGATGTCCGCGGCGGAGACGGTCCGCTTGCCGGTGACCTTGCCGCTGCGGTCCTTGACGTCCACTTCCTTCGGGCTGAAGATGTCCTTCGGCAGCGTCACCGCGGCGGTGGCCGGCTCCTTGTTGAGCGCCAGCACGTCGCAGGCGGCCATCCAGCCCGCGCAGGCCAAAATGACGGAAATGCAAATGACAAACGCCGCATACATCAGTCCGCCGAGGCAGCCGGTGCGGCTGTCCCTGCGGAAGCGGATCGGGCGGTAATCCCGCTCCTCCAGCTGGTATTCGTCCTCCGGCTCGGCCTTCGGCTCGGCCGCGTCGAGGTCGCTTAAGCGGAAGCGCCGGGTCTCTTCATCGTCGAAAACGTCCACAAGGCCGCTGTTGCGTTCCTCCGGCGCTTCTTCCGGCGTCCGGTCGCGCTTATCGTCAGACATGGCGCACCTCCAATCACCGCCCCGCGGGCGGCAGCATAATATGGTGCAGACGGGGCAAGAGGCGCCTGCCCCGCCCCGGGGACGCAAGCTGCGCCCGGCTCTGCGTATCGTTCCGTACAGCGTATCGCAGAAGTAACCATCCTCTGTGCGGAGAAAGGGTCAATCAAACAATGTGCGGTAACAATTCCGGTCTCTGGATCATCATCGTTCTCATCCTTCTGTTCTCCTGCGGCGGCTTCGGCTGCGGCTGCGGCTGCGGCTGCAACAGCGGCTGCGGCTGCGGCTGCGAGAACAACTGCGGCTGCAACAACGGCTGCGGCTGCGGCTGCTGAGAGCGGTCGATCCGGCAACGGGGGCTCCTTCGGGGGCCCCTCATTTTCTGTATTCTATATTCCCCGCTTGCATCATTTTTTCCTCATCGGGGATTTTTTAGTCAGGCGCGCGCCGATCACCAGAAGCATGAACTTCGGCAGCGCCATCTGGCGCCTGATGCGCTTCGGCTCCTTCAAAAGGCGGTAGAGCCATTCCAGCCCCGCGTCGCACCACACCTTCGGCGCGCGCTCCACCGTCCCGGCATAGACATCCACCGAGCCGCCCGCGCCGATCATCAGCCCGACGCGCAGCGCGCTTTGGTTTGCGTGCATCCACTTCTCCTGCTTCGGCGCGCCGAGGCAGACCAGCAGCAGGTCCGGCGCGGCGGCGTTGATCGCTTCTACGACGGGCGCATCGTCCTTGAAATACCCGTCCTGCGCGCCGACAAAGCGCAATCGCGGAAACTGCGCGCGCAGCTTCTCCGCCGCCATTTCCGCCACGCCGGGCTTTCCGCCGAGGATGAAGACGCGCTTTTCCTCCGGCTCCATACGGCTTAAAAGACGCAGCGTGAAGTCGCAGCCGCCGACCTTTTCCTTGAGCGGCGTGTGCAAAATGCGCGAGCCGTAGATCACGCCGATGCCGTCCGGGATCGTCAGCGCCGCGGCGTCCACCGCCTCGGCGGCGGCGGGGTCCCGGCGGCAGTCCATCACGATCTCCGGGTTGGGGGTCACGACATAGGCGGACTTCCCCTGCGCCATCAGCGCAAGCGCGGCCTCCACCGCCTCGTCCATCGTCACATTGTCGAAGCCGACGCCGAGGACGTTGATCTTCTCACTCATAGCTGGGAAAATACCTCCCCGATCTTCTCATGGATCACGAGATCGGCATAGCCGTCCGCGCCGGTGACGCCCTTGTTGACAAGCACCAGCTTATGGCCACGGTAATAGTTGATGAGCCCCGCGGCGGGATAGACGACCAGGCTGGTCCCGCCGATGATGAGCACGTCCGCTTCGCGGATGAAGTGGATCGCGCGGGAGACGACGGCATCGTCCAGCGGCTCCTCATAAAACACGATGTCCGGGCGGATGACGCCGCCGCATTCGCAGCGCGGGACGCCCTCGCCGTCATTCACCTTGTCGAAGGGATAGGGCTTGCCGCAGCGCGAGCAGTAGGTGCGCAAAAGCGTGCCGTGCAGCTCTAAGACGTTTTTGCTTCCGGCCGCCTGATGCAGCCCGTCGATGTTCTGCGTGATGACCGCTTTGAGCTTGCCCTGCCGCTCCCACTCCGCCAGCTTCAGATGCGCGGCGTTGGGCTTGGCGCCGGTCAGGCGCAGCTTTTCGTGGTGGAAGCGGTAATATTCCTCCGGGTTGCGCTCAAAAAACGAGTGGGAGAGGATCTCCTCCGGGGGATATTTGTATTTCTGGTTATACAGGCCGTCCACGCTGCGGAAATCCGGGATGCCGCTCTCGGTCGAGACGCCGGCGCCGCCGAAGAAAACGATGTTGTCGCTGCCGTCAACGATCTCCTTGAGCTTTCGAATGTTCTCATCCATTGCCTGATCCCTCCTATGTATGGTTCAGCGGACGACCGCCTTGATGAACGGCACGGCCGCCGGGGGCTCCTGCGCAATCGTATAGCAGGCGCGGATCTCTTCCGCCGCCCGCTCCGCCGCCGCCTCGTCCGCGGCGTGGACGATTGCGAGCGTGTCGCCCGGACGCACCGCGTCGCCGACCTTCTTTTCCAGCACCACGCCCACGGCGGGGTCAATGTCGCTCTCCTTCGTGGCGCGGCCGCCGCCGAGGTGCAGGCAGGCAAGGCCGATGCCCTCGGCGTTCATCCGGTTTACATAACCATTATTATCCGCTATTACGGGTAACCTTATCGGCGCGGTCGGCAGCAGCTCCGGCGCGTCGGTCACGCGCGCGTCGCCGCCCTGCGCCCGGATAAAGCCGCGAAGCTTTTCCAGCGCGCTGCCGTCGTCGATCGTGCGCCGCGCCATTTCGCGCCCCTGCGCCTCCGTGCGCGCCATGCCGCCGAGCAGCAAAATGTTGGCGGCGATGGTCACGCACAGCTCCGTGAGGTCGGCGGGGCCTTCGCCCCTGAGCGCTGCGATGGCCTCCCGGACCTCCAGCGCGTTGCCGACGGCGCGGCCGAGCGGCTCGTCCATGTCGGTGATGAGCGCGGCGGTCTTCCGCCCCGCCGCGTTTCCGACGTCCACCATCTCCTGCGCGAGCGCCCGCGCGTCTTCCTCGGTCTTCATAAAGCTGCCGGAGCCGCACTTGACGTCGAGCACGATGATGTCCGCGCCCGCGGCCAGCTTCTTGCTCATGATGCTGCTGACGATCAGGCCGCGCACAGCCACCGTTCCGGTCACGTCGCGCAGGGCGTAGAGCTTTTTGTCCGCCGGGTCGATCTGCGCGGTCTGGGCGGCGATGGCGAAGCCGACATGCTCCACGTTGTCGAAAAACTGCTGCGTCGTCAGCGCGCAGGAAAAGCCGGGGATGCTCTCCAGCTTGTCGATGGTGCCGCCGGTGTGGCCGAGCCCGCGCCCGGACATCTTCGCCATCTTCACGCCGCAGGCCGCCATCATCGGGCACAGAACTAAGCTGGTCTTGTCGCCGACGCCACCGGTGGAGTGCTTGTCCGCCTTCACGCCGGAGATGGCCGAGAGGTCGACGGTGTCGCCCGAGCGCATCATCGCCATCGTCATCGCAACGGTCTCGGCGTGGTCAAGGCCGCGGAAATACATGGCCATCAGCATGGCCGACATCTGATAGTCC
>CAMJPK010000127.1 GCA_946407675.1 uncultured Clostridia bacterium
ATCAACGGCGTCATCATTGAGCCGGGCAAGAGCTTCTCCTACAACACCACGGTCGGCCAGCGCACCACCGCCCGCGGCTTCCGCGAGGCCGGCGCCTATGTCAACGGCCAGGTGGTCAACGAGGTCGGCGGCGGCATCTGCCAGGTGTCCTCCACGCTCTACTACTGCACGCTCTATTCCAACCTCAAGATTCTGGCCCGCACCAACCACTATTTCCCCGTGGCCTACATCGAGTCCGGTCTGGACGCAACGGTCAGCTGGGGCGCGCCGGACTTCCGCTTTGAGAACAACCGCACCTTCCCCGTGAAGATCGTCGCCTATGTTTCCAATGGCGCGGTCACGGTGGAAATCTGGGGCACGAATGTGGACGGCTCCACCGTGAAGATGGACTCCACCTCCAGCGGCATGACCACCACGACCTACCGCAATGTGTACGACAAGAACGGCAACCTCCTCACGCGCACGCAGGAGGCCGTGAGCGTCTATCACAGCCACAATGAGACTCCCGCAGCGACGCCGCGGCCCGTCACCACGCCGACGCCGGTTCAGCCGACGCCGCCGCCCGTGCAGCCGACGCCGACGCCGGTGCAGCCGACCCCGCCGCCGGTTGAGCCCACGCCCGATGTTCCCACGCCGGACGTTCCGGATGTGCCCTCCGAGGGCGGCGAATAAAACCACATTCCGAATAAACACCCCGCGCCTCATCCGGCGCGGGGGGAGAGACAGGAGACAAAGCACATGAGCAAGGAAAACACGTTCTATATCACAACCCCCATTTACTACCCCTCCGACAAGCTGCACATCGGCCACACCTACTGCACCGTGGCCACCGACTCCTTCGCGCGCTATAAGCGTCTGCGCGGCTATGACGTCATGTTCCTCACCGGCACGGACGAGCACGGCCAGAAGATCGAGGAGAAGGCGAAGGAAGCCGGCGTCACGCCGCAGGAGTTTGTCGACCGCATCGTCGAGGGCGAGGGCGGCATTCTCGATCTGTGGAAGCTGATGAACATCTCCAACGACCGCTTCATCCGCACCACGGACGATTACCACGTCACGTCCATCCAGCGCATCTTCCGCAAGATGTATGACAACGGCGATATCTACAAGGGCAAATACTCCGGCATGTACTGCACGCCGTGCGAGAGCTTCTGGACCGAGAGCCAGCTCGTCGACGGCAAGTGCCCCGACTGCGGCCGCGAGGTCAAGTATGCCGAGGAGGAGGCCTATTTCTTCCGCCTCTCCAACTATGCCCAGCGCATCAAGGATCTGCTGCTCACGGGCGAGTTCCTGCAGCCGATGAGCCGCGTCAATGAAATGATCAAGAACTTCATCGACCCCGGTCTCGAGGATCTCTGCGTTTCCCGCACGAGCTTTTCCTGGGGCATCCCGGTTGATTTCGATCCCGGCCATGTCGTCTATGTCTGGGTCGACGCGCTGTCCAACTATATCACGGCCCTCGGCTATTTGAACGACAAGTACGATGACTACGAGCACTATTGGCCCGCAGTGCACATTGTCGGCAAGGAGATCGTCCGCTTCCATTCCATCATCTGGCCCGCCATGCTCATGAGCCTCGGCGAGCCCGTGCCTGCGAAGGTCTACGGCCACGGCTGGCTGCTGATCGACGGCGGCAAGATGTCCAAGTCCAAGGGCAATGTGGCTGATCCCTATCTGCTCGCCGAGCGCTACGGCGTCGACGCGCTGCGTTTCTTCCTCATGCGCACGTTCCCCTTCGGCTCCGACGGCAACTTCTCCAACGAGCTGCTCATCAACTGCATCAATGCCGATCTCGCCAACGACCTCGGCAACCTCGTCAGCCGCACCACCGCCATGGTGAACAAATACTTCGGCGGCAAGCTGCCGGCCGAGCAGGAAGCCGATGAGGAGAAGGACAGCGACCTCATCGCCATGGCCTCCGCCCTTGCGGAAAAAGTCGGCGCGGAGATGGACAAGTTCCAGCCCCAGAACGCCATCGGCGAGATCTTCAAGGTGCTGAACCGCGCCAACAAGTATATCGACGAGAACGCTCCCTGGCTCCTGATCAAGGAGGAGGGCAAAAAGCCCCGCCTTGCGCGCGTGCTGTATAACCTGCTCGAGAGCATCCGCATCTGCGCGGGTCTGCTCACGCCCTTCATGCCCGAAACCAGCGCCGAGATCGCAAAGCGCGTCGGCGCGCCCGAGACGGCGTGGGACGATCTGTGCTCCTTCGGCGTGCTTCCGGCGGACGTCGCCGTCACGCTGGGCGATGCGCTCTTCCCGCGCATCGATCTCAACAAGGAGCTCGCCGCGCTCGAGGAGATCAGCGCCGCGCAGAAGGCCGCCAAGGCTGCCGCCGCGGGCGCAAAGCCGGTCGACCCGGTGCTCCCGAACGTGAAGATCGACGATTTTGCCAAGTGCGACATGCGCGTCTGCGAGATCCTCTCCTGCGAGAAGGTCCAGAACTCCGACAAGCTTCTCAAGTTCGTCCTGAACGACGGCTCCGGCACGCCCCGCCAGATCCTCTCCGGCATGCAGGCGTTCTATGCCGAGCCCGAAAAGCTCGTCGGCAAGAAGGTCATTGCCATTCTGAACCTGCCCGCCCGCAAGATGGCCGGTCAGGAGTCCAACGGCATGCTCCTCTGCGCCGAGGGCGATCCGGAGCACGTCTGGCTCACGCTTGTCGATGATGCGATCCCCGCCGGCTCGAGAATTAACTAAAAGTTTACGAAAAATCAGGAACACAGGCCTTGCGAAAGCGTCCCATTTCTGATATCGTAGTTTTTCGCGTACCCACGCAATATCCAGACAGACAAAGGAGCATGAGCGTTGAAGATTTTCAGCTCAAAATCCATTTACGATCAAAACGATAAAAAGAAAGCCGCAGCGCTTCGGGATTCCCGAAGCGCTGCTGAGCGCGCTTCCGAAAAGCCGCAGACCTCGACCGTAAAAGCCCCTGCGCAGCAGCCGGCGACGGCGACCCGCCCGGCAACGACAGCCCGTCCAACCGCGACGGCAGCGCGTCCGACCGCGACAGCGACCCGTCCGACCGCGACAGCGACCCGCCCGACCGCGACAGCGACCCGCCCGACCGCGACAGCGACCCGTCCGACCGCGGCGGCGACCCGTCCGGCAGCGACGGCGACCCGCCCGACTGCGACAGCGACCCGCCCGACCGCGACAACGACCCGCCCGACCGCGACGGCGACGCGTCCGGCAGCGACGGCGACCCGTCCGACCGCGACAGCAGCGCGTCCGGCAGCAACGGCAGCACGTCCTGCTTCTTCCGCAGCCGCAAAGAGCGCCCCCGCGCAGACAGCGCCGGTGCGCCGCACGGTGCAGCATCCCGCCGCGCCCGCCGCGCGCACGCACGCGCCGAAGCAGCCGACCGCAGCGCAGCGCCCGAGAACCGCAAGCACCTCCACCGCCGGCGGACAGACGATGGCGCAGAGCGCAGCCAGCCGCCGCACCCGAACCGCGCAGGCACAGCAGGCCGCGAGAAGCGCGCAGGCGCAGCAGACTGCCAGAGCCGCGCAGGCTCCCGCCGAGCCCAGACGTGCGCCGCGCGTACAGGCGGGCTTTGTGGAGGAATCTCCGGCCCGGCCGCGACGCGAGCGTCCCGCCCCGGTCAAAACCGTCCGCAGAAAAAAGGGAAAGAAAAGAAAGAGCTTCGGCCAGCGCCTCGGCCGTCTCGTGGTCGTGCTCGCGCTGCTTTTCGCCATGTATCTCACGGCGGTGTTCTCGAACATCCCGTTCATTGCCAAATGGCGCACGATCTATATCCAGACCGCCATGGCGACCATGCGCCATCAGTGGCTTGCCACGGCCTTTATCCCGCACAGCGTCATCGACAAGGTCATGGCCGACGTCGCCGCCTCCCGCGAGGCGCAGATCGGCGTCAACAGCCAGTGGGGCGATCAGGAGGAAGAGATTGATCCCGATACCGGCGAGCGCAAGCACCGCAATCCCACGCTCACCGACACCAAGGGCATGACGCAGGCGGAGATCGATTTCTTCGATCTCTTCTGGGAGATCGACGTCGACTCCATGCTGGAATACGTCCATCGAACGCCTGCCGCATTGTCCGACGGCTGGGAGAACATCAACATCAACCACTCCGCCCTGTCCGACAACGGCACCACGATCCGCACCGTGCAGGATGAGCAGGTGCTCGCCATCAACGCAAAGGAACAGGTGCTCATCATCCGCATGAGCGGCTCGGGCTACCGCGGCATCATGGCCGTCTGCAAGGATCCGTCCCGCCTGAGCCTGCAGGCCGCGCGCTCCATCGGCTCCGTCGGCGAGGTTGTGGGCGATATCGCTCAGGACCACAACGGCCTCATCGCCATGACCGGCTCCGGCTTCATCGATGAGGGCGGCGTCGGCAACGGCGGCACCATCGTCGGCTATGCCATGTGCAACGGCATGTCCTACGGCGAGCATCTCTATTACGGCTACAAGCGCCTCGAGCTGCGGCAGGACAACCGCATGTATATCGTCGACGCCTGGGATGAGGTGCATCCCGACACGACCGACTGCATGGAGTTCTCGCCCGCCATGATCATCGACGGCAAGATCGTCGTGGACTCCACGAGCGGCTTCACCGATCTGCAGCCGCGCGCCTGCATGGGCCAGAGCAAGTACGGCGAGGTCATCATGCTGCTCATCGAGGGCCGCCTGCCCACCATTTCGCTGGGCCTCGGCGTGCCGGAATGCGCGCGCATCATGTCGCGCCACGAGTGCTGGCAGGCCATGAACCTCGACGGCGGCACCAGCGCCATGATCTGGTACGACGGCGAATATATCATGAAGAGCTCGAACCCCGTGCTCGAAGCCGGACGAACGCTCCCGAACGCGTTTGTCTATGCCAAAGCAGACGGCTGACATTCAAAGGAGAACTTGTAAAACAAGTTCTCCTTTTTCTATTAACCAAACATTCAGCAAAATAGTATGGTATTCTGACGCAGGATACTGTATAATGTGGTGTGATACCTCTTACGAGGAAAGGATGATACAAGATGCAGTATATCAAGCAGCACAAGCTCCCCTTCATCATCGCGGCGGCGCTTCTGGTCGCGGCGCTGGTGCTTTTCCTTGTGCTCCGCGGCGGCGGCAGCAGCGAAGGCGGCGTTTATGTGCAGTCCGTGCGCGATCTCACCGGCGGCGTCGGCTCGGTGCATCAGTTCTCCGGCGTGGCCGAGAGCCAGAAGACCGAGAAGATCGCCCGCGACGCGCAGAAGACCGTCAAGGAGATCCACGTCGCCCCGGGCGACAGCGTCAAGAAGGGCGACAAGCTCTTCAGCTACGACACCGAGCTTATGCAGCTCGACGTTCAGCAGGCGCAGCTCGAGATCGAGTCGATGCAGAGCACGATCAGTACGGCCAACAGCCAGATCGCGCAGTATCAGCGCGAGCGGCAGAGCGTGTCCGGCACCGAGCGCATGTCCTATGACGCGCAGATCCAGCAGCTGCAGGCGGAGGTCAACTCCAACACCTATCAGCTCAAGACCAAGCAGGCCGATCTCGAGCGGCTCAAGCAGGGGCTTGAGAATGCCGACGTGCTCGCTCCCGCGGACGGCACGATCGACAAGGTCGGCACGATCGAGGAGGCGCTCGACGCCGAGAACACGATGGTCACGCTCCGCAACGGCGGCGATCTGCGCATCAAGGGCAGCGTCAGCGAGCAGAACGTCATGTCCATCGCCGTCGGCGATCCGGTCATCGTCCGCTCCCGCGTGGACAAGGACGTCACCTGGTCCGGCACGATCGACACCATCGACACCGGCTCCGCCCAGCAGAGCGAAGAGGAAGGCATGTACATGGAAGGCGGCGGCGACCGCGCCAGCTTCTATAGTTTTTATGTAAACCTCGACGACGACGACGGCATCATCATGGGCCAGCACGTCATCATCGAGCCGGATTACGGTCAGGGCGCCGCGAAGCAGGGGCTCTGGCTCCCGGCGGGCTTCATCGTCGATCCGGAGGGCGAGCCCTATGTCTGGATGGCAAACAGCCGCATGAAGCTCGAAAAGCAGCCCGTCACCATCGGC
>CAMJPK010000128.1 GCA_946407675.1 uncultured Clostridia bacterium
GGACCGCTTTACCCTGACGATGAATGTACACGGCGGCACGCACGCAGACGCGTTTTCCCACTTTCTCCCGGGCGGGGAGAGCATCGACGCAATGCCGCTGGAGCGCTACTGCGGCAAATGCCGCGTGCTGCGCGTCCCGGCGGAGGGCCTTGTACGCGTGGAGGACCTGCGCGGAAAGCTCGGCGGCAAGCGGCGCATCGCGCTCATGAGCGGCGGCGGCGCGTTCCTCTGCGAGGCGGCGGCGGAGTATCTGGCCGCCTGCGAGATCAAAACCGTGCTCACGGACGCGGTCAGCATCGCCCCGCCGGACAATGAGGCCGCGGTCCACACCATCCTGATGCGCGCGGGGATCGCGATCATCGAGAACGCCGTGCTGGACGGCGTTCCGGAGGGGGACTACCTGCTGTTCGCGTTTCCGCTCAAGCTCGGCGGCAGCGACGGCGCGCCCGTGCGCGCGGTGCTGCTGGACGACGCGGAGGATTGAAGCAAAAACCATGTGTGCGAAAGGGCGCGCCGGATGTTCCGGCGCGCCCTTTCGCACTTGACAAGCAAGGGGTCTGGGAATACAATAAACGATAGCGGTTTATCAGCAAATAAAGAAAACTTTTTATAAGGAGATATGTCACATGGATGCTTTGAAACTCTTTGACCTCAGCGGAAAGAACGCGATCATTTTCGGCGGCGCCGGCGGCCTCGGCCAGCTGGTTGCGGAAGCGTTTGCCCAGTGCGGCGCGAAGGTCGCCATTGCCTCCCGCGGCGAGGAAAAGCTGCAGAAGGCCTGCGCCGAGCTCAAGGAAAAGACCGGCAAGGACTTCAAGTACTACGTCTGCGACGCCACCGACGAGGCCGCTGTGGAAGCGACCGCGAAGAAGGCCAACGAAGAGATGGGCCCCATCACGATCCTCGTCAACAGCCAGGGCATGAACAAGAAGCATCCCCTCGAGGAGTTCCCGGTGGAGGAGTTCGACGCCGTCATGAAGGCCAACGTCACCTCCGTCATGCTCACCGCGAAGCACTTCGCCCCCTACATGAAGGAGGTCCACTACGGCAAGATCGTGAACGTCACCTCCGTCCGCGGCAAGATCGCCACCAAGGGCCCCGGCAACGCCGCCTACTGCTCTTCCAAGGGCGCGCTTGACATGCTGACCAAGGTCCTGGCCTCTGAGCTCGGCCCCTTCGGCATCACCGTCAACGGCTTCGGCCCCAACATCATGGCCACCCCGATGATGAACAAGATCTTCGAGATGCGCGCCAAGGAAGCGGGCGTCACCGTCGAGCAGTACCTGAAGAACCAGGCCGCCGGCCTGCCGCTGCGCCGCATGTCCGATCCGGACGACTGCGTCGGCACCGCGCTGTTCCTCGCCGCCCCGGCCTCCGACTTCATGACCGGCAACATCCTGTATCCCGACGGCGGCCTGACCGCGATCGGCTGATAGGGAGGGTGACAGATGGCAAAATTCATCACCGCCGCTGAAGCGGCAAAGCTCATCAAGGACGGCGACAGCATCGGCGTCGCCGGCATGGGCCTTTCCGGTTTCCCCGAGGAAGTCATCTGCGCGATCCGCGACGAGTTCAAGGCCACCGGCCATCCCCGCGATCTGGAGCTGCATCAGGGCAGCGCCATGGGCGACTGGGGCGTCGGCAATGCCTTTGACGGCTGGGACCTCACCAAGCGCGAGACCCCGCTGGATGTCGCCGAAGTCGGCGCCCGCGGCCTGAGCCGCCTGGGCGAGGCCGGCCCCGGCCTGGTTGCCAAGTGGTATGGCGCCCACGTCGGCAGCGCCTTTGCGCTGCGCGACCAGGCGGCCAACAACCAGCTCGAGAGCTGGTGCCTGCCGCAGGGCATCGCCGTTTCCCTCTGGCGTGAGATCGGCGCCGGACGCCCCGGCCTGCTGAGCAAGGTCGGCCTCGGCACCTTTGTCGACCCGCGCGTGGAAGGCGGCCGCATGAACCAGGTCACCAAGACCGACGTGGCCGAGCTCGTGACCTTCAACGGCGAGGAGTACCTGTACTACAAGTCCTTCCCGCTCAAGGTCGCCCTGCTGCGCGGCACCGTTGCCGATGAGAACGGCAACATCTCCTTCATGAACGAGTCCATCATCAACGAGGGCCTCGCGGTCGCCACCGCCGCCCACAACTCCGGCGGTATCGTCATCGTCCAGGTCCAGTACCTGACCAAGAACGACACCCTGCTGCCCAAGGACGTCCGCATCCCCGGCATCCTCGTCGACTACGTCGTCGAGGCCAAGGACCCGATGAGCTGCTGGCAGACCGAGGGCAAGTATTGGGAGCCGGCCTTCTCCGGCCAGATCCGCCGTCCGATGGGCTCTATTCCCACCATCCCGCTTTCTGAGCGCAAGGTCATCGCCCGCCGCTGCGCGGCCGAGGTCAAGAACGGCTACGTGCTGAACCTCGGCGTCGGCATGAGCGCGGACGTCGGCAGCATCCTCGCGGAGGAGGGCTACATCGACCGCATCACCATGTGCTGCGAGTCCGGCATGATCGGCGGCGTGCCCTGCGCGCTGCCCAACTTCGGCTCCAGCTACAACCCCGAGTGCGTCGTGGAGCACGGCGCCAGCTTCGACATCATCTCCGGCGGCGGCCTGAACATGACCTGCCTCGGCATGGGCGAGTGCGACGGCGAGGGCAACGTCAACGTCAGCAAGTTCGGCCCGCGTCTGACCGGCCCCGGCGGTTTCATCGACATCACGAACGCCACGCCCAAGGTGGTTTTCTGCGGCACCTTCATGAACAAGGCCAAGCTCGCCGTCGCCGACGGCAAGCTCACCATCGTGCAGGAGGGCAAGGGCAGAAAGCTCGTCAAGCACGTCGAGCAGATCACCTTCGCCGGCCAGTACGTCAAGCCCGGCCAGGAGGTCCTCTACGTCACCGAGCGCTGCGTCATGAAGATCGTGGACGGCAAGATGACCATCATCGAGATCGCTCCGGGCATTGATCTGGAGAAGGACATCCTCGCACAGATGGATTTCAAGCCCGAGATCGCCAAGGACCTCAAGCTCATGGACGAGGGTATGTTCTGCGAGAAGTGGGGCGGCCTCGGCAAGTATTTCGACGCCTGATTCCGCAAAAACCGGTAAACAAACGCAAAATCCGCGCCCCCTTCCGGGGGGCGCGGATTTCTTCGTGTCGTCAGCGGCGGAGGTTTGACTCCCCCCTGCAAGGGGAGATTACGTAGGGGCCGGCGCCCTCGACGGCCCGCCGGGACGACTTTGCACCATTCACAGTATGTACTTCAGCACCAGCAGCACGACCACGCCGGGGATGCCGAAGACGCCACTGACGATCGCATTGAGCCAGTTGAGCTCCAGCGAAACGCCGAACCACGCGCCGGCAAAATTGAAAATAAACAGAAAAATGTAGCCGAACAGCGCGTGCAGCAGCAGCTTAAAGATCCACTTGATGGGCTTTTTCAGAAGCTTGATGAGCAGCGTGAGCAGTCCGCCGCCGACGGCGAGCAGGATCAAAATGAGAAGCAGCATGGGATATTCCTCCTTCCGACTGCGTGTCCATGGTCTTGAGGGTGCGAAGCAGGCAGCCGCAGCGCGCGTCCAGCGCGCCGATCTGCAATATGCTCGCTTCCAGCAGCGCATCCTCCGCGCTGCGGTTGAACACGCCATATGCATCTGCACGCGCCTGCAACAGCGCCTGCAGCTCGGTTTTGATTTCCGCAATGCGCGCCCGATTTTCCCGGGCGGCGCGAATGTCTGACAGCAACATTATACCCCCTTCGTCAAGTGCGGATATAGTATATACCGGATTCTTCCATTTAATCCGCATTTTTCAAGACATGATCGCTTCGGCTGTGCACATACTGTCTGCGGACCCGAAACAAGACGGTCGGAAACGGCGCGACGATCCCAACGGAGCACCGCGCGGCGGCCGGAACATCGAAATGCCGTCGCTGCGGTGCGATGCGCATATGTTCTATTTCTTGGGGTCAAGCGCCGGCGGGGTAAGAAATCGCGTTTCCGGTGCGGCGGGGCTGCCTCTCACAGGCGGCCCCGCTTTGTCTTTCCATTCCATATTTAGCAGTATCCACCGGATTCCGACACCTATATCTTGATTTTTCGGGCTCTGCGATATATAATAAACTGATACAATAGGTAGACTATGGACTGTAATATAGGAGCTTGATTGCATGACAAAAGCAAAAACCGCCGGATACGGCAACGAAAGCATCACCTCGCTCAAGGGCGCGGACCGTGTCCGCAAACGCCCGGGCGTGATTTTCGGCTCGGACGGGCTGGACGGCTGCGAACACGCGGTGTTTGAGATCCTCTCCAACGCCATCGACGAGGCGCGCGAGGGGCACGGCAATCTCATCACGGTCACCCGCTACGAGGATAAAAGCATTGAGGTGGAGGACTTCGGCCGCGGCTGCCCGGTGGACTGGAACGAGAAGGAAAAGCGCTTCAACTGGGAGCTCGTCTTCTGCGAGCTCTATGCCGGCGGCAAGTACGCCAACAACGAGGGCGAGAACTATGAATATTCCCTCGGCTTGAACGGCCTGGGCAGCTGCGCCACGCAGTATTCCTCCGAATTCTTCGACGCGGAGATCTATCGCGACGGCTTCCGCTACGAGCTGCACTTCAAAAAGGGCAAGCCGGTCGGGAAAAAGGGGCAGGAGCTCATCAAGGAGCCGTCGGACCGCAAGAAGACGGGCTCGCGCTTCCGCTGGCGTCCGGACATCGAGGTTTTCACGGACATCGACATCCCGGTGGAATACTTCACCGACGTCATGCGCCGGCAGGCCGTCGTGAACGCGGGCGTGACCTTCCGCTTCCGCAACCAGGTGGGCGCGAACAAGTTCGACACGCAGGACTTCCGCTATGAAAACGGCATCCGCGACTACGTGGCGGAGATCGCCGGGGACAAGCCGCTGACGGCGCCCTACTTCATCGAGACCGAGCGCCGCGGCCGTGACCGCGAGGACAAGCCGGAATACAAGGTCAAGCTCTCCGCGGCCTTTTGCTTCTCCAATACGGTGCAAAAGATCGAATACTATCACAACTCCAGCTGGCTGGAGCATGGCGGCGCGCCGGAAAAGGCGACGAAGGCGGCCTTTGTCTACGCGCTGGACGCCTATCTCAAGAAGCTCGGCAAGTATCAGAAGAACGAGAGCAAGATCAGCTTTCAGGACGTGCAGGACTGCCTCGTGCTCGTGACGAATTGCTTCTCCACGCAGACGAGCTATGAGAACCAGACCAAGAAAGCCATCACCAACCGCTTCATCCAGGAGGCGATGACGGACTTCTTCAAGAGCCAGCTTGAGGTCTACTTCATCGAGAACAAGGCCGAGGCCGACCGCATCGCCGAGCAGGTGCTCATCAACAAGCGCTCGCGCGAGACGGCGGAAAAGGCGCGGCTGAACATCAAAAAGAAGCTGACCGGCAGCATGGACATCTCCAACCGCGTCCAGAAATTTGTGGACTGCCGCAGCCGCGATTTATCCCAGCGCGAGATCTACATCGTCGAGGGCGACAGCGCGCTGGGCGCCTGCAAGCAGAGCCGCAACGCGGAGTTTCAGGGCCTGATGCCGGTGCGCGGCAAGATCCTCAACTGCCTGAAGGCCGATTACGTCCGCATCTTCAAAAGCGAGATCATCACCGACCTGCTCAAGGTGCTGGGCTGCGGCGTGGAGGTCAGCAGCAAGACGAACAAGGACATCTCCTCCTTCGATCTGGCGAACCTGCGCTGGAACAAGGTCATCATCTGCACGGACGCCGACGTGGACGGCTATCAGATCCGCACGCTGATCCTCACGATGCTCTATCGCCTGACGCCGACGCTGATCCGCGAGGGCTACGTCTACATCGCGGAGACGCCGCTGTACGAGATCGGCTGCAAGGGCAAGACATGGTTTGCCTACTCCGAGCAGGAGAAGGCGGACATCCTCGCGCAGCTCGACGGGCAGAAGGTCACGATCCAGCGCAGCAAGGGCCTGGGCGAGAACGACCCGGAGATGATGTGGCTGACCACCATGA
>CAMJPK010000129.1 GCA_946407675.1 uncultured Clostridia bacterium
GGAATTTCTGCCGCCGCTCTTTTTCTGGACGCTGGCGGAGCAGGACAAGCAGAAGGGCACGGACTACTCCCGCGTGTTCATCCGCATGCTGACGAACATTCTGCTGACGTTGGCCGCCGTGGACGACGACGTCAGCTTTGCCGAAGCCGAGTACATCACCGACGCCGGGGAAAAGCTGGCCGCTATCTGCGACAGCAGCGGCGTCAGGAAGAGCAAGGGCGCGCTGAACCCCGCCGACTACGTCACAAGCAGCGAGCCGAGCTTTACCGATAAAAACCCGCTCGCCGCCGGCACCGGCAACGCCTCTGCGAAAACCAAGGCGGCTGAGACGACGCAGCAGGAAAAGCCGGATTTCGACACGCTCATGGCGCAGCTTGACGAGCTGGTCGGGCTGGACGACATCAAGAAGGACGTCAAGAGCCTGATGAACCTCATCAAGGTGCGCAAGCTGCGCGCCGAGGCCGAGCTCCCCTGCCCGCCGCTTTCCCTGCATCTGGTATTCCTGGGCAATCCGGGCACCGGCAAGACGACTGTTGCGCGCATCCTCGCCGGGCTTTACGCCGCCATCGGCGTGCTCAGCAAGGGGCAGCTTGTCGAAACCGACCGCTCCGGCCTTGTCGCCGGCTTTGTCGGCCAGACCGCGCTGAAAACGCAGGAGGTCATCCAGTCTGCCATGGGCGGCGTGCTCTTCATCGACGAGGCCTACGCCCTCTCGACCGGCGGCGACAACGATTTCGGCCACGAGGCGATCGACACGCTTTTGAAGGCCATGGAGGACCACCGCGACGATCTGATCGTCATTGTCGCCGGGTATACGGACCTCATGGAGGGCTTCATCAATTCCAATCCCGGCCTGCAGTCGCGCTTCAACAAGTACTTCTATTTTGAGGATTACAACGGCGAGCAGCTCATCAGGATTTTTGAGGGCATGTGCAAAAAGAACGGCTACGCAATGGACGACGAGGCCCGCGCGACCGCTGTGGATTACTTCAACCAGCTCTATGAAAACCGCGATGAGAACTTCGGCAACGCCCGCGACGCGCGCAACCTCTTTGAGGACATGGTCGTCCGGCAGGCCAATCGCCTGAGCGGAGAGGAAGCGCCGGACAAGGACGCGCTGATGCGCATCACAAAGTCGGATTTCCTGCCGGAGCCGGAGGACGCGGCGCAGCCGGAACAGGAACCGGAAACCGGGGAAACGCAGACGGAAGAAGACAAAGCAACATAAGGCCACGAAAGCGGCGCGCTGCATTTGCAGCGCGCCGTCGTTACATTTTCTACATTTTCATTCTTTCAGTATTTGCCGTATTCGTGGACGGTGCGGAACATGGCCTCCACATTCTCGCGCTTCGCGCCGCCGTCCAGGCTTGCGTTCGTCTGGAAGATGAAGCCGCCGCCGGGGGCGCAGTCGTCGAGCATCTTCTTGCACGCGTCGATGACCTGCTGGGGCTTTGCGAAGGTCAGCAGCGGGTTCGGGAAGCCGCCCGTGATGCAGGCGACGTCGCCCAGCACCTTCTTTGCCAGATCCATCGGCGTGTCCTCAAAGCGGTAGATCACCTTGCCCTTCGGCACGTCGCGCAGATGCTCCAGCCGCGTGGAATAGCGGCCCTCGCAGAATACGCAGGGCACCAGACCGACGTCCACGATCGTCTGAATGATCTCCTGCAGATGCCGCCAGTAATACTTTACGTAGTATTCGTCGCTCATGAAGCCGTCGACGCCCTTGTGCAGCATCATGTAGACGTATTTGCCGTTTTTGCTGCCGTCGGGATTCATGCGCCGGATCTGCGCAAGCATCTGCGGCTGCCGCTCCTCGATGAAGCGCTCCACCTCGTCGGCGTGCTCGTACAGGTCGGTCAGGCTGAGCAGCGTACCGCGCAGCTCGTCGCTGTAATTGTCAAAGGGAACGCTCGCCATGCCGCCGCCCATCGCCGGAAAGCCGAGCTCGGCGATCTCCTTGGCCATCTCGGCGCGCCGTTTCCCGTTCTCCCGCAAAACATCGTCCAGCTCCCAGAAGGTCCGGAGCATCTCGCGCATCTCCGGCGTGGAGAAGGCGCTGATCAGCGGACGGAGATGGCCGCCGTGAGACTGCGGGATGTGCAGCGTGCGCAGCGGCTCGGCCAAGCCGGAGAGCGCCGGCATCGACTTGTTGAGCGCCCAGCCGGTGCGGTCGGAGAAGAACCAGTCAAATTCGTCCTCCTCCAGGATCGGAAACTCCACAAACTGCATCAGGGAGTTGTCGTCCAGCTTGGTCCCGGGACGGCCTGCCCAGTCGATGAATTTCGGCGCGAGCTTTTCAAAGGCGCGGCCGAGCCCCGCAAGGTGGTCCGGCCCCATGGCGCAGTCCGGGTCATAGGTCAACAGATAGTTGATGATGGACTGCTTCTGCTTTTCCAGCGTCTCGTCGTATATGACCTCCGCCATGGTATAGCCCGCTTCGACGACCGCGAAAATGTTGCCGAAGATCTGGATCGGCACGCGGTCCGGCTCCCGCAGGGCGATTGCGGCTTCATTGCGGGCGTTTTTCTCCGCAAGGCGGCGTTTGGCTTCCTCTGTCATGCTGTGTTCCTCCCTCGCTGCAATCGTCAAAAATAAAAATATTTTGATTGTACTAAACATTATTATCACATAAAGTTCGTATTTTGCAAGGGGGTATTCGATAGAAAAGCGCACGCGCAAGTTGTGGAATGTGCCGATAGACGCGAAAACGGAGCCCGACAGGCTCCGTTTTACGCTTATGTTATTCTGATTTTCAGCGGATCACGCGCACGCGCATGACCTCTTCCATGTCGCCGATCTTGCGCTCGATCTGCGCGGAGATGTCGCTGCCGGTGTCGATGATGGTATAGGCCACGTCGCCGCGGGGCTTGTTGATCATGTGCTCAACGTTGATGTTCTGCTCGCCGATCAGGTCGAGGAAGCGGTTGATCATGCGGGGCACATTCTTGTGGATCACGCAGATGCGGGCGACGCCGGCGCGCTCCAGCTGCACGTTGGGCAGGTTGACGCCGTTTTTGATGTTGCCGTTGTAGAGGTAATCCGCCAGCTCGCGCGCCGCCATGACCGCGCACTTCTCCTCGCTCTCGGGCGTGGAGGCGCCCAGATGCGGCATGGCCACGACGTTGGCGATGCCCACCAGACGGTCGTTTGGGAAGTCCGTGACATAGCGCGCGACCTTGCCGACGTCGATGGCGTCGATGAGCGCTTCGTCGTTCACCAGCTCGCCGCGGGCGAGGTTGATGATGCGGACGCCCTGCTTCATCTTCGTGAACTGCTCCGCGCCGAGCATGCCGCGCGTCTCATCGTTGCAGTGGACCTGCACCATGATGTAGTCGCTGACGCGGAAGATGGTGTCCAGATCCGGCGCGTGCAGGACGACGCTCTTCAGCCGCCAGGCCGCGTCAACGGACATATAGGGGTCATAGCCGTAAACGGTCATGCCCAGCTCGATGGCGGCATTCGCCACGAGGGAGCCGATGGCGCCCAGGCCGATGATGCCGAGGGTCTTGCCGTTGATCTCCGGGCCGACGTAGGCGGACTTCCCCTTCTCCACGATCCCGGCGATCCCGCTCTGGCCCTGCAGGCCCTTGACCCATTCGATGCCGCCGACGATGTCGCGCGAGCTCAGCAGCAGCGCGCACAGCGCCAGCTCCTTAACCGCCTCCGCATTGGCGCCGGCCGTATTGAAGACCGCGATGCCCTGCTCGGTGCAGCGCGCCACGGGCACGTTGTCCGTGCCGACGCCCGCGCGGGCGATGGCCAGCAGCTTATCCCCGAACACGGTGTCGTGCAGCTTTGCGCTGCGGATAAGAAGCCCGTCGGGGTTTTCGGCGTCCACATTCACCGTCAGGTTGCGCGCGGCAAGCTCTTCCAGACCCTGCGGCGCGATGTTGTTCATTGTCTTGATTTCAAACACGGTTCTTCACCTCGTACTCCTTCATGAATTCGACCAGCGCCTTCACGGCCTGCATCGGCACAGCGTTGTAGATGGACGCGCGCATGCCGCCGACGAGACGGTGGCCCTTGACGTTGACAAAGCCGGCGGCAGAGGCGGCCTTGCAGAACGCGGCGTCCTTGTCGGGATCGCCGGTGTTGAACGTGACGTTCATGAAGCTGCGGGCTTCCTTCTGCGCGCAGCCGTGGAAGAAGCGGCTCTCATCAAGGAACTCGTAAAGCAGCGCGCTCTTCTCATGGCGAAGCTGATCCATCGCGGTCAGGCCACCCTGCTTTTGCAGCCATTTCATCACGAGGCCGAGCATGTAGATGTTGTAGCACGGCGGCGTGTTGTACATGGAATCCTTGTCGATCATCAGCTTGTAGCCCAGCATCAGCGGCGTGATGGCCTGCTCGTGCCCGGCAAGGTCCTTGCGGATGATGACGACGGTGACGCCCGCGGGGGCGAGGTTCTTCTGCGCGCCGGCGAAGATGATGCCAAATTTGCTGACGTCCAGCGGCTGGGTCAGAATGTCGGAGGACATGTCGCTGACCAGCGGCACGTTCCCGGTCTCGGGGATATAGTGCCACTCGGTGCCGAAGATCGTGTTGTTGGCGCAGTAATAGAAATACTTCGCGTTCGGATCGAGCTTGAGCTCGGACTGCGTCGGGATGCGGGTGTGATTGCACGCCGTGGTGTCCGCCGCGATGTTGACGATGCCGTACTTGGCCGCCTCCTTCGCCGCGATCTTCGCGAAGTTGCCCGTCACGGCGTAGTCCGCGCACTCCCCCGGCGCCATCAGATTCAGCGGGATCATGGAGAACTGCGTCGAAGCGCCGCCCTGGAGAAACAGGACCTCATAGTCGTCCGGGACGTTCAGAAGCGCCTTCAGATCCGCCTTCGTCTCGTCGAAAATGGACTGATACAGAGAGGATCGGTGGCTCATCTCCATCACAGACAGACCGCTGGATCGGTAATCAAGCAGTTCCGCAGCCGCAATCTGCAGAACTTCCGTGGGCAGGGCCGACGGGCCGGCGGCAAAATTGTAAGTCGTCTCTCTGGACATCGCAAGCAACCCCCTGATTTATAATTTCATTCGCTAACACACGAAATCGCAATGAATGATTAAAAATGATTGTACTACACTTATTGTCATATTTCAAACAATATTTCCAACTATTTTTTTGCCCTCTCGGGCTGTAATTTGCACATTTCTGATAATTCCGTGGAGATTCGCGCCGGGGGCCAGGACCTCGCAGTAGGTATCCGAGTGGCCCTGCCAGCGCCCGTCCTGCTGCGTTTCAAAGAGCACGGACAGCGTCTTTCCGATCTGCGCGTCAAGGTAGGCAAGCTGCATCTCCTCCGCGGCGGCCGAAACGCGCGATGCGCGCGCATTCTTCACCGCATGGCTGAGCTGATCGGGCATCTCCGCGGCCTTGGTGCCCGGCCGGATCGAATACGGAAAAACGTGCATCTCCGCAAAGCCGATGCTGCGGATAAAGTCCAGCGTCTGCTCTAAATCCGCCTCGGTCTCCCCCGGGAAGCCCGCGATCAGATCCGCGGTCAGCGCGCAGCCCGGAAAGGTCTCGCGCAGCAAGCTTGCGCTTTCGCGAAAGCGCGCCGTGTCGTATTTTCTGTCCATGGCCTTCAGCGTCCGGTCGCAGCCGCTTTGCAGCGACAGGTGGAAGTGGCGGCAGATGTTCCCCGCCGCCAGCAGACGGCGGCAGAATTCCGGCGTCACGACCGTCGGCTCCATGCTGCCGATGCGGATGCGCGTTTCGGGCGCGGCGTCCGCCGCTGCGCATATCGCGTCCGCCAGTCCGCTGCCGTCGCGCAGGTCCTTGCCATAGGAGGAGATCTCGATGCCCGTGACGATCAGCTCCTTGAAGCCCTCGCGCTGCAATCGCGCACTTTCGGCGGAGATATCCTGCAGCGGCATGCTCCGCACCCGTCCGCGCGCATACGGGATCACACAGTAGGTGCAGAAATTGTCGCAGCCGTCCTCGATTTTCAGATAGGCGCGCGTCCGCCCCTCCAGCGCGCCGGCGGGCAGCGGCTCGAAGGC
>CAMJPK010000130.1 GCA_946407675.1 uncultured Clostridia bacterium
TCCGGGTACTCCATCACGTCCTCGATGCGCTCCATGCTGGTGCGCATCTCCTGCATCTGCTGGCCGGAGGTGATGAGCTGCTGCGCGGGGGCCATAAACGCGCCGAGAAAGCCCTGGAAGGCCATTACCATACCGGTTGTGAACTGTCCGCGCATGGTCAGCCATACGCCGAGGATCAGCACAACAACGTTCAGCACGCCGGCGATCACGGCCGGGATCATGCCGAGGTATTGGTCGAGCTTCTGGAAGCGGACGTTCTGGGTGTTGACCGAGGCCTGATAGCCGGACCACTTCTCAAAAAATCCGTTTTCCGCGCCGCTGGCCTTGATGGTTTCGATCATCTCAATGCCGGAGACGGTGGACGCGGCCAGCTTGCCGGCGTCGCGCATCATGACGCGGGTGATGTTGACCCGTTTTGCGGAGATGAGCCGCGAGACCAGCAGCTGCGCCACCATGGAGGCCAGGCCGACCAGCGTCAACAGCCAGGAATACCGCAGCATAACGACCAGATAGAAGATCATCATGAAGGCGTTGATCACCATAGGGGCGATCGTCCCCACGATCTGCTCGGCGATGGACGCGTTGGCGGCCTGCCGCTGCTGGATGTCGCCCGCCATGCGCTGGGAGAAGAATTCCATTGGGAGCCGCAGGATCTTCCACAGATAGGTGCTGTTTCCAACGACGGCCATTTTTCCGCTCAGCTTGAGGGTATAGACCGCCTGAATCCAGCCCGCGACGACCTGAATGAAGGCCAGAACGCTCAGGCCGATCAGGAAGGGCAGGAACCACGTCGGCTCCTTGCCGGTCAGCAGCTCGTCCAGAAACACGCGGGAGAAGCCCGCCGTAAGAATCCCGATCAGGGAGGCGATCGCCGTCGTGACGATCACGAAGGCCGTGGCGCTCTCCGCGCCCCTGAGCCGCTTGCGGGCAAAGCCCATGATGCTTTTCGGCTTGCCGCTGGGCTCGAAGCCCTCGCCCGGCTCGATCATCAGGCAAACGCCCGTAAAGCTCTCGTCGAAGCGCTCCATCGAGACGGTATAGTTGCCCCTTGCCGGGTCGTTGAGATAGACCTTGTCGCCCTTGAAGCCGTCGCATACCACAAAGTGGTTGAATTCCCAGTGGATGATGCAGGGGAAGCGCCCCTGCTCGCGAAGCTGCTCCGGCTCATAGCGGTAGCCCTTGGCTTGAAAGCCATAGCTGCGCGCCGCCTTGAGCACGTTGCTGGCCTTGCTGCCGTCGCGCGAAACGCCGCAGTCGCGGCGCACCTGCTCCAGCGGCACCCATTTATCGTAGTAAGCCATCACCATGCACAGGGAAGCCGCTCCGCATTCCAGGGCCTCCATCTGCATGACGACCGGCACCTTTACGGCGCCCTTTGTCACGGGCTGTTTGATCGTTTTACCCGCCATTCAATCACCTGCTTTTCTGCCGATTTGCGCAGTCTGCCGAAATGACATACCTCAGTTCATCACATAGGTAATGGGGTGGATCTGCTCCGTGCTGCCGTCGTCCTTGTGGACCTCCACCGTGCCGAAAATGCTCCAGATCAGCATGCCGGCCAGCAGCAGCACCAGAGCGATCAGGACGATCCACACCGACGGCGTGGTGACGCGGATATAGTCGTTCAGCGCCTCCGGACTGGAGACGCGATCCATGCTCTTTTTCCGAAAAATGCTGCTTCCCTTCTGTTCCGCCATTTCAGACACCTCCGAATATCTTCTTTCAATTCCTTGCAGCGCCGTCACGCGCTTTACATTTATTTCCAAATACAATCCGCCATTTTAATTTAGCATTATAATTATAGTGTTTTTTTCTCATTTTTCAAGAGGCATCGCACAGTTTGCCGTCTTTTTGGAAAAAAACAGCGCAGGCGGCGGGGACGCAAGGTCGTCCCGCCGCCTGTTTGGTTTGTGTCTTTGATCGCCGCCGGCTCCGTTTTCAGGCGACGTCCGTCAGCTTCAGGTACTTCACCTTCCGCAGCGCGACCGCGTAGATCACCACGGAAAACACCACCGTGATGAGCGCGCCGAAGAGCCAGCCGCTCCATTGGATGCTGTGGAGAAGCTGCAGCGTGTCACCCTCCAGAAGCGAGAGGATGCGGTTTGTCAGCAGCGTGCCGATCACGAGGCCGAGCACGATGCCGATGGCCGTGGTCGCGATGGATTCCCCGGCGACGTAGCGGATGACCTCCTTCACCGTAAAGCCGTTGACGCGCATGATCGTAAGCTCCCGCTTCTTCTGGTTGACGTACATACTGGCCAGATTGAGCAGGATGAAGTACGCCATGAGCGCGGCGATCAGCGTGAGCACGCCCGCGATGAGATTCAGCACGGAGGCGTAGCTCTGATAGGTCTCGCGCCGCTGTGCGACTTCTTCAAAGGCATCGACGCCGGGAATCGCGGCGACCCTCGTCCGGAGGAGCGAGGGATCCGCGCTGCCCCAATGCAGCAGAAACGCGTTGTTCTCCGGCGCTGCGCCGAAGACCTCGGTGTAATACGCCGACGAAAGTACCATCTCGCGGCCGGCGTATTCGTTGTAAACGCCCGCCACGCGCGCGGGATAGGGATTCATCACAGCGTCATACAGCGTGACCGTATCCCCCGTGCCGAAGCCCATTGTTTTGGAAAAGCCATTGCTGATCCAGACGCCGTCCGCGTCGTCCAGCGGCGCGCCGGTTTTCACATCGCGGCGGACGAAAAAGCTGTCCAGCTCCTGCAGCGGCGCGCACAGCATTTCGGCGCTGTTCAATGCGCCGTCGACGGACCATGTGAGATCTTTATCGCAAAGCGCGACCCAGTCTGCGCCGGCGTCGCGGAGCGCTTGCGCGATCTCCTCGCCGGCATCCGGATTCGCTTCCGGGTCCCATGTGATCTTCGCGTCGTACACGGTGGTCTCAATAAACTGCCGGTCCAGCGCGCTCATGACGCTGGAGCGCATGGAGAAGCCCGCCACCAAAAGGGTACAGCAGCCCGCCACGCTCACGATGGTCACGGCGACGCGCTTTTTATCCGTGCGCATGTTGAGCAGCACCGCCCGCCAGTACAGCGGCAGCGCGCGCTTGGCCTTGGCGCGGAACTTGGACGGCGGCGCCTTCTCCTGCATGAGACTGATGGCCGTACAGCGCAGCAGCTCCGAGCAGGAGAGCCACACCGTGATGCCCGTCAGCGCGATGCCCAGCAGCAGGGCGAGCGCCGACAGCCCCGGGAGAAATGCGAGCTTTTTGATCCCGAACACATAGTACCTTCCGTAGACCATGGTCAGGATCCTCTGGATCCCGACGTAACCGATCGCCGTTCCCGCGATCACGCCGATCACGGCCGCCGTGACGCCGAAGCAGAGGTATTTCAGAAGGATCTCGCGGTTGAAAAGGCCGAGCGCCTTCGTCGCGCCGACCTGCCGCCGCTGTTCGTCCACGATGCGGCCTACCGTGGCGTAAATCACCAGCGCCCCGACCAGCACGAACACCAGCGCGAACGTAGCGCCCATATCGGCGACATTTTTGCTGCCGCGGCTTATCGTGAGATAGCTGGCGTTGCCCTGCGCGTCCAGAACCACCCAGCGCGTCGGATCCTGCGATTCCATCTCCGCGCGGGCGGATTTCAGCTGCGCGCTGCCTTCCTCGTACTGCGCGAAGCCCTCGTCGTATTCCGCTTCCTTTTCCGCGAGCTCCGTTCTGCCGTCCGCCAGCTGCCGCTTGCCGTCCTCGTATTGCTGCACGCCGTCTTCATACTGCGCAAGGCCGTCCTCGTATTGCGCAAGGCCGCTTTGGTAATCCGCAAGCCCCTGCTGATACAGCTTCCTGCCCTGTTCGTATTTTGCCAGCGACGCCTCATACTGCGCAAGGCCGTCCTCATAGGCGGCGACGCCGGCCTCATACGCGGCTTTGCCCTCCTCATATTCGGCAAGGCCTGCTTCATACCGCGCCTTTCCCTCTTCAAACTCCGCGGTTTTTTCCTCGTAGAGGGCTTTGCCCTCCTCATATTGCGCCAGGCCTTCGGCGTACTGCTCCTTCGCGTCATTGAGTTCCTGCTCGCCCTTGCGGTATTTTGAGAGGCCGGCGGAATACTCCGCGGCGCCCGCCGAATACGCCGCCGCGCCCGCGATATAGGCGTCGTGTCCGTCGTTCCACGCCTCCAGCTGCGCCACGCTCTCGTTATACTGGGCTTCCAGTGCCAACGCCGAAACGAGATATGTATTCAACTGCGCCCTTGCCGCTTCTTTGTCCGCTGCGAGCGCTGCCGTGTCGATCCCGCTTGCCTGCATCCTGGCAAGCATGAGGTCAAACAGCGCGTCGAACTGCGCCACCGCCGTGGCAGCCGTCGCGGCATAATTGATCGTGGAAAGCTGGAAGCCGATGCCGTCCGTCATCTGGAACCACGTCGCGTCCAGTGTGCTGTCGTTCAGATTCGGCGCGCCGCCCTTTGCCGCCCATGGGATGGCGTCGATCGCCGCCTCCTCTGCCGGGGTCAGGGCATGGCCAGCATTGGTGATTGCCGCCTTCAGCCCTTCGTGGATCGTGTCGCGCACGTCTTGCTTCCGGTCCTCGATCTCCAGCCATGTCGTGGTAAGCGTGGCCGCGCCCGCGTTCAGCTCCGCCGCGCCTGCGTTCAGCTCCGCTGCGCCTTCGTTCAACTCCTCCTGCGCGTCTGCGAGCTGCCGCTCGCCTTCTTCGATCTGCCGCGCCGCATCTGCAAGCTCCGCCTCGCCCGCCTCAAGCTGCTTCTTCGCTTCGGCAAGCTCCGCCTCGCCCGCGTCCAGCTCGGCTTTTCCCTCTTCCAGCTGCTGCTGCGCTTCGGTGAGCTGGGCATCGGCATCGGCAAGCTGCTGGGCCGTATCGTCCAGCTTCGTTTTGCCCTGCGCAAGCTGTCCCTGCGCATAGGCGAGCTGCTGCTGCGTCTGATCCAGAAGCGCTTTCGCCTCGTCAAGCCGGTTCCGGCCGTTCTCCAGCTCCTGCTGCTTCTCAGCGAGCGTCTGGCCGGCGGCGTCCAGCTCCGTCTGCTTTTCCCCGAGCAGCGCCGTGCTTTCATCCAGCAGGCGGCGCGCATCGTACAGTGCGGCCGCCGCGTTGTCGAGTTCTTCCTGTCCCTCGTCGATCCGCTCCTGATAGCGGCCGCGGATCTCGGCATCTCGCAGCGCGGCGCGCTCATCGGAGAGCGCATCCAGCGCTTCCTTCACGGTCTGCACGGTCGCGAGATATTCCTTTCCGAAGCGATCCGCGCCCGCCGTGCCGTCCAGCAGCAGCTCCGCCTTCATGCAGCAGCCCTGCAGCTCCGCGCCCAGCGCAAAGGCCTCCGGGCGCACCACGACCTCGCGGCTGCCGGGCACCATCAGCGTCAGGCAGCCGTGGTCGGGATGAAACACGATGCCCGTGACCGTGAAATCCGTGCGTCCGAGGAATTCCGCCGTCTCCCCCTTCGAGTTTTGCAGGGAGACCGCGTCCCCGATCGCGATTCCGAGTTTCTGCGCGATCGTCTGCTCCAGCGCGCACTCGTCCGCCGTCTCCGGCAGCCGTCCCTCCAAAAGCGTCGGAACATTGACGCGCTGCGTGAGGGACACGATATTCACCGACGCCTTGCTGCCGCCGAAGAGGAGCTTGCCGCTCGTGTTCCAAACGCTCTCCGCGTCCGCGACGCCGGGCGTTGCGCGGATCGCCGCCATATCGTCCGCCGTCAGGAGCTTGGTGGAGATGATCTCGATGTCGCGGAAGCGCGTTTCGTCATAGAACGCGTTGCCGTTGTTGGCGATGGCGTGGGAGGCAAAATTGATGCCGAGATACGCCATGACCGCCAGCATGGCGATCACGAGGATCGACAGATAGGAGACCTTCTGCTTCCATATGTTCCGCAGGGCGTCTTTTCGCTGTGTTTTCGTCATATCCTGCCCTTACCATACCAGCTCCGCTGCATGGAGCGGATGCATATTCTTCTTGATGGACGCGATCTTCCCGTTGCGCACCTTCACAACGCGGTCCGCCATTTTCGCGATTTC
>CAMJPK010000131.1 GCA_946407675.1 uncultured Clostridia bacterium
AGCAGCACGCCCGCGTCGCTCTCCGCGCAGGCCGCCGCGGCAAAATCGACGCCCATGCCGTCCGGCAGCGGCGCGTTGACCAAAATCAGGTCAAAGGACCCGTCGACCAGCATACGGCGCGCCTCGGCCACGCTGCCCGCCGTCGTGACCGGCCAGAAGTCCGTCGGGCTGAGCAGGGGATACGTCGCGGTATTGAATTTTTCGGATGCGGAAACCAACAGGACGCTGTAGGTGTCGTTCTGAAAAACCGTGTCGATCCCCCCCTTCCATTTCGATTGCAAACATCAGTTTGCAATCGAATGAATACCGTAGCCCGCCAGCACCTGCGCCGGGATGTTTGCGCGCAGGAAGTCACTTCCTGCCGCAAGCGCCGTCGCCTCCTCCAGCGTTTTCGGAAGGCGTTCAAAGCGCGCAAGCGTCGCTGCGTCGGCGCGGAAGAGATTCAGATTCGTCGGCGCGGGCAGCTCCAGCCCGTCCGCGATCCCCTCCAGGCAGGCGCGAATGATCAGCGTAAACGCGAGGTAGGGGTTCGCCGCGTTGTCGGGCGAGCGCAGCTCCAGCCGCCGGAACTCCCCCGCCGCGGCGGGCACGCGCACCAGCTGCGAGCGGTTCTCCTCCGACCATGTGACATAGGTCGGGGCCTTGTCGCGGCCAAGGCGCGCGTAGGAATTCTCGACCGGGTTCATGAGCCGCGTCATCTCGCGGATGCGGCGCATCAGCCCCGGAACAAGCTGCTGCGGCGGCACCTCCGCCCCATCGCGGGTAGCGGAGAGGTTGATGTGCATGCCGTTGCCGTCGAAGTACGCCAGCGGGCGCGGCGAAAAGTCGGCCCACAGGCCGTTGCGCGCGGCGACGGTGCGCACGACGGAGCGGAACATGACGGCGTTGTCCGCCGCGGTGAGCGGATCGGCGTAGCGGAAGTCGATCTCGTTCTGGCCCGGGCCGCTCTCGTGGTGGGAGCTCTCCGGCAAAATCCCCATGCGCTCCAGCGTCAGGCAGATCTCGCGGCGGACGTTTTCGCCGCGGTCCTCGGGCGCAACGTCCATGTAGCCGGCCTCGTCGAAGGGCTCCTCGGTGGGCTTGCCCTGCTCGTCCAGCTTGAAGAGATAGAACTCCATCTCCGTGCCGAAGCGGAACGCAAAGCCCTGCGCCGCGGCGTCCGCGACCGCACGGCGCAGCAGCGCGCGCGTATCGCCGTCGAATGGTTTTCCGTCGGGGTGCACGATGTCGCAGAACATGTGCGCCACGCGTCCGCTCTGCGGCCGCCACGGCAGCTCCTTGAGCGTATCGGCGTTGGGGCGCAGGAACAGATCGGAGCGCTCGTCCATATCAAAGCCGCTGACCGCGGAGGCGTCGAAGGCGACGCCGTGGTCAAAGGCGCGCGGCAGCTCCCCCGCCATGATCGCCACATTGCGCTGTTTGCCGTAGATGTCGCAAAAGGCCATGCGGACGAACTTGACGTCCTCCTCCAGAACATACTGCATCACTTCATCGCTCGTGTACTTCATGGGATGCTCGCTCCTTCCCGGGTGCGTTTTTACGGTGCATATTTTAATGGGTTGCCGTGTTGATTGCAAGAGATTTTTATTGACTTTTTGCGCGCGGCGGAATAAACTAAATGAGTTGAGAGACAATGGCGTCCCGCAGCTTGGCTGCGCGCCCGCCGTTGTTTCTTTTTTATTTTGTCTATACTTTGTTTTTCGTGGAGGTTGGAGAAATGAGCAAGTACATCTTTGTCACGGGCGGCGTGGTCTCGGGGCTCGGCAAGGGCATCACCGCGGCGTCGCTGGGCCGGCTGCTGAAGGCGCGCGGGCTGAAGGTCGCGGCGCAGAAGCTGGACCCTTACATCAACGTCGATCCCGGCACCATGAGCCCCTATCAGCACGGCGAGGTTTACGTGACGGAGGACGGCGCGGAGACCGACCTCGACCTCGGCCACTATGAGCGCTTCATCGACGAGGACCTGAACAAGTTCTCCAACCTGACCACCGGCAAGGTCTACTGGAACGTGCTGAACGCCGAGCGCCGCGGCGAGTATCTGGGCGAGACGGTGCAGGTGATCCCGCACATCACGAATGCGATCAAGGACTTCATCTACGCCGTCGGCAAAAAGACGAATGCCGACGTCGTCATCACCGAGATCGGCGGCACCACCGGCGACATTGAGAGCCAGCCCTTTCTCGAGGCGATCCGGCAGGTCGGGCTGGAGCAGGGGCGCGGCAACTCGCTGTACATCCACGTCACGCTTGTGCCCTACCTGCACGGCAGCGGCGAGCACAAGAGCAAGCCGACGCAGCACTCGGTCAAGGAGCTGATGGGGCTGGGCATCCACCCGGACATCATCGTGCTGCGCTGCAACGAGCCGCTGGACGATTCCATTTTGCAGAAGATCGCGATGTTCTGCAACGTCCGCCCCGACTGCGTCATCGAAAACCGCACGCTGCCCGTGCTGTACGAAGCGCCGCTGATGCTGGAGCGGCAGGGCTTCTCCGGCATCGTCTGCCGCGAGCTCGGCCTCGTGACCGGCGCGCCCGAGCTTTCCGACTGGGAGGCGATGGTCGCGCGCGTCAAGTCCGCCTCAAAGCATGTGACCGTCGGCCTTGTGGGAAAATACGTCCAGCTGCACGACGCCTACCTCTCCGTGGCCGAGGCGCTGCGCCACGCGGCCTACGCCCACGGCGCGGAGGTGGAGATCCGCTGGATCGACAGCGAGACCGTGACGGAGGAGAACGCTTCTGAGGTTCTCGCCGGCTGCGACGGCATTCTCGTCCCCGGCGGCTTCGGCGGCCGCGGCATCGAGGGCATGATCGCCGCGGCAAAATACGCGCGGGAAGCGCGCGTGCCCTATCTCGGGCTGTGCCTCGGCATGCAGATCGCGGTGATCGAGTTCGCCCGCCACATCGTCGGCTGGACCGACGCCAACTCCGGCGAGTTTGACGCGTCGAGCGCCCACCGCGTCATCGACTTTCTGCCCGACCAGAGCGACGCCGTGGCCAAGGGCGGCACGCTGCGCCTCGGCGCGTGGCCCTGCGCCATTGCGCCGGACACGCAGATGGCGCGCTGCTACGGCGTATCGCGCATCTCCGAGCGCCACCGCCACCGCTATGAATTCAACAACGCCTTCCGGGATACACTTGCAAACGCGGGCCTTGTCCTCAGCGGCACCAGCCCGGACGGCGGCATCGTCGAGACCGTGGAGCTTGCCGCGGCGCAGCACCCCTTCTTCGTCGGCGTGCAGTTCCACCCGGAGTTCAAGAGCCGCCCGAACAAGCCGCACCCGCTCTTCTGCGGCTTCATCAGCGCCGCTTTGAAAGGAAGCCAAGCCGATGACTGACACCCTGCCGCTGCGGGCGCGACTGGCCTGCGGCGTCTGCAACCTCACGCGGCGCGCGCTGCGCTTGCTGGGCCGCGGCGGGACCAACCTGCCCGGGCAGCTCGCCCTGCGCGTGTGTCCGACGCTGCCGGCGCTTCTGGCGCGCGGCGTGCGCATCATCGCCGTCAGCGGCACAAACGGCAAAACCACCGCCTGCCGCATGATCGCGGCGGTCCTGGACGCGGCGGGCATCCCCTATTTTGCCAACCGCTCCGGCGCGAACCTCCGCGCCGGGGTGACGGCGGAGCTCGCATCGAACATCCGGCGCGGCAGGCCGGTCAAGCGCGTCGCGGTGCTGGAGTGCGACGAGGCCGCGCTGCGCACGCTCTCCGGGCAGCTCAAGCCGGAGGTGCTGGTCTATACGAATGTCTTCCGCGACCAGCTCGACCGCTACGGCGAGGTAACGCACACGCTCAGCGAGCTTGAGACCGCGGCGAAGGCCGCGCCGCGAGCGACGCTGTGCCTGAACGCGGACGATTCGCTGCTGGCCTCGCTGTCGCTGTCCTGCCCCAACCCCCTGCGCTTTTACGGCGTAGGCGTGCCCGTGCCGCACGCATCGTCCGGGCGCTCCGACGCGCCCAACTGCATCCGCTGCGGGCACAGATACGAATACGAATACACGACCTACGCCCACCTCGGCGGCTTTTACTGCCCGGATTGCGGTTGGCGCCGCCCGACGCCGTCCGTGGAGGTCACACAGATTAGCGCCCTCGGTCTCGACGGCAGCGACGTGACGCTGCGCATCGGCGCAGACACGGCGCCGCTGCGCGTGCCGCTCGGCGCGGTCTACAACATCTACAACGCGCTCGCCGCGGTGAGCGCCCTGGACGCCTTCGGCATCGACGCGCAGACGATCCGCGCGGGCGTGCATGCCGCGCCGGGCTTCGGGCGCATGGAGCATTTCCCCATCGGGCGCGGCGTCACGATGATCCTCGTGAAAAACCCCGCGGGCTTTACGCAGGTGCTCGATTACCTCGCCGGGTTCGGGGAGGACTTCGATCTGATGTGCTGCCTGAACGATAACGCGCAGGACGGGCGCGACATCTCATGGATCTGGGACGTGCCGCTGGAAAAGCTCGCGGAGGGCGGCGTGCGCTTCCGCGAGGTCTATGTGTCCGGCACGCGCGGCGAGGAGATGCTGCTGCGCCTCAAGCACGCGGGCGTCCCGCTGCCGGCGCTGCATCTCGTGAAGGACGGCGAAGCGTTCCTGCGCGGCGTCGCCGCCGATGCGCGCCCGCTGGTGATCGTCCCGACCTACACGGCGATGATGCGCCTTCGCCCGGTGCTGGCGCACCGGACGGGCATGCGCGAATTTTGGGAGTGAGCGATATGGAGCTTCGCATCTGCCATCTTTACCCCGATGTGCTGAACCTCTACGGCGACGGCGGCAACATCCGCGCGCTGGAAAACCGCCTGCGCTGGCGCGGCCACGACGTAACCGTGACGCCGCTGCCGCTGGGCGCGCAGGGCAGCTTCACCGACTGCGACCTCATTTTCATCGGCGGCGGGCAGGATTTTGAACAGGAGCTGCTATTGGCCGACCTTGCGCGCGGCCGCGGCGCGGCGCTGAAAAGCGCGATTGCGGACGGCGTGAGCGTCCTTGCGGTCTGCGGCGGGTATCAGATGCTCGGGGCATACTACCAGAATCAGGCCGGGCACCGCTGCGGCTTCCTCGGCGCCATCGACTTCTATACCGAGGCCGGGGATAAGCGCATGATCGGCAATTTTGCCTTCCGCTGCGGCGCGGAGTCCGGCGGCAGCGCCGTCGTCGGCTTTGAAAACCACAGCGGGCGCACGCGCCTCGGCTCCGGCGTTTCCCCGCTGGGGCAGGTGCTCGCCGGCTTCGGCAACAACGGCGCCGACGGCGGCGAGGGCGTGCGGTTTTTGAACGTCTTCGGGACCTACAGCCACGGCCCGGTGCTGCCGAAAAACCCCGTGCTGTGTGATCAGATCCTCGAGACGGCGCTGGCGCGCCGGTACGGCGCGTGTACCCTCGCCCCCCTGCCGGACGCGGAAGAGCGCTACGCCCGCGCCGCCGCCCTGCGCGAGCTCTTCCCCCGCAACTGGCGGGAATATGTTTAGACGGCATGCAAAAGCGCGCTGCTTTCACGGCAGCGCGCTTTTTTTCACATTGTAGGGCGCGACGACCCGGCGCGCCGCAATCATTCCACCGTGACGGATTTCGCCAGATTCTTCGGCTTGTCGATGTCGCAGCCGTTGGCCTTCGCCACATAGTAGGCCAGAAGCTGCATCGGGATCACCGCGAGGATCGGCGTGAACAGCGTGTGGATCGCCGGGATGTAGATGACGTCGTTGGCCTGCGCGACGATCTTGCGGTCGCCCCGGAAGGCGACGGCCAGCACCCGCGCGCCGCGGGCCTTGACCTCGACGATATTGCTGATCGTCTTGTCCTCCAGCGCTTCGTTGCAGCACACGGCGATGACCGGCGTGCCCTCCTCGATGAGGGCGATGGTGCCGTGCTTCAGCTCGCCGGCGGCGTAGCTCTCGGCGTGGATGTAGGAGATCTCCTTCATCTTCAGCGCGCCCT
>CAMJPK010000132.1 GCA_946407675.1 uncultured Clostridia bacterium
GTATGGACTTTTAGAGACTTGTAATTTTCTGTCACTGCGAGGACCTCAGTTTTAGTGGGCTTTAACGAGATTTGTGGAGCAAAATGTGATCTATTCAAGCTATCCCGACGATGAAGCCGCTGGAATGAGCCGCTGCATGATCCAAAGAGAATCGTACCCGATCGGAGAAATCTCCGATCGGGTACGATTCATTTTCCCGCGCTGTCGCTTGCAGGATAGTAAAAAGCATTATATAATGGCGGAAACGGCCAATAGAAGGGAGAGCGGAAGGGTATGAAGATCGCAGTCGTCACGGGCGCGTCTGCCGGAATCGGCAGGGAGCTCGTGCTGAAGATCGACCGGCGCGCGACATTTGACGAGATCTGGGTGATCGCAAGACGGGAAGAGCGGCTTGCGCAACTGCGCGCGCAGTGCAGGAATCCGATCCGCCCGCTTGCGCTCGACCTCTCCGCGCGCGAGAGCATCACGGCGTATCAGGCGCTGCTGGCGGCGGAAACGCCGGAGATCGCGCTCTTGGTCAATGCCGCGGGCTGCGGCGTATTCGGCCCCTTTGCCGAGGCCGACATGGACGCGCTGCTGCAAAGCGCCGCGCTCAATTCGCTTGCCCTGACCGCGATGTGCCATGCGTCGCTGCCGCATATGCACGCCGGCAGCGCGATCGTGAACCTCGGCTCCAACTCGGCGTGGCAGCCGGTGCCGTATCAGGCGGTGTACGGCGCGAGCAAGAGCTACGTGCTGAGCTTTTCGCGGGCGCTAGGCCGCGAGGTGCGCGGGCAAGGGATCCATGTGATGTGCGTGTGCCCCGGCTGGGTGAAAACGGAATTTCAGGCCCACGCCGAGCATGACCGCTATATCCGCTATGTGGACCGCTGGTATACGCCGGAGGAGGTCGCCGCGCAGACATGGACGGATCTGCAAAAGAAGAAGCCGGTCTCGATCCTCGGCGCGCCGGTCCGCAGACAGGTGCGTTTGGTGAAGCATCTGCCGGTGGAGCTCGTCATGCGGATCTGGTGCAGGCAACAGGGGATCGAGTGAGAACAAAGCAGCGGCTTGAGATGGCAACGGCTGTTTGACGGAGAAACCGAGGATGCGTCTATGAAGAATAAAATCTACATCACGAATGAGGAAGAGGATATTTCCATCGAAATGGTTTTGAGCAGCGACAGCGCCACCGGCGGGGAGCAGCTCATTATCCGCTCCGTCAAGGCGCTGCTGCGCACGCTGTCCTTGCAGGAATACGCCAAGTACGGAAAAAACGCCCAGCGAAGGTTCAGCGCCGATCTGGACGAGGTCGCGCGCACGCTGCACGACGTTGCGGCAAAGGCCGGCTGGAGCAAATACGAATAAAAAGACGCAGGCCGCGGGAATCCATGAAACCCGCGGCCTGCGTTATTCTCTTTCGTTCAGAGTGCTTCGATCGCCTTGCGTTCCACCGCGAGCAGCGCCTCATAGCGCTTGCGGTAGGCGCGGAAGCCCGCAACGTCCGCGCGCTCCGGGGCAAGCGTCGTGCTGTGGACGCCGCTGAAAACGTTTTCGGCGAGGTAATCCTCCAGCGTCTGCTTCCCGCCGTACATCATGTAGGCGGCAAGCAGCGCCATGCCCCACGGTCCGCCGTTCTCCGCCGTGTCCATGACGGTGATCGGCGTTTCCAGCGCGGCGGCGAGCAGGCGCTGGCCGACAACGGGCGTCTTGAACAGTCCACCGTGACCGGTCAGGGAGTCGATGCGGATGTGCTCGTCCTCCATGAGCTTCATCCCGATGCTCAGTGTTACCATCGTGGAATACAGCTGCGCGCGCATGAAGTTGGCCAGCGTGAAGTCCGCGTCCGTGCCGCGGACGATCATCGGACGCCCCTCGTCGAGATGCGGGACGCTTTCGCCGGTCAGATAGTTGCAGACCGTCAGCCCACCGCAGTCCGGCGCGCCGGAAAGCGCAAGCTGATAGAGCTTTGTAAACACTTCACCGTCGCCGGGGGCTTCGCCGAACAGGGCAAACGCCTCCTTCATGACGGCGACCCAGCGGTTCATGTCGCTGGTACAGTTGCTGCAATGGACCATGGCGACCGGCTTTCCGCCCGGCGTCGCGACCACGCCGACCTCCGGGTAGACCTTTTCCAGCGGCCGCTCCAGAACGACCATCGAGAAAATGGACGTACCGGCGGAGACGTTGCCGGTGCGCGGCGCGACCGCGTTCGTGGCGACCATACCCGTTTCCGCGTCGCCCTCAGGGGGCGCAAAACGTACTCCGACGGGAAGCAGGCCGTCCAGCCGCGCGGCGCCCTCCGCGGTCAGTGTGCCGGCGCTCTGTCCGGCCAGTCGGATGTCGGGCAGAAGCTCCCGCACGGTCCACGGAAGATGCCGGTTCGCGATCAGCGCGTCAAACTTGTCCAAAAGCTTCGCGTCGTAATCCAGCGCGGCATAGTCCAGCGGGAAGATGCCGGAGCCCTCGCCGACGCCGACGATGTTTTCACCCGTCAGCATGTAGTGGACATAGCCGGCCAGCGTCGTGATATGCGCCAGCTTTGCAATGTGCGGCTCGTCGTTCAGGACCGCCTGATAGAGATGCGCGATCGACCAGCGCTGCGGAATGTTGAAATGAAAGAGCTCGGAGAGCTCCGCCGCGGCCTGCCCGGTCATTGTATTCTGCCAGGTGCGGAAGGGGACAAGCAGATTCCAGTCCTTGTCGAAGGCCAGATAGCCGTGCATCATGGCGGACAGTCCCATCGCAACGATATCCTCACGGTGCTCCAGATGCGAGAGCGCATCCTTCAGTCCGCCCCAGATCGCGTCGAGCGAATAGGTCCAGACGCCGTTTTCATATTTGCTGGCCCATGTATGGTCGCCGGTTGAGACGACTGCGTGGGTTTTGTCGATTGAGACGGCTTTGATCCTCGTGGAGCCGAACTCCACACCGAGACAGCATTCCATACGATTTGCCTCCGTTCCAAACAAATAGAGAGATCAGGCCTGCGCGGAAAGATCCTCCGCAGGGTATACACGCCGGACCTTGATCCGGTAGTCCACATACATCAGCACCGCCGCGGCGATCCAGCCGACGGGGAAGCAGAGAAACACGTGTTCAATGCGATGGTCGAGCGCAAGCGCAACGGCCAGATAGAGCTGACGCACGCCGATCATACCGACAAGAGAGAGCACCATGACGGCGCGGGAGCGACCGAAGCTGCGCAAAACGCCGCTGTAAACCTGAAAGAGCCCCTGAAAGAGATAGAAGGGCATCATCACGCGCACCATACGCACCGCAATGGCAATGGCGGCTTCGTCTTTGGTAAAGATCGAGGAGACCTCGTGCGTAAAGGCGAAGGTGGGGATCCACAGGAGCACGGTGAACCCCGTGCAGATGATGACGCAGGTGCGCACGGAGCGGTAAACTCGCGCGTATTGCCTGGCGCCGATGTTCTGGCTGGCAAAAACCGCCAGCGCCATGCCGATGCAGTGGGGAACCAGACCGCAGAAGCGGTCGATGCGTTTGCCGACGCCGGCGCCGGCCATGACGGTCGAACCGAAGCCGTTGATGTTGCGCTGAACGATCATATTGGAGATCGAAAGCAGCGAGGCCTGCACCGCCGCGGGCAGTCCCATGTTCAGGATCTCCCCGAGCAACTCCTTCTTGATCCGGAGATCCGCCGGGATCAGCTTGTAAACGTCCTCGGTGACGAGCATCTTGCGGATCACGAGGACGACGCTGGTAAGCTGGGAGATGACCGTCGCCACGGCGACGCCCATGACGCCCCAGCCGAGCCACGCCACAAAGCAGAGGTCGAGGACGATATTTGTGACGCTGGAGATGATCAGAAAAATCAGCGGGTTGCGCGAATCGCCGACCGCGCGCAGCACCCCGGCGCCGACGTTGTAGACCGAGGTGAACAGGACGCCGATCAAATAGACGCGCAGATAGCGGTCAGACTCTACCCAAACGTCGTCGGGGCAGTTGACGAGCCGCAGCAAAAGCGGCGTGCAGACGATGCCGAGCAGCGCGATTGCGACGCCGATCAGCACGGAAAAAAGCAGCGCCGTGTGGATGGCGTCGTGCAGCTTGTCCAGCTTGTTCGCGCCGAAGGCCCGGCCGAACACCACGCTTGCGCCGGAGGAAAAGCCGACGAAGAAGCCCGTCAAAAGCATGGAGATGTCGCCGCTGGAGGACACAGCCGCCAGCGCCGTCGTGCCGACGAAGCGGCCGACCACGATGGAGTCCACGCTGTTGTAAAGCTGCTGGAACAGCTGGCCGAGCAGCAGCGGGATCGCGAACAGAACGATCTGCTGCAATATCGGGCCATTTGTTAAGTTGACACTGTCGCGTTTTGCGGCCATGGATTCACTTCTTTCGGTGGAAAAACGTACTCAGACGCAGCGGAAACGAAGCACGTTCCAGCTCATCGGCGGCAGCACGGCGCCGTCCGCAGCGCAGACAAGCTCCGGCTTGATCCGATCCGGCTGCGCGGCGGTGTTCACCGCGTTGAGATCGTCGCAGCGCAGGACAAGGTGCTCAAGCAGCTGCAGCGGTGCAAAACCGTCCGCAGCCAGATCAAGCGTAATGGACGCGTCGGGGGAGCGGTTTACGGCGAAGATGCGCAGCTCCGATGCGGCCTCGTCATACACCGCGGCTGCCTCCAGATAGGGCGTGCTGCCATATTGACCGGCGTCATATGCCGGACAATCGACCGCCGTGCGCAGGGCAAGACCGCGCCCGTAGCAGGAAGCGTGCAGGAAGGGATAGAAGATGCTCTGTACCCATGCGCTGCCGCCCGTCTCGGTCATGATCGGGGCGATGACGTTGACAAGCTGCGCAAGACAGGCGATCTTCACGCGATCCGCGTGGTGCAGCAATGTGATGAGCAGGCAGCCGACCGCCAGCGCATCCTCAAAGGTGTAGACATCCTCCAGCAGCGGCGGCGCGACGGTCCACTTCTCCTGCTTTTTGTCCTGCTCGTTGGAGTGGAACCAGACGTTCCATTCGTCGAAGGACAGATACATCGTTTTCTCCGCGCCGCGCTCCGCCTTGATCTCGTCGCAGATGCCGACGACCGTTTCAATGAACCGGCCCATGTCCCGGCAGCAGGCGAGATACTCCCCGGTGTTGCCGCTGCGGTTGCCGTAATAGCTGTGCAGGGAGAGATAATCCACAACGTCGTAGGTGTGGCGCAGGACGGTGCGCTCCCAATCGCCGAAGGTGGGCATGCCGGAATGGGAGCTGCCGCAGGCAATGAGCTCGATCGACGGATCGACCCACTTCATCACCTTGCCGGTTTCCGCGGCTAAGCGGCCGTATTCCTCGGCGGTCTTGTGGCCGATCTGCCACGGGCCGTCCATCTCATTGCCGAGACACCAGTATTTGATGCCGAAGGGCGCCTCAAAGCCGTTGGCGCGGCGCTGGTCGCTGTATTTCGTCCCGCTGGGGAAGTTGCAGTATTCCAGAAGATCACGCGCCGCCTCCACGCCGCGCGTGCCGAGGTTGACGGCCATCATCACCTCGGTATCGGCGCGCTTTGCCCATTCCTGAAACTCGTCGATGCCGATCTCGTTCGGCTCGATGCTGCTCCACGCGAGGTCGAGCCGACGCGGACGTGCCCGGCGCGGCCCGACGCCGTCCTCCCAGCAATAGCCGGAGACGAAATTCCCGCCGGGATAGCGCACCAGCGGCACGCCAAGCTGCTTCACAAGCGCGAGCACATCGCCGCGAAAGCCCATGTCGTCCGCGGTCGGGTGGCCGGGCTCATAGATCCCGCCGTACACCGCGCGGCCCAGATGCTCGATGAACGAGCCGTACAGCCGCGGATCGATCTTGTCGATGATATCATTCGGATGGATGGTGATGGTCGCTTTCATGATGCCTCCCGAAGCTTTTTTGTTATTATACCATGTTCAGGTGAAAAGAGAACCG
>CAMJPK010000133.1 GCA_946407675.1 uncultured Clostridia bacterium
GGAGACGGCGCAGCTCGACGCGCTGGCCGCCGGCGTCACGGACATGGGCGCGGCGCGGCTCGTGCAGGTCTCATAAACGAAAAAACGCTCCCGCGGCAGCTTGCCGCGGGAGCGCTTCGCCTATGGGCTTACGCCTCAAACGGGAATTTGTAGGGCAGGTTGAACTTGTCGCGCAGACCGATGAGCTCCTTCTGGATGCTCTCGCCGACGGGCACGCCCTTGTCCTTGCGGTCGCACCAGGCGTCCCACTCCTTCTCTCCGGCGGTGTAGATGCGCTCGGCGCCGGGGGCCTTCTCGCTGGCGCGCAGGCCGCGGCAGATGTCGCCCGCGGTCTTCTTGAAGGTGTCGAGCCCCATGAAGAACTCGGGGTTGATGACGAAGAAGAAGTGGCCGAGGCGGAACATCTTGTTCGAGCCGTCGGGGTTTTTGCCGCTGAGCTCCTTCATATAGGGGCCGCCCGCCAGCGCCGCGGAGAGGATCTCCACGATGGTCGTGAAGCCGTAGCCCTTGTAGCCGCCGGTGGCCTCGCCGAGGCCGCCGATAGACAGCAGGGCGCACTTGCCCGCGCGCATGTCCTTGAGGATCTGCGCGCTGTCGGTCATCGTGCCGCCGTCCTCGGTGACGACCAGCCCCGCCGGGGTGGGCTTGCCGCTGCGCTCATAAAACTCGATCTTGCCGTTTTGCACGATGGAGGTGGCGCAGTCGAAGTTGAAGGGGAAGTCCTCGTCCGTCGGCATCGTGAAGGTGAAGGGGTTCGTGCCCATCATGGGCTCCACGCCCCAGGTGGGGGCGACGGAGGGGCGCGCATTCGTACCGGAAATGCCGATCATGCCGGCCTTCTCCGCCATCGTGGTCCAGTAGCCGGCGATGCCGTAATGGGTGGAGTTGCACACCACGCCGCCGGCCATGCCGTAGACCTTTGCCTTCTCGATGAGCTTCTCCATCATGCGGTAGCTCGCCACCATGCCCATGCCGTTGTTGGCGTCCATGACGATCGTGGTGGGGGTCTCCTTGAGGATGTCCAGCTTCGTGACGGGCAACAGCGTGCCGTTGTCGATGCGGTCGAGGTAGATGGGCTTGAAGCGGTTGCAGCCGTGGCTCTCGATGCCGCGGCGGTCGGACTCCAGCAGCACGTCGGCGCAGATGGCGGCGTCCTCGGCGGGCACGCCGTAGCACTTGAACACGTCGATCATGAACGAATTCATCAAATCCCATGCAACGTAAGGTCTGGTCTCGGTCTCCATGATATGCCTCCTGATTTTTATATCGAAATTTCTGATTTTGTATGGTACAATACCATTGTCATTTATACCACGCTTCCAAAGGGAAATCAAGACGGGAGACGACAGCACGAATGGAACTGGAAGAGCTCAGGGCGCGCATCCGCGCGGTCGATGAGGAGATGGCGGCGCTGTTTGTGCGCCGCATGGAGGTCTCGGCGCAGATCGCGGCGTACAAGCGCGCCCACGGCCTGCCCGTGGAGGACAGGGCGCAGGAGGCGCGCGTGCTCGCCGGACGCGGCGCGCTCATCTCCGACGATGCGCTGCGGCCATATTATCTGGACTTTCTGCAAGGCACGATGGAGCTCAGCAAGCGCCGCCAGCGCGCGCTGAACGCCGCCGACGGCACGCTGCGCGTCTCCCTCGGCGCTGTGTCTTATGACGTTGTGCTGCGGTGCGGCTGCCTCGCGCAGGCCGGGGCGCTGCTGTTTGTGCGCCGCCGGGTGCTGATCGTCACGGACGCGGGCGTCCCGGCGCGCTATGCCGAAGCGCTTGCCGCGCAGTGCGCGTCGCCGCTGGTCGTGACCGTGCCGGAGGGCGAGCGCTGCAAGACCCCCGCCGTGCTGCAGGCGCTGCTGGAAGCGATGCTGCGCGCGGGCTTCACGCGCGGCGACTGTGTGTGCGCGGTGGGCGGCGGGGCCGTCGGCGATCTCGCGGGGCTGGCTGCGGCGCTCTATATGCGCGGCGTCGATTTCTATAACGTCCCGACCACGCTCCTGGCCCAGGCGGACAGCTGCGTCGGCGGAAAGACCGGGATCGACCTGGCCGGCGTGAAAAACGCCGCCGGGGTCATCCGCCAGCCGAAAAAGGTGCTCATCGACCCGGATCTGCTGGAGACGCTTGCGTGGCAGCAGCTTGCCTGCGGTCTGGCCGAGGCGCTGAAGGCGGGAATGATCGGCGACGCGTCGCTCCTTACGCTGCTGGAATCGCTTCCGGGATCCGAGATGTCGGCAAAAGTATTTGAGCAGGTGATCGCGGCGGCGCTGCGGGTAAAGATCCGCATCGTGGAGCAGGACGTAACGGAGCGCGGCGCGCGCCGGGCGCTGAACTTCGGTCACACGATCGGTCACGCGATCGAGGCCGTGACGGGCCTGCCGCACGGCGAGTGCGTCGCATTGGGCATGCTGCCGATGGTCCCGCCCGCGCTGCGGGCGCGGCTGGAGGCCGTCTATGCGTGTCTGCGCCTGCCGACGCGCGTCAAAGCCGACCCGGCGGCGGTGTATGCCGCGCTGGCGCATGACAAGAAGATGGCGGACGGTCAGATACAGGCCGTCTTTGTGGAAACGCCCGGGCGCTATGCGATCCGCGCCGTCGCGCCGGAGACGCTGCGGGCCGGGATCGAAACGGTGGTGGAAGCATGAAAAACACATTCGGGTCTTCCGTGGCGGTCACGCTTTTCGGCGAGAGCCACGGGCCGATGATCGGCGCGGTGCTGGACGGCATGGCGCCCGGCGTGGCGGTGGACGAGGGCTTTATCGCGCGTCAGCTCACGCTGCGGCGGCCCTTCGGAGACATCTCGACGGCGCGCGTCGAGCCCGACCGCTTTCAGATCGTCAGCGGCGTCTTCGAGGGGAGGACGACGGGCACGCCGCTGTGCGTCCTGATCCCGAACGTCGACGCGCAAAGCGCGGACTACGCCCCGCTGCGCGCGCTGGCGCGCCCCGGCCACGCGGACTATACGGGCTTCGTGAAGTATCACGGCTTTGCCGATTGGCGCGGCGGCGGCCACTTCTCCGGCCGCGTGACCGCGGCGCTCGTCGCCGTCGGCGCGGTGGCGATCTCCGCCCTGCGCGCGAGGGGCATCGTGATCGGTACGCACATCGCCCGCTGCGGCGGCGTTGCCGACCGCGCCTTTTCCGACACGGACCTGCCCGCCGCGCTCGCGGCGCTCAACGAAAAGCGCTTCGCCGTGCTCGACGAGGGCGCGGGCGAAAAAATGCGCGCCGCGATCGCCGCCGCGGCGGCGCAGGGCGACAGCGTCGGCGGCATGCTGGAGACCGCGGTGACCGGCCTGCCCGCCGGGGTGGGCGAGCCGTGGTTCGACACGCTGGAGGGCCTGCTGGCCCACGCGCTGTTCTCCGTCCCCGGCATCAAGGGCGTGGAGTTCGGCGGCGGCTTCGCCCTCGCCGAAGCGCGCGGCAGCGGATCCAACGACGCGTTTTATATGGACGGCGGCGCGGTGCGCACGCGGACGAATCACAACGGCGGCGTCAACGGCGGCGTGAGCAACGGCATGCCGCTTGCGTTCCGCTGCGCCGTGAAGCCGACGCCCTCCGTCGCAAAGGAGCAGGACACCGTCGATTTCCGCCGTGGCGCGGACGCGGCGCTGACGCTCGAAGGCCGCCACGATCCCGCCATCGTCCACCGCGCGCGCGTCGTCGTCGACAGCGTGAGCGCGCTCGTGCTGTGCGACGCGCTGGCGCAGCGCTGCGGGACCGACTGGCTCGGAGGCGCGTGATGCGCTGCGGACTGCTGGGTGAAACACTGGGCCACAGCTTCTCCAAGGAGATCCACGAGAGACTGGGGCGCTATCCATATGAACTGTTCGAGGTCGCCCCGGCGCGGCTGGACGCCTTTCTGACGGCGCGGGACTTCGACGGCCTCAACGTGACGATCCCCTATAAACAGGCCGTCATCCCCTATCTGGATGGGATGAGCGAACGGGCCGCCGCCGTCGGCGCGGTCAACACCGTCGTCAACCGCGGCGGGCGGCTCTGGGGCGACAACACCGACTTCGGCGGCATGCAGGCGCTTGTGCGCCGGATGGGGCTCGACCTGCGCGGCGCGACGGTGCTCATCGCGGGCTCCGGCGGCACGAGCCGGACGGCGGCGGCCGTGGCCGGGGCGCTGGGCGCGGCCCGGTGCGTCCGCATGAGCCGCAGCGGGCGCGACGGCGCGCTGCCCTACGAAACGGCGTACGAGCGATACCCGGACGCGGACTTCCTCATCCAAACGACGCCCGCCGGGATGAACCCGGACGTGGACGGCTGCGCGGTGGATTTGACCCGCCTGCCGAAGCTGCGCGGCGTTGCGGACGCGGTCTATAACCCGCTGGCGACGCGGCTGGTACGCGCAGCCCGCGCGCGGGCCATCCCGGCGGAGGGCGGGCTTTTCATGCTGACATCGCAGGCCGTCGCCTCGGCGGAAGCGTTCACCGGCGCGCGCTTCGGCGCGGACACGGCGGAGCGCATATACCGGGAATTCCTGTTTGAAAAGCGCAGCATCGTCCTGATCGGGATGCCCGGCAGCGGCAAGAGCACGCTCGGCGCGCTGCTGGCAAAGCGGCTGGGCCGGGAGCTCGTCAGCACGGACGCGCTGATCGTGCAGCGGGCGGGGATGCCCATTCCGGCGCTTTTCCGCACGCCCGGGGAGGCGTGCTTCCGCGCGCTGGAGACGCAGGCCCTGCGCGATGTGTGCCGAACGGGCGGCAAGGTCGTCGACACGGGCGGCGGCGCGCCGCTGCGCCCGGAAAACGTCGATCTGATGCAGCAAAACGGCGTCGTGGTGTTCCTCGACCGCGCGCCGGAGGAGCTGCGCCCGTCGCCGGAGCGCCCGCTGGCGGACAGCGGGGAGAAGCTGCAAAAACTCTATCGGGAGCGATACCCGATCTACGCCGCCGCGGCGGACGTGACCGTGCCGGTGCGCGCGCAGACGCCGGAGGAGACCGCAAACATGGTATTGGAGAGACTGCGATGAAGCTGCTCATTCTCAACGGACCGAATCTGAACCTGCTGGGCGTCCGCGAGCCGGAGCTCTACGGCACGGACACGTATGAAACACTGTGCCGCAAGGTACGCGACTTCGCCGCGGCGCGCGGCGTGCAGGTCGATATTTACCAGTCCAACCACGAGGGCGACCTCGTCGACAAGATCCAGGCCGCTTACGGCAACACGGACGGCATCGTCATCAACGCCGGGGCCTACACCCACACGAGCATCGCGCTGCTCGACGCGCTGCGCGCCGTCGGCATCCCGGCGGTGGAGGTGCACATCACCGACCCGGACGCGCGCGAGCCCTTCCGCCGCGTGAGCTATCTCCGCGCCGCCTGCGTCGCGACGATCAGCGGCCGCGGGCTGGACGGCTACACCGAGGCGATGGCGCTGCTCATCGACAAAAAAGCGCGATGACCGTCACATTTCTGCCATCAAAACCGCGCGGCAGCGTCGAAGCGCCGCCCTCGAAAAGCATGGCCCATCGGCTGCTGCTGTGTGCGGGGCTTGCCATCGGCGAGAAGACCGTGCACGGCGTCGCCCCCTCCGAGGACATCCTCGCTACCGTGGACTGCCTGCGGGCGCTGGGCGTGACCTGCGTCCTCCGCGGCGGCGACGCGATCCTGACGGGCTATACGCCGCACTGCGGCGCGGAAGGCGCTGTCCTCCCGTGCCGCGAAAGCGCCAGCACCCTGCGCTTTTTCCTCCCGCTGTGCCTCTTCGGCCCGCCGATCACGCTGACCGGGAGCGCGCGGCTGCTGGCCCGCCCGCTGGATGTCTACCGGCAGCTGTGCGAGCGGCAGGGCATCCGCTTTGCGCAGACGGATACGTCCGTCACGGTGCGCGGCGCGCTTTCGCCCGGGCAGTTCCGCCTGCCCGGCGACGTCTCCAGCCAGTTCGTCA
>CAMJPK010000134.1 GCA_946407675.1 uncultured Clostridia bacterium
GGAGCTCACTGGTAAGGGCGCAATGCGCCCTTGAAAAAACCGTGCAATACGAATTTCGAGCAAAGCGTGTGCTTTGCTTGCGCAGCAATCGCTGCGCATTTCATTCTGAAATATGGAATTCGTATTATCGCACGCGGCTTACGGGGGACAAGCCGCGTTTGGTCGGCGCGAGGGCTCGCTCTCGCTTCGCCTGGTAAGTGTTTTTTCCGAAGCAAAGCTCCGTCAAAACCTGTGATTGCACCGCCCCCGTAGGGCGCGACGACACGGCGCGCCGCACATCCCGTAGGGCGCGACGACACGGCGCGCCGCACATCCCGTAGGGCGCGATGCCCACATCGCGCCGCACAAAGGAGTTCCCCCATGCCCACAGCCGCCGAGATCCGCAGCCGGATCAACTCCATCACCGAAACCAAAAAGGTCACGGACGCGATGTACATGATCTCCTCCGTCAAGATGCGCCGCGCGCGGCGCGAGCTGGAGAGCACCGCGCCCTACTTTCGTGCGCTCCGCGAGGAGCTGGGCGAGCTGCTGCACTACATCCCCGAAAACGACAGCCGCTTCTTCCGCCTGCCCTCCAACGAGCACCCCTACGGCCGCGCGGTGCTGCTGATCACCTCGGACAAGGGGCTTGCGGGCAGCTACAACCAGACGGCGATCCGCGCCGCGGAAGCCCTGCTGCGCGCCGAGGATGACCTGATGCTTTTCATCGTCGGGGAGTACGGGCGGCAGTACTTCCTCTCCCGCCACGCCTTCCTGTCGGAAAAATTCCACTACTCCGCCGCGTTCCCGACGGTGCGCGAGGCGCGGCGCATCTGCTTTGACCTGCTCGACGAGTACAACCGCGGGCGGCTGCAGCAGATCGAGATCGTCTATACGCACTACCACGCCGGACGCCCCGGCGAGACGAAAACGCGCATGCTCCTGCCGCTGTCGCGCAGCGATTTTTACGATTCCGGCACGGCGGGCGCGGTCACGGAAAAGGAATACATCCCCTCGCCCACCGCGGTGATGGACGGCATCGTGCCGAGCTACCTCACCGGCTTCATCTACAGCGCGCTGGTGGACAGCTATTGCTCCGAGCAGGAAGCGCGCATGACCGCCATGCGCTCGGCCGGGCGCAACGCCGATGAGATGCTCGCCCGGCTGCGGCTGCAATACCACGGCCTGCGGCAGGCGGCGATCACCCGCGAGATGACCGAGATCACCGCCGGCGCCAAGGCCCTGCGCCGCAAGCGGGACGAGATGTAACAAAAGAAAGCACGGATTCCCACGTCGGCCTCCGGCCTCCTCGGAATGACCGGATTTCCCGTCATTGCGAGGTAAGCAAAGCGGCCGTGGCAATCCGTATTCTCCGAAAGGAACCTGCCATGCCCACAACAAGCAACGAACAACTCTCCATCGGCTCCGTCGCCGCGGTCAACGGCCCGGTCGTGGACGTCCGCTTCCCCGCGGGCGCGCTGCCGCGTCTGCGCGATGCGCTGCTCGTCTTCGTCGGCGGTGAAAAGCGCGTCATGGAGGTCGCCCAGCACGTGGACGCACAGACCGTGCGCTGCGTCATGCTCGGCGCGAGCGACGGCCTTTACCGCGACATGACGGTCACGGCGCTGGGAGGCCCGATCGCGGTCCCCGTCGGGGACGCGGTGCTGGGCCGCCTCTTCAACGTCATGGGCGACCCGATCGACGGCCTTGCCCCGCTGCCGGAGGACACCCCGCGCGAGAGCATCTACCGCCCCGCCCCGTCCTACGCCGAGCGCAGCGGCGCCGAGGAGATCCTCGAAACCGGCATCAAGGTCATCGACCTGCTCGCGCCCTACGCCAAGGGCGGCAAGATCGGCCTGTTCGGCGGCGCGGGCGTCGGCAAGACCGTGCTGATCCAGGAGCTCATCCACAACATCGCCACCGAGCACGGCGGCTACAGCGTGTTCACCGGCGTCGGCGAGCGCAGCCGCGAGGGCAACGACCTGTGGAGCGAGATGACCGAGAGCGGCGTCATTGAAAAAACCGCGCTGGTCTTCGGCCAGATGAACGAGGCCCCCGGCGTGCGCATGCGCGTGGCGCTGACCGGCCTGCGCATGGCCGAGCACTTCCGCGACCGCGCGCACAAGGACGTGCTGCTGTTCATCGACAACATTTTCCGCTTCATCCAGGCCGGCAGCGAGGTCTCGACGCTTCTGGGGCGCATGCCCTCGGCGGTCGGCTACCAGCCGACGCTGGCCAACGAGCTGGGCGAGCTGGAGGAGCGCATCGCCTCGACGCGCGACGGCTCGGTGACGAGCGTGCAGGCGGTCTACGTCCCGGCGGACGACCTGACCGACCCCGCCCCGGCGACCACCTTCGCCCACCTCGACGCCACGACGGTCCTCTCCCGCAAGATCGCGGAGCTGGGCATCTACCCGGCGGTGGACCCGCTGGACTCCACCTCGCGCATGCTCGAGCCGGAGATCGTCGGCGAGGAACACTACGAGACCGCCCGCCGCGTGCAGGAGGTCCTCGAAACCTACCGCGAGCTGCAGGACATCATCGCCATCCTCGGCATGGACGAGCTTTCCGCCGAGGACCGCGCGACGGTCTACCGCGCCCGCAAGATCCAGCGGTTTTTGTCGCAGCCCTTCTTCGTCGCGGAGAAGTTCACCGGCGTGCAGGGCGTCTACGTCCCGCTTGCGGAGACGATCCGCGGCTTCCGCGAGATCCTCGACGGCAAGCTGGACGACTGCCCGGAGAGCGCGTTTTTCAACGTCGGCACGGTCGAGGACGTCCGCGCCAAGGCCGCGGCCATGGCCGCCGGCACTGTCTGACGCCCCGCGCCTGATAAGGTGTCATTGCGAGGTAAGCAAAGCGGCCGTGGCAATCCGTTCCCCCATCGGAGGTCCCCATGAGCGCATCATTAAAACCCTTCCATCTGGAGATCCTGAGCCCCGAGCGCAGCTTCTACCGCGGCGCGTGCGTCTCGCTGATCGTCCCGATCAGCGACGGCATGATCGGCATACAGGCCGGACGCGCGCCGCTGACCGCCGCGATCGAGGACGGCGAGGTGCGCTTCACGCTCCCGGACGGGGAACAGCGCGTGTGCGCCGTGGCCGACGGCATGGTGGACGTGTCGGAGACGGACGTGCGCATCCTCTGCGAAAGCGCGCTCGCGCCCGAGGAGATCGACGCCGAGGCAGAGCGGCAGGCCATGGAGGAGGCGCGGCTGGCGCTGGCCGAGCGCATGGCCTACAAGGACTACCTGCTCTCGCAGCTCACCTTCGCCCGCGCCTTCAACAAGCTGCGCATCAAGGCGAAGAACGCCGCCGACCCCGTCGATCCGCAAAATAACGCCCTGTAACGAAAACAGGAGCTGCCCGCAGGCAGCTCCTTCGTTTTGCCTTTATCGGTTCATGCTCCCCATCCGGTACCCGCCGAGGTCCAGCGTCACCCGGGAAAAGCCCAGCGCGCGCAGCGCCGCGTCCAGCGCCGCCGCGTGCTCCGCCACCAGCGCAAGCTGCGCGGGTGATGCCTCGATGCGCGCCAAGTCGCCGTGGACGCGCACGCGCCGTTGCGTCAGAGACGGCACGGCGGCGTCCAGCGCCTCCTCCGCGGCCTCGACGCGCCGCAGCCCCTCCGGCGTGAGCGCCGCGCCCGTCGGAAAGCGCGTGGCGAGGCAGGCCATGGCGGGCTTGTCCGCCGTCGGCAGCCCCAGCCGCCGCGACAGCGCCCGGATCTCCGCCTTTGTAAGGCGCGCCTCGCGCAGCGGCGAGCGGATCCCCAGTTCCCGCAGCGCCCGCGCGCCGGGCCGCTCGGCGGGATCGTCGTCGAGGTTGCTGCCCTCCACGACCGCCGCCAGGCCCCGCGCCCGCGCCGCGTCCAGCACCATGCCCATGACCGCGCGCTTGCACAGGTAGCAGCGCTCCGGCGGGTTGTCCGCCACCCCCGGCACGGCCAGCACATCCGCGTCCAGCGCAATGCGCTCCGCGCCCAAAGCCGCGCAGAGGTCCTCTGCGTCGCGCGCCTCGCGCGCCGGGAAAAAGGCCGAGCGCACCGTCACCGCCGCGCAGCGGTCAGCAAGCGCCGCGCGCGCCGCGGCGAGCAGCAGCGTGGAATCCACGCCGCCGGAAAAGGCCACCGCCACGCTGCCGAGCGTGCGCAGCTTATCGCACAGCGCCTCGTATTTTTCAGTCAGAATATCCATCGGCGTCCAGCACCGCGCGCACTTCGGCCAGCGTCATGCCCTGCTCGCGGGCGATGCGCGCAACGTCCTCATATTCCCATTTCGCCTTCTCCGCGCCGTAGATGCGCGCGACCTTGCGCCGCACCGGGCCGAAGTCGGTCTGCACCGTCTCAAGCGCGCGCGGCAGCACGTGGCGCCGGAGCGTCTGCTCGCGCACGCCCAGCGTCGTCGTGTGGGCGAGCATCGTCTCCAGCACGTCCGCGCGCGCTTGCTCGGTACACAGCGCGGTCAGCACCACGCCGGGGCGGTTTTTCTTCATCCCTGCGGCCACCGTCCACGCATCGAGGGCTCCGGCGGCGAAGATGCGCTCCAGCGCAAAGCCGATGTCCTCCGGCGTCATGTCGTCGAGATTGCAGGAAAACTCGATCACTTCCTCTTTGGCTTCCCCTTGAGGGGAAGCTGTCGCCGCAGGCGACTGATGAGGTGTATCCGCCTCTTTGGCTTCCTCTCCGTAGGGCGCGACGACCCCGGCGCGCCGCGTTTTTTCTCCGTCCGCGTCCTCCGCCTCGCCCAAAATCGCCCGCACGCAATTCGGCCGCTCCGGAAACACCTTCGTCCCAAAGCCATACCCGACGCGCTGCGCCGCCATGCAGGGCATCGCGCCGAAGTCCTGCACAAACATGTGCACAAGCGCCGCGCCCGTCGGGGTGCACAGCTCGCTTTCGACGGGCCCCGCGTAGGCCGGGACGCCGCGCAGCAGCAGCGCCGTCGCCGGGGCGGGCACGGGCAAAACGCCGTGGGCGCAGCGCACCGTCCCGCCGCCGAGCGCGACGGGCGACGCGGCGACGCGCACGGCCCCGAGCGCGTGCAGCGCCAGCGCCGCCGCCGTCACGTCCGCGACGGCGTCCAGCGCGCCCAGCTCGTGAAAATGCACCAGCTCCGCCGGGGCGCCGTGCGCCTCGCCCTCCGCCGCGGCGATCGCGCGGTACACCTCCAGCACCTGCGCCGCCACGGCCTCGTCCAGCCCCATGCCCGCGACGATGCCCGCGATGTCCGCGAGGTCCCTGTGCGCGTGATGTGTCCCGGTCCCGGTCATTGCGAGGCCCGAAGGGCCGTGGCAATCCGTCTCCTCCGCCGCGGGCGACGGATGCGGTGTTTCCTCCGCCCCGTCCACCGTCACGGTGAATTTCCACCCCGCCAGGCCGTGCTGCGCCGCGCGCTCGCACGTCGCCGCGACGCCCGCCGGCAGCGCGGCATTGAGCGTTTCCAGCGTCTCCGCGCGCGCTTTTTCGTCCAGCAGCCCCAGCAGCGCCCCGGCGAGCATATCGCCCGCCGCGCCCATGCCGAGGTCGAGATACAGTATCTTCATTTGTCCTCCTCCCGACCGATGTGGTCGATCCTTGCGGCGAGGAAGCCCGCGCCGAAGCCGTTGTCGATGTTGACGACGCTGACGCCCGCGGCGCAGGAGTTCAGCATCGAAAGCAGCGCCGCGACGCCGCCGAAGCTGGCGCCGTAGCCGACGCTGGTGGGCACGGCGATGACCGGGCAGGCCACGAGCCCGCCGATGACGCTGGCCAGCGCGCCCTCCATGCCCGCGACGGCGACGACCGCGCTGGCGTGCGCCAGCTCGTCCGTGTGCGCCAGAAGCCGGTGCAGCCCCGCCACGCCGACGTCCCAGAGCCGCAGCACCGCGCTGCCGTGGAATTGCGCCGTGACCGCCGCCTCCTCCGCCACGGGGAGGTC
>CAMJPK010000135.1 GCA_946407675.1 uncultured Clostridia bacterium
GCGAGATCGATTACGACCTCGGCACCGACGTGCGCATGAACGCCGTCACCGCCGATCCGCGCGAATTTGACGAGACGATGGACGTGGCGCAGGGCCAGCTGACGCTCGGCTTCCGCCTGGGCGCGTGCATGGAGGACCCGGACTTCGCCGCCATCGCGGTGTTCAACGCCCTGTACGGCGGCAGCGTGACGAGCAAGCTGTTTGAAAACGTCCGCGAAAAGCTGTCCCTTTGCTATTACGCCTGGTCCGCCTGCGACAGCTTCAAGGGCCTGATGCTGGTGTCCTCCGGCATCGCCCCGGAGAATTGCGGGACGGCGCGGGACGAGATCCTGCGGCAGCTGGACGCCGTGCGCAGCGGCGATTTCACCGACGAGGAGCTGCATCACGCGCAAAAGCACTGCGCCGGACAGCTGCGCGCCGCGCAGGACAGCCCCGGCGCGCTGGAGGAATTCTACCTGTCCCAGACGCTCAAGGGCCTCGACTACGGCCCGGCCGAGCTGGCGGAGCTGTGCGAGATGGCGACGCGCGACGACGTGCGCGCCGTCGCCGAGGGGCTGGAGCTGGACAGCGTCTATTTCCTGCACGGCGGCGAAAACGAAGACGAAGAAGAAGAGGAGGGTGACGAAGATGCAGCGGATTGACTACCCCCGCGTGGGCGAGACGCTCTGGCGCGACACGCTGCCCAACGGCCTGAAGCTCTCCGTCGTGCCGAAGCCGGGCTTTACCCGCGCCGTCGCGGCCTTCACGACGAACTACGGCGGGGCCGACCGCCGCTTCCGCTGCGGCGGCGAGATGATCGACACCCCGGCGGGCGTCGCGCACTTCCTCGAGCACAAGATGTTCGACATGCCCGACGGCGACAACGCGCTTTCCGCGCTGGCCGCCAACGGCGCGCAGCCCAACGCCTACACCTCCTCCGGCGTGACGAGCTACCACTTTGAATCCACCGAAAACTTCTATGAAAACCTCCGCGCGCTTTTGCGCTTTGTCTCCACGCCCTACTTCACGGACGAGAGCGTTGCCAAGGAGCAGGGCATCATCGGGCAGGAGATCCGCATGTGCGAGGACAGCCCGGATTACGTCATTTTCGACGAGCTGATGCGCTGCCTCTACGCGCACCACCCGATCCGCGACAGTGTGGCGGGGACCGTGGAATCCATCGCGGCCATCACGCCCGAAACGCTCTACCGCTGCCACAAAATCTTCTACAACCCCGGCAACATGGCCCTCTCCGTCGTGGGCGACGTGGACCCGGAGCGGGTGCGCGACATCGCGCTGGAGCTCTTAAGCGCCGAGGCGGGCGAGGTCCCGGAGCGCGACTACGGCGCGCCGGAGGCCGAGACGCCCGTCGCCCGCCGCTATGAGCGGTCGATGGCGGTGTCCGCGCCGCAGATGCTCGCCGGCGCGAAGCTGACGCCCGGCCTGGCGGGCGGCGCGCTGCTGCGCCAGAAGCTCGTCGCGGGCGTGGCGCTGCGCTATCTGTGCGGCCAGTCCGCCCCGCTGTTCTCCCGCCTGTACGCCGACGGCCTGCTCAACGCCGACTTCTTCACCGATCTCGACTTTGCCGCCGGGACCGCGACCTTGCTCTTCGGCGGCGAGACCCGCGACCCCGAGCGCGTGCTGCGCGAGATCCTCGACGCCGCCGAGCGCGAGGCGCGGCAGGGCCTCGATGAAGGGCGCCTGCGCCGCGTGCAGCGCAGCGGCTACGGCGCGCGCGTCCGGGCGCTGAGCAGCTTTTACGACCTGTGCGGCTCCCTTTTCGCCGGCGACTTCGGCGGCTACAACGCGCTGGACGCCTTCGCCATGAGCGAGACGATCACAGCCGAGGAGGTGCGCGCCTTCCTCGCTGCGCACCTGACCGCCGACAAGGTCGCCATGAGCGTCATCACCCCGCCGTCCGTAGGGCGCGACGACCCCGGCGCGCCGTCCGTAGGGCGCGACGACCCCGGCGCGCCGTCCGTAGGGCGCGATGCCCACATCGCGCCGTCCGTAGGGCGCGATGCCCACATCGCGCCGCCGAAGGAGGCGACCACCTGATGCGCGAGGCGATCATCTCCTTCCCTTTCCTGGGCCTGTCGGTCGATCCCCCCTACTGCATCGAGATCGGCAGCTTCTGCATCTACTACTACGGCATCATCATCGCCGTGGGCTTCCTGCTCGCGGTCTTCTACGCCTCGCGCGTGCATGACCGCTTTGACATCAAGATGGACGACGTCTACGACTACATCATCTGGGGCGTCATCTTCGGCGTGATCTGCGCGCGGCTTTATTACTGCATCACCTTCACGGACGAGGCGGGCGTGCACACCTACCTCAAGGATCCCGCGAGCATTCTGCGCATCCGCGACGGCGGTCTGGCCATCTACGGCGGCGTGATCGGCGCGGTGGCGGCGCTCGTCGTGCGCGCGCGCATGAAAAAGCAAAGCGTCTTCCCGGTGCTGGATATCATGTCCTTCGGCTTTCTGATCGGCCAGCTTGTGGGGCGCTGGGGCAACTTCTTCAACCGCGAGGCCTACGGCTATGAGACCGAGATCTTCTGCCGCATGGGGCTGACGCTTGACGGCAGCACGATCTACGTCCACCCGACCTTTCTCTACGAGAGCCTGTGGAACCTGCTCGGCCTTGTGCTGCTGCATGTTCACGCCAAGCGCCGCCGCCGGTATCAGGGGCAGTACTTCCTGCTCTACCTCACGTGGTACGGCTTCGGCCGCGCCGCCATCGAGGGCCTGCGCAGCGACTCGCTGTGGCTGATCCCGGACGTGATCCGCATCTCGCAGCTGCTCGGCCTGGTCTCCGCGCTCGCGGCGCTGGCGCTGTACGTCGTCAATGCCCGCCGCCTCGCCGCCGGCAAGCCCCCCGTCTTCGGCAAGCCCCTGCCCGACGCGGACGTAGGGCGCGACGATTCGTAATCCCCGTAGGGCGCGACGACCTCGGCGCGCCGCGATCAATATAAAATTCAACAATTCAATGAGGAGGTACATAATTATGGGACTGAAAGACAAACTGCTCTCCGCCATCGGACAGGGCGTGGACGCCACGCGTGACCTCGCGGGCAAGGCCGCGGGCGCAACGAAGGACTTCGCGGGCAAGGCCGCGGACAAGGCCAAGGCCGGCGGGCGCATCGCCAAGCTCACCGTGGAGATCGCCAAAGAGAAGGAAGACATGAAGAAGACCTATCTCGAGATCGGCAAGCTCTACTACGACACCCACAAGGACAACCCGGAGGGCTTCTTCCTGCAGCTTTGCGAGGAGATCGCGCTGGCGGAGAAGACCGTCGCCGCGAAGGAGGCCGAGCTGGAGGAGCTCAAGGCCGGCTTCAACGCCCCCGAGCAGCCCGACGTGGAGGTCGAGTTTGAGGAGGTCGTCGGCGAAGCCGAGGCCGAGGCCGAGGGCTGCTGCTGCGCCGCGGAGGAGGCCGCGGAGGACGCGAAGTGCTGCTGCGCCGACGCCGCCGAGGAGGCCGCGGAGGACGCGAAGTGCTGCTGCGCCGACGCCGCCGAGGAAGCCGCGGAGGACGCGAAGTGCTGCTGCGCCGAGCCCGAGAACAAGGTCGACAAGGCCGCCGACGAGGTGCGTGAGACCGCGAAGAAGGTCGTGGACGCCGTCGCCGACGCCGCCGAGAAGGTCGTTGAGAAGATCAAGGGCGACAAGGACGAATAATCCCCCCGCACCCGCACGCAAAAGGCGGGCATGCCACTCGGCATGCCCGCCTTGCTGTTTGTTGAAGGTCATTGCGAGGCCGCAGCGCGGCCGTGGCAATCCGTCCCTTCCGCCGCCGCACAGGGACGCGGATTCCCACGTCGGCCTTCGGCCTCCTCGGAATGACCGAATCCCACGTCATTGCGAGGCCGCAGCGCGGCCGTGGCAATCCGTCCCTTCCGCCGCCGAAACCGTCATTGTCCGTCGGGGCTTGCCCCGTCCGTCGGCTCCGGCAGCTTCTCAAACCAGAAATCCCGGTCCACCGCGCCGGAGATGCCGTCAATGCCCTCGGCCACGGCGTTCTGCCAGAACGCGTGCGCATAATAGAAGTCCGACGACGCGCCCAGCGCCCCGATCCACAGCGTCTCGTCCCGGAGCGCCACGAGGTCATAGCTGAAATACGCGAGGTAGCGATAGGCGTAGATGCCCGTCGCGTACCCATTTGCGCGCATCGTCTCGCAGAAGGCCGCGGCGCACTGCGTCACGGTCTCGCCGTCCAGCCCGTCGGTGCGGGCCTCGTCGTGGGCGATGTCCTCCCAGTCGTAGAAGACCGGCAGCGCCACGTTGTCCGGCGTGCACCCGGCGCGCGTGAGCACGTCCAGCAAAAATTCCGCCTCCTCGGCGGCCTCCGCGGGCGTCACGGCCTGCGAGAAGAAGTACACGCCGAGCGCCACGCCGGCGTCGCGGGCGTCCGCGGCGTTTTTCCGGAAGGTCGCGTCCTCCACCAGCGTGCCGCGCGCGCCGTAGCCGCGGTAGCCCGCGCGGAGAATGGCGAACTCCACGCCGTCGCGCGCCGCGGCGGCCCAGTCGATCTCGCCCTGATGCTCGCTCACGTCCACGCCCATGCGCACGGCGTAGCCGTCCGGCAGCGGCGCAAGGCGCGACCAGCCGAGGAAGGGGCTTTTCTCCAGCTCCTCCAGCTCGCGGACCCACATTTGCGTGCCGAAGCCGCTCTCCACCTGCACCATCCCGGCGTAGGGATCGACGGTGGCGGCGGGCGCGCGCGCGAAGGGGCCGCCGCAGCCGGTGAGCAGCAGCGCGGCAAGCAGCAGCGCGGATAGGACGATGATGTTTCGTTTCAAATCGTGAACCGACCTTTTTCCAGCGGATTTTTCCCCATTCAAGCACCCCTTTGCATCGGTTTTGCATCCCCGCCGCTTTCCGCCTCTTGACAGAAGTATTATAATTATATAGAAACATTCTATGACGATGAAAAATTCCCCGCGAAAGGGGTGAACGCATGAAAGAAAAAATGAGCCGCGGCATGCGCACCTTCCTGATCGTCTGGCTGGCGCTGATCGCCGTGCTGCTCGCCGCGATCCTTCTGATCGGGCTGCCCCCCGGCGAGAGCGAGCCGATCAAGGCCGTGATGCGCGACGGCGTTCTGCACGACCTGTACCGCGTGAACGTGTTCGGACTGCGCGTGGACCCGGCGCTCATCTCCGCGTGGATCGTGACGGCGGCGCTGCTGCTCGTGGCGGCGGTGCTGCGCGTGTTCGTGATATCGCGCTTCACCTACGTCCCCGGCAGGCTGCAAAGCGTGATCGAGGCGCTGGTCGAGTTCTTCTCCGGCATGGCGCGCAGCAACAGCCCGCACCGCCCCGGCTTTGTCGGCGCCTACATCTTCTCCGCGGGCGTCTACATCTTCTTCTCCACGATCTTTGAGCTGTTCGGCTTCCGGGTGATGACCGACGCGGGCGTCACCGTGGCGCTCCCGGCCCCGATCGCGGACATCAACGCTGCGCTGGCGATGGGCTTTTTGAGCTTCTTCGTCATACTGATCGCCGGCTTTTGCCTGGGCGGCGTGCGCGGCGGTCTGGGCGTGCTGAAGGACTTCTCGCTGCCGATCTCGATGAGCTTCCGCCTGTTCGGCGCGCTGCTCAGCGGCCTGCTTGTGACCGAGCTGGTCTATTACTACGCCGTCACCAGCTTCGTCCTGCCGGTCGTGGTCGGCGTGCTGTTCACGCTGATGCACGCGGCGATCCAGACCTTTGTGCTGTCCACGCTCGTGTCCTTCTTCTACGGCGAGGCCGTAGAGCCCAGGCCCCCGAAAGCGAAGAAGCCGAAGAAAAAAAGGGCTTCCCCTTGAGGGGAAGCTGTCAGCGAAGCTGACTGATGAGGTGTACGCCTTCCCCTCAAGTAAACGCTGAATAAATACATAATGGCAAAAAGCGGAACTCTTTTCCCT
>CAMJPK010000136.1 GCA_946407675.1 uncultured Clostridia bacterium
ATGACACCTCATCACCCGCTTCGCGGGAGCTTCCCCTCAAGGGGAAGCCTTCTGATGCACCGGCATCTGTAGGGCGGCCCGTGGCCGGACCCGGCGCGCCGCAACCAGCGGTGGAAAATGACACCTCATCACCCGCTTCGCGGGAGCTTCCCCTCAAGGGGAAGCCTTCTGAAGCGGCGGCGGATGACGGCGAGCTGTGGGAACGCGTGCGCGCGCAGCTCGGCGACCACTTCCCCATCGGCACGGCGACGCTGCTCAGCGACGACCTGCAGGTGACCGTCCGCTTTGCGCAGGACACGCTGTCGCTCGCGATCCGCAACGAGTTTGCGAAGAACATGATCGACCGCCCCGACGTCCTCGCCGCGCTCGCGCAGCTGGCGACACAGACGGCGGGCAGGCCGGTGCAGGTGCGCAGCGTCTCCCCGGACGCCCCGGAGATGCAGCGCAGCGCGGAGGAGCTCAACGCGCGGCTCGACGCGCTCAAGCAGTTTGACATCGTACAATTCAAATAATCGGAGGTTCGATCGTATGGCAAGAAGCGGTTTCCGCGGCGGCTACGGCGGCATGGGCGGAATGAATCAGATGCAGATGATGAAGCAGGCGCAGAAGATGCAGGAGGAGCTGCTCAAGATGCAGGAGCAGCTGGAGCAGACGGTCTACACCGCCACGGCCGGCGGCGGCGCGGTCACCGCGTCCGTCAGCGGCAAGCGCGAGCTGACCGGGCTGGAGATCGACCCGGACGCCGTCGATCCCGAGGACATCGAGATGCTGCAGGACATGGTGATCGCCGCGGTGAACGAGGCGCTGCGCAAGGCCGAGGACGCGGCCAACCAGAACATGTCCAAGCTCACCGGCGGGCTGAATCTGGGCTTCTGACAAAAGCAGGGACCGTGAACGCGGTCCCTGCTTTTTTGCGGGCGGGGCAAACGCGCCCTTTTTCATTTTCCCCTTGCAATGCGGCGCGGGATGTGGTATGCTCACAGCAGAACAGTACAATTTTGGATTATCCATAGAATTACCGACTTGTTCAAGGAGGCATTGTTGCGCTATGACTGCGAAAACCTACATTGAACCCCAGACCACGGTACCCGTATACGATGAATGCGACGTGCTGGTCGTCGGCGGCGGCGCGGCGGGACACAGCGCGGCCATCGCGGCGGCGCGCGCCGGCTGCAAGAACGTTGTGCTCATGGAGCGCTACGGCTACTTCGGCGGCGACGTGACCGGGGGCTACGTCATCATGCTGCCCAACCTGTCGTGGTACGACAAGAGCTTCATCCGCGGGCTGCAGGAGGAGTGGTTCACCCGCCTGGCGAAGTACCCCGGCACCGTGCGCGCCCCGGGGCTGGACGAGATCGGCTCCACCGACCCCGTGCTGGTGCACGCCTATTCCGGCCTGCACGACGCGGTCAGCCGCGCGACCTTTGAGGGCTGCAAAACGCCGCAGCTGGTCCGCAGCGTCTACTTTGAGCCGAACTACCTCAAGATCGAGATGGATAAGATGCTTTTGGAGCACAGCGACGCCATCCGCGTGCTCTGCCACAGCTGGGGCACGAAGCCCATCGTGGAAAACGGCAAGTGCACGGGCGTCGTCTTTGAGAGCAAGGAGGGGCGCAAGGCCGTGCTGGCGAAGGTCGTGATCGACGCCACCGGCGACGGCGACCTCTTCACCCGCTCCGGCGCGCCGTATCAGACGCTGGCCGACGGCGAGACGCGCTCGAGCACCACGGCGCTCGTCTACCGCGTGGCGGGCATCGACTGGGACGCCTTCATCGAGTGGTCCGAGCGCAACCCGAAGCTCCGGATGGCCTTCGGCGCCGGCTTGCAGAAGCTCGTCGGCTTCCGCATCGCGCCCATCCCCACCAACTCCAACGGCATGTGCTGGATGAACAACTGGCACGCCGCCCGCGACTGCGCGAAGATCGCCGACCAGACCTACACCGAGCTGCACACGCGCGCGACGATCCACGACGCCATCGACTATATGCGCAAGGCCTGCCCCGCCTTCCGGGACGCCTACCTCTACGACATCGCCCCGCAGCTCGGCACCCGATGCAGCAAGCGGCTCACGGGCGAGTACGTCATGACCGCCAACGATTTCGCCTTCGCCTCGAAGTTTGACGATACGATCGCGTGGAGCTCCACGATCTGCCAGATCAACGACTGCGGCCCCGTGGAGATCCCCTACCGCGCGATTTTGCCGCAGAAGGTGGACAACCTGCTCGCGCCGGGCCGCCACCTGAGCGCCGACAACGTCGCCATCGACTGGCTCAACCTGATCCCCCAGTGCGTCCAGACCGGACAGGCCGCGGGCGTGGCCGCCGCCGTGGCCGTCGCTTCCGGCGCGGGCACGCACGGCGTGGACGTGAAGCGCGTGCAGGACATCCTCGTCGGGCAGGACGTTCCCCTGCCCCGCAACGAGCTGTTCCGCGCGAAGGACCCGAGCTATGAGGCGCTCGTCGAGGAAAAGCAGTACGGCCTCTATACCGCCATGGCGAAGAAGGCCCGCGAGGAGGCCGACAAGGCGTCCCTCAACGCCTTCCGCCAGTGGTGAGCGCTATGGCCGCGGACGACAAGGCCGCCCCCGCGCCCGCGCCGGAGACGGCGCAGGCGCCGCAGGGCGCGCCCTTTCTGCCCGCGTCGTTTTTCTCGCAGCTCGTGCGCCAGCCGAGCTGCATCACGAAGGGCGTGTGCGACAACTGCGGACGCTGCGAACATTGAAAAGGATAACGGATTGCCACGGCCCCTGCCGGGGCCTCGCAATGACCGCCTGTTTCGACGCTGATCGCAAGCAGTATAATGAACGGAGGATTGGATATGCTGTACTTTGAAAACGCCGGGAAGCAGAACACCGCCGAAACGCTGCGCGTCGCGCTGGAGCGCGCCGCGGCGCTCGGCTGCCCGATCGTAGCGGCGTCCACGATGGGCGTCACCGCCGACGCGCTGCTGTGCGCGGCGTCGGAGAAGGGCTTCACCGGGAAGATCGTCATTGTGCGCGGCTGCTCGAGCCGGGCGCGCAATGGCGCGAACCTCATGAAGCCGGAGGTCCGGGACGATCTGATCGCGCGCGGCGCGGTGATCGTCACCGCCGCCCACGCGCTCAGCGCCGGCGAGCGCGGCATCAGCACGGCCTTCAAGGGCGCCTACCCGCTGGAGATCATGGCCGGCGCGCTGCGCATGTTCGGGCAGGGCACGAAGGTCTGCGTCGAGGCCGCCGTCATGGCGCTGGACGCCGACGCCATCGGCTTTGGCACGCCCGTCGTCGCCGTCGGCGGCACCCACCGCGGCGCGGACACCGCCATTGTCGTCACGCCGAGCTACAGCGCGTCCATTTTGCAGACCGTGGTCCACGAGATATTATGTAAACCCTTTGACATCCGCAACCCCGATCCGAGCATGACCTTTGAATCATCGAAATTGAGCGGAGGAATCGAGACATGAATTACGAGCTTGTCATCAAGGAGCATCAGCCCGCCTGCGGCGGCAAGGACCCCACGAAGGCGACGATCATGAACATCAGCTGCGACGACCCCGTGGCCTATGTCCGCGGTCTGGAGCCCGTGGGCGAGCTGGAGGTCGCGCACGCCGAGGACGGCACGCTGGTCGTCAGCACCAAGCGCAACGGGTGGACCGTCTCCTACGAGTTCACCGAGGATTGAACGGAAATATGCAGCAAACGCCCCCGCCTTTCGGCGGGGGCGTTTGGCGTCGTTCTTGCGGGGAATGCAGGGGAACGGATTCCCACGTCGGGCTTTGCCCTCCTCGGAATGACCGGGATTCCAGTCATTGCGAGGCAGTCCGCAGACTGCCGTGGCAATCCGTTTCCATTCCGCGCGGGGCGGCGGGGGCAAGCCCCCGCCCTACGCGTCGTCCGTTTCCGCGTAGTATTCCTTCAAAAACGCCTCGAGGAATTCATGGCGCGGCTGCGCAAGGCGGCGGGCGGCGGGCGTGTTGAGCGTATCAAGCAGCAAAAGCAGCTTGTCGTAGAAATGCTGCACCGATTCCTCCATCGGCCTGCCATGCTCCCCGCCGTAGGCGAAGCAGCGCGCGACGCCGACGGCGCCGAGGGCGTCCAGCCGGTCGGCGTCCTGCACGATCTTCCCCTCCGGCGTGTCGGGGGTTTTGCCCCGGTTCTGGCTGAAGGACACGGCGTTGATCGCCGCGCAGATGCGCGCGGTCGTTTCCGCGTCGACGCCCTCCTCTGCCAGAAAGGCGCGGGCGTTGGCGTTATTCTCGGTATGGAACAGCTTGCGGTCGTCCGCGTCGTGCAGCAGCGCGGCCAGCTCGACCACCAGCAGGTCGCAGCCCGGCGTCTCCGCTGCGATGCGCATGGCGTTGCGGCGCACGCGCAGCGTGTGGGCGGCGTCATGGCCGCCGGCGTTGGCCGCGAACAGCGCGCGCACATAGTCCTCCGCCGCCGCGATGCGCGCGCGCGCTTCATCCGTCATGCCGCACCGCCCTTCCGGCACCGCGCCGCCAGCAGGGCGCAGACGGCGTCGAAGTCCGCGGGCGCGGCGTAGACGCGCGCGCAGCCGAGGGCATAGCGCAGCCGTACGCAGCCGCGCCGCGGGCGCGCCGCCACGGACTTGACGCGCGCAAGGGCGAGCGTGCCGCCGCCGCGCGTCGCGGCCAGAAGCGCCTGCGCGCCCGGGTGCGCCGCTTCCCCGTCCGTCATCACATCGAGCCACGCCTCCGCCTGCGCGCTGCCGAAGCGCAGCGGCGTCTGGATCGTGCGGAGCGACGTATCGTCCAGCTCATACAGCACGATGCTGCGCCAGCGGCAGCAGCCCGCGAGGAGCAGATAGACCAGCGCGGCGATCACGCCGACCAGCAGCGCCATCAGCACGAAGCCCCAGGTGAGCGCAAGCGCGCCACGGAAGTCGTAGAGCGCGTCGGAGGCGGCGCTGGCGATCAGCACGACGAGCCAGACCGCGCCGAAGACGACGCCCAGCACCTTCCACGTTGTGAACAAAATGAGCGGGTGCCGAAGCATCGACAGCTCGCAATACCAGCGGCTTGTCCCGTCCGCCGCGCGCCGGAGCGTATCGCGCGGCGCGCACTCCCGGTTTTCAGGCATTTGGCTCACCTTCCCCTCTGTCATTCCCGGCTGTGCAGGGTCCCGCCCTGCGCCAGCGTTTGTTGCTTCATCTCCGCCTTGTTCGCGTAATAGAGGAAATCCGCGTCGTTGACGAAGCTGCGGAAGACGCCCTCCGCGTCGCTTTCCCGGAAGGGGCGCAGGCACAGGCGCTCGGTTTCCAATGTCACGGTTCCAAGGTGGTTCATGTCGTTCCCGCTCCGTCCGCCGCCCGGAGCTTCCGGTTGTTATATGCCTGCATTCCGTTTGCCCTCCGCATCAAAGAAACGCTGAGCACGATTCTGATTCCAGTTATGATATTTGCCATGTTAAATCGGTGTCCCTACTTCTATTAAGTTACCGTCCGGATCATAGAAGCGTATGACCTTCTGCCCCCAACTGTGCGTCATCAACTGATTGACGTATTTCACATCCGGATAATACTTTTCAAGCCTTTCGATAAAGCCTTCAATGTCAGATTCCTCAAAATAGAGCTCGCAGGAATTATTCTCCGGAATGATATCTCTCCCAAGAAACTCTTTCCAGTATTTTTCTTCCTGCAGCACGAGCCCTTCCGTCAGGATCATATTGCCATCATTGTCAAGGATCATCTCAAGGCCAAACAGATCATGGTAGAACTGTCTGGATCTCTCGATATCCTTAACGACGATCAGTAC
>CAMJPK010000137.1 GCA_946407675.1 uncultured Clostridia bacterium
GCGGCGCCTTCCCAATGAAAAGACAACTTTTCATTGGAAAACAGTATCATAGACAATGCGGCTAAGCTTCTGTCTGTACCGATTCGGCGCGATGGCAGGCGACCTGCACGCCGCCGAAGTCTCTGAGCGCCGGTTCCTCCCCGGCGCAGCGCTCCGTCGCAAAGGGACAGCGCGTGCGGAAGCGGCACCCGGAGGGAGGATCCGCCGGACTGGGCGGCTCGCCTTTCAAAAGGCGGCGCTCTTTTCCGCGCTGAGACGGGTTCGGCACCGGCACCGCGTCCAGCAGGAAGCGTGTATAGGGGTGCCGCGGATGCCGATAGACCTCCTCTGTCGGTCCGATCTCGCAGAGCTTTCCCAGAAACATGACACATACGCGGTCCGAGAGATAGCGCACAACGGACAGATCATGGCTGATAAACAGAAAGGTCAGGCCCCGGGACGCCTTGAGTTCCTTCAAAAGGTTCAGAATCTGGTTCTGCACCGACACGTCCAGCGCTGAGACCGGCTCGTCACAGACGATGAAGGCCGGGTTCGCGGCGATGGCCCGGGCGATGCCGATGCGCTGGCGCTGCCCGCCGGAAAACTGGTGCGGATAGCGGTACAGAAACTCCTCCGGCAGTCCCACCGCGCGAAGCAGCTCCTGTACCCGCGCCGTCACCGCCTCCCGGCTTTCACACAGCCGCCAGGTCTCGAGCGGCTCCGAGATGAGGTCACGCACCGTCATCCGGGGGTCCAGCGAGGCGTAAGGGTCCTGAAAGACAAGCTGCAATTCCTTGCGCAGCGGCTTGAATTCCCGCTCCCGCATGGCCGTGACGCTCTGCCCGCGAAACAGCACTTCGCCGGATGTCGGCTGCATCGTGCGGATCATCAGCCTGCCGAGAGTGGATTTCCCGCAGCCGGATTCCCCGACGAGGCTGAGGGTTTCGTTCCTGTAAATTTGCAGGGATACGCCGGACACAGCGTGCACGCGCTTTCCGCCGGCAGCGGGAAACTCCTTGGTAAGCTCCCGCGCTTCGAGCAATATTTCGCTCATCGCGCTCCCCCCTCTTCTGCGAGAAAGCAGCGGACTTTGTGGCCGGGCTCCGTCTCCGCAAGCGCAGGGAGTCTCCTCTCGCAGTCGGAGCGGCAGGACGCGCAGCGAAGGGAGAAGCTGCATCCCGCGGGCAGGTGCAGCAGATTCGGCACCACGCCGGGGATAGTCTCCAGCGCGTCGCCGCCCTCCCGCAGAGAAGCGACCGCACGGAAAAGCCCGCGGGTATAGGGGTGCCGGGGCCGTTCAAAAAGCGCTTCCGTCCCGGCTTGCTCGACAATGCGCCCGGCGTACATCACAAAGACGTAGTCGCAGACGCGGGCAATAACGCCCAGGTTATGGCTGATGAGCAGCACACTGACACCCGCGTCCCGCAGGCGTTCCAGCAGGCTCAGAATCTGCGCCTCCACGGTCACGTCCAGAGCCGTCGTCGGCTCATCGGCGATCAGGAGCTTCGGTCGGCACACCGCAGCCATGGCGATCAGCACGCGCTGACGCAGGCCGCCGGAGAGCTGATGCGGATAGCAGTCATAGCGCGCCTCCGGCTCCGGGATTTCAACCTCCCGGAAGATCTCCAGCACCCTTGCCTTCGCCTCCTCCCGCGTGCAGTCCGTGTGCAGAAGGACGGCCTCCTCCACCTGTCTGCCAACCCTCATCACGGGATTCAGGCTGGTCATCGGCTCCTGAAAGATCATGGAGATCTCCGAGCCCCGCAGCTTTCGCCGCTCACGCTCCGGCAAAGCGCTGATTTCCCGCCCGTCCAGAAGGACGGAGCCGCCTGTGACCTTTCCGGGATAGCGCACAAGCCCCATCACCGCACGCGCGGTCATGCTCTTGCCGCAGCCGGATTCTCCCACGATGCCCACAATGCTCCCTCTCGGCACCGTGAGGGACACATCGTCCACAGGCCGTATCGTCCCCTTCGCCGTCTGAAAGCAGACCGTGAGGCCGCGCACGTCCAGGATTTTTTCTTCCATCGTCGTCTCCCGTCACTGTTTTTTCTGCCGGGGGTCCAGCACGTCCAGCAGTCCGTTTCCCAGAAAGTTGAAGGCCAGCACGATCAGCATGATCGCCGCGCCCGGCGCGAAGCACAGCCATGGCGCGCTGTACAGGTACTGTCTGCCGGTGTTGATCATCAAGCCCCAGGAGGCGTTCGGCGGCTGAATACCAAGCCCCAGAAAGCTCAGGCTGCTCTCCGTCAGGATTGAGGCGGGGATGTTCAGCGTGAAGAGCACCAGCAGGGTCGGTAGGCAGTTCGGCAGGATGTGCCGCCGCATGATTTTATCCTTTGAAACGCCGATAACACGCGCGGCCTCCACAAATTCACTGTTTTTCAGTTTCAGGGTCTGGGCGCGCACCACGCGGGCGACATTCGCCCAGCTGACCAGTGTGAGCGTCAGAAACACGTTGACGATCCCCCCGCCAAGGGAGTACATGATCACCATGGCGAGGAGCATCGACGGGAACGCCAGCGTCACGTCCGCCGTGCGCATGATGAGCGTGTCGACGATCCCGCCCCGGTACCCGGCGATCACACCGAGCAGGGAGCCAAGGAGCAGACTCAAAAGCGCCGGAACCACGCCGATGAGCAGGGAGACGCGCGCACCGTAGAGAAGGCGCGTCAGCTCGTCCCGCCCCCCCTCGTCCGTCCCGAGCAAATGCGCCGCCGACGGGGCTGACAGGCGGTGTAGCAGATCCATGCTGTTTTCGTCATACGGCGTCAAAAACGGCGCGAGTACCGCCGCCAGAACCATCAGCACGATCAGAACAAAGGAAAAAACGGCCGTTTTGTTCTCCCGGGCCATGCGGCGCATCAGATCCCAAAAGCGCTCCTCCTCGCCGAGCTGGCTTTGCAGCCGGAGATCCGCGGCGTTTTCCAGCCGCTCACGTTTTCTTCCCGGCACGGCTCAGCCCTCCTTCCGTATCCGCGGGTCCAGCACGGCATACAGGCAGTCCGCCAGCAGGCTTCCGAGGATTACCACCGAGGTCGCCAGCAGGGAGGTCCCCTGCAGCAGCGGGATATCCCGCCCGGCGATGGCCTGCACCATCAGGCGGCCCACGCCGTTGATGGAGAACACGGTCTCGGTGATCACCGCGCCGGACAGGAGACTTGAAAACTGAACGGTCATCATCGTCAGCACCGGCAGCATGGCGTTGCGCAGGGCGTGACGCATGAGCACGCCAAAACGGCCCAGACCCTTCGCCCGGGCCGTTTCGATATAATCCTCCTCCAGCGCCTCCAGGAGCGAACTTCGGGTCATCTGCGCCACCTGCCCGGCGGAGTTCCAGCCGAGGGCGACGGCAGGCAGGACAAAGCCTCTCCAGCTGTCCGTGCCGGAGATGGGGAAGCTCTTGAGTTTGAAGGCGAAGAGATATTGCAGGAACATGGCCGCCATGAACACCGGCAGGGAGATCCCCAGCAGGGAAAAGCCCATGAAAAGACGGTCCGGCAGCCGGTTTTTGCCCACGGCGCAGACAAGGCCGCAGGCAATCCCCAGCGTCCAGGCAAACAGCGCCGCGAACAGCGCCAGGATCAGGGTGTTGACAAAGGCGCTTCTTATCAGCTGGGACACTGGCTTTCCAAGGGAATAGCTGGTGCCGAAGTCCCCGCTGACCGCAGCGGCGATATAGCGGAGGAACTGACGGTAGAGCGGCTGATCCAGGCCCAGCTCCGCGGTCATACGCGCCACGGTGGCGGCATCCGCGTGCTCCCCCATCATGGTCTCAATCGGGTTGCCGGGTACGATGCGCAGCATCACAAAGGTGATCAGCACGACGCCGGTCAGCACGATCAGCGCCTGGGCGAAGCGCTGCGCGATGCTCCGTCTCATTTCAGCACGACGTCAGCGGCGTAGAAGTCGGCGAAGCCTGCCCAGTGGGGCGTGAAGGTATCCACCCGCTCACCCAGGCACCAGAGATGCAGTGTCACGCAGAAGGGGACCCAGGCCGCGTCCTCCGCGATCAGCTTCTTTTCCAGCGCCTGATATTCCTCAAGACGCGCCTCGTCGTCCACAATGGCGCGGGCAGCCGACACGCGGGCAATGATCTCCGCGTCCGGGTAATTCAGGCTGCGCACCTTCGCGTTTTCCGCGCTGCCGAAGAAGGTGTACATGATGTTCGCCGGATCGTTGTAATCCATGCCCCAATTGGCGACAAAGGCGTCCGTCTCGCCGCTGGAGCGCTTGGCGAGCCACGCGGCGTGGTCATAGCTCACCACGTTTGCCTCAATGCCGATCTTCTTGAGCGAATCGCTGACGAAAGCATAAATGAGCTGGTTGCTGGTGTTGGCGACGGAGTCCATGGAGAGCTCAAAGCTGATTTCACCCTCCTGATAGCCTGCTTCCCTGAGCAGGGCCTTCGCGGCGTCCGGATCGTAGGAGAAGCCCTCCAGCGCGTCGTTGTGCGCCCAGATGCCCGTGGGAATGATGCCCTTTTCCCGCATGGCGTCACCCATGAAAATGCCCTGAATGATCTGATCCGTGTCGATCGCCATGGCGATGGCCTTGCGGACCCTCACATCCTTGAGCCATGGGTTATTCTCGTTCATGATCAGGTAGATCATGCCCACCTTCGGCGTGCCGACGATGCGGGCTGCGGGATCGGCCTTGTAGGTGGACGCTACAATCGCGCTGTCCAGGCTCTGCAGGTCGATGATGTCCAGCTCGCCATTCTGGAACATGAGGTTTTGACTCATCGCGTCGGGGATCACCTTCACGACAAGCTTTTTCACGCTGGGCTCCGCCCCCCAGTATTTCTCGTTATACACGAGGGTGTAATGGTCGTTCGACACCCACTCCGTCACGATGTACGGCCCGGTGCCGATGGTCTCCGCCGGTTCCTTGCCAAAGCCGGGAGACATGGTCTCCGCGTCCGCGATGGACATGGCCGGCGCGGAAAGCTCCGCCAGAAAGCCCGCATTCGGGGCCGTCAGCGTCACGGAAAAATGTGTGTCGTCCGTGACCTGAAATCCCGCGAGCGTGTCCGCCTCCCCGTTCATCACGGCCTCGCCGCCGAGGATTTCGAGCGGGATCTCCGTGTTCTCCTTCGCCGCCTTTAAAAGGCGTTCAAAGCTGAACTGCACGTCCGAGGCGGTGAGGGCGCTGCCGTTGGAGAATACGACGCCATCGCGCAGCGTGAAGGCATAGGTCAGGCCGTCGTCGCTGATGCTGTAATCCGTCACCAGGCTTTTGACGATTTCCGAGGAGCCGTCGCCGGGTCTTGTCTCAAACAGCCGGTCAAATACATTCAACGGGATGAGATAGTCGTCCGTCGTTTCCGAGACGTCCATGGTGGAGATGTCATACAAAACCGCGGTACGCAGCAGGCCGGGTTCGGCTGTGTCCGCGAAGGCGGCGGCGCAGCCAAGCATCATAACCAGGGTAAGAATGAGTGCGAGTGCTTTTTTCATGGGGTTTCCTCCTTGTATCTTTCCGTTCCGTCTGCTTCGGAACAATTCCAACGGATTCAACGGGGCACCTGGTGTGCGTTATCTGCTCATTAATCATCCTTTCCGATTCGCGCCGCGGGCGCGGCCGGCGCTTCGCCGGAGCAGC
>CAMJPK010000138.1 GCA_946407675.1 uncultured Clostridia bacterium
TTGTCACGGGACCGGACGCCTCGGGCCTCAGCTCCCGCATCAGCGTCACGAGCTTCCCGATCCAGCCGTCCCGGAACATCGCGCAGCAGGCGGGGTCCTTATACAGCAGATCCGTCTGCCCGGAGCCGTCCAGTCCGCCGGCCCGGCAGCCGCCCAGGCACCAGGAGCGCCAGATACAGTCGCCGCACTCCGGGTTGTGCGCCAGCACCTTGTCGGCGCGCGTGTTGATGAAGTCCATATAGAAGGAATCCGTGATGCACTTTGCAAGCCCGTTGACCGGGATCAGGGGAAATCTCTCCTGGATCTCCATGCCGGACAAGCTCATACAGGGCAGCGCCCGTCCCTCCGGGGAGATATACATCACCATGCGGGCGTGGTTGCACACGCAGCACTTTTGCGGGTCGATCGGATCGTGGTACATAGGTACGTCCCAGCGCTCAGGCGTGCGGGGATCGGCGGCAAAGAAGCCGCCCAGCATCAGCGAGATCGGCATGCCGTCCTCATAGTACCGCGGGATGTAGTCGAGGTAAAGCGCAAACAGCTCCTCCATCGGGATCGAAGCGCTGCCGCCGTTTTTCTTCCATTCGCCCACATCGGAGATGGGGTTTGTCTTGACGCTGCCGCAGCCAACGTCGCGCAGGTGGTTGACCGACGCGCGCAAAAGGTGCTTATTGCCTGCGTGCAGGCACATCTCCGCGCCGGTGGGAAAGCCCATGTCCCGGCACAGCCGGAAGGCCCGGTCCACGTTCTCCTCCGCGCCGGGGACGCCGCGCAGCCAGTCGTGCATCCCCACGCCGTCGAAGCTCATGTTGAACTCGGGGCGGACGCCCCGCTCGTCCAGCGCCTTCAGCAGCGGTTCCCTGACCAGAGCGCCGTTGGAGTAGATCTGCGTGATGCGGATGCCCCGCTCAATGAGCGCGTCCACGATCTCCAGAAAGTCCCGGCGCACCAGCGGCTCGCCGCCGGTGAGAGAGACGTTCATGACGCCGCAGTCGGAAAGCTCCTCCACCATGCGCATGATCTGCCCGTGGCTCAGCTCGCCGTATTTGGCGTCCGGCGCGGACATATAGCAGTGCTTGCAGCGGTAGTTGCAGCGGCCCGTGACGGACCAGTGGGCCGTGCGGATATAGCGGGCCGGATAGCTGCGGTATTCCTGCTCGGGCCGGATCGTCTCCCCCTCCGCAGCGGAACGGATGATGCCGTGCTTCTCGATGGCGGGCAGCAGATCCCGTATTTCCTGCGGGATCAGCGGCAGGTCCGTCTCGATTCTCCCGCTGCACAGCTTCAGCGCCTCCATCTCCTGCGCGGAGATGAAATGCGCTCTGCCGGTCGCCCGGTCCACCACCGCGTAGGGCAGCTTTTCCCAGCCCCGGAGCAGATAACGTTCGTTCAGTAAGTATCGCATTCCAGTTCCATCTCGTTGATTCTGTCCGCAGATCCCTTCCCGTCAGAGTATAACGGGCGGCTTCCTCACGGATCCCCCTCGGAAAGCGGGGCTGCCGCCAGCGACGGCGTCCAGCGCCTCGTCCGTCACGGCGACGCCCAGCTCGCCCAGAAAAGCCGTCAGCTCTTCCATGGTCTTGCAGGCCATTGCCTTTTCCTTCTGTTCGTCGTCGAGCCCGTTCAGGAGTTCCGACATCTGTTCACGCAGATTCTTGTTCTCCATTGTATGTACCTCCAAATTGCTTGCTTTGTCTTCATGTATTGATACGCACGATTTCGCCGTGTGGCTGTAAGTTCGAGGAAAACCTATGTAGCCATCGCCGTGCGCAGCAGCAGCAGCGCCTTCTGGTGCCGCAGCTTCACCGCGCCGTAGCTCAGTCCCATGCGTTCCGCGATCTCCGTGAGCGGGAGACGGTCATAATACCGCGCTACGATGATGTCCGTCAGCTCGTCGGGCAGCTGCTCCAGCGCCGCGGCCAGCTCGTCCAGCAGCGCGGTCTGCATGACCGCGTCCTCCGGCAGCGCGTCGTCCGTCAGATCCTCCGGCAGCTCCTCCGCGGGGCGGTTCTTGCGGAAATAGTCGATCACGGCGTTGCGCGTGACGGCATAGATCCACGTGCCGGGGGCGGACTTTTCGGCGTCGTAGCGGTCGGCGGCGCGGAAGACCTTGACGAACACATCCTGACAAAGGTCCTCCGCATCCTCGCGATTGTTCACGCGCGCACGGATATACCCCAGCACCTTGCCCCGGTACTGCGTATAGAGTTCTTCCTGCTGCGCCGCCGTCATTTTTTGCCGTCCTCCGGTTGTTGGGGAAGCTGCCTGCCGCCGGCCACAAGCTCCAGCTCGTCGTCTGCGAGCTCCCGCGCGGACATGCGCGCATGGGAAGCGTCGATCACGCCCTGCAGATGCGCATTCGGCGCAAAGCGCTGGAGATCAAAGGCCTGAGAAAGCTTCTTCTCCATCATTCGCGTCACCCTTTCTTTTGATGATTCATACCTTGATACGCGCGATATCGCCGTGTGGCAGCGAAGCTCAAAACAATTTTACGAGACCGTCTCCTCCGGCACGTCCAGCCGCTGGCGCGCTACGAGCGCGGCAAAGGCGCCGCCCTTGTCGATCAGTTCTTCATAGGTCCCGTCCTCAACGATGCGCCCCTTGTCCAGCACGATGATCCGGTCGCAGCGGCGGATGGTGGAAAGGCGGTGGGCAATGACGATGCGGGTACATTTCATGCGATCCAGCGCCTCGGACACCTGCTTCTGCGTCAGGTTGTCCAGCGCGCTCGTCGCCTCGTCAAACATCAGGATCTTCGGCTTGGGCGCGACGGCGCGGGCGATCAGCAGGCGCTGCCGCTGGCCGCCGGAGATGCCGCCCTGCCCTTCGGCGATCAGCGTGTGCATCCCCATGGGCATGGCGCGGATGTCGTCGGCCATGCCTGCGATCTCCGCGGCCTCCCACGCGTCGTCCAGCGTGAGCCATGGCGCGGAGATCGTGATATTCGAGAAGATATCACCGGTGAAGAGCTTGCCGTTTTGCATCACGGCGCCGATCCGGCGGCGCAGGGATTTGAGGTCGATGCGCTTGAGGTCGCGCCCGTCGTAGTACACCGCGCCCTTCTGCGGCGTCTCGAAGCCCAGCATCAGGCGCATGAGCGTTGATTTGCCGCAGCCGGTCTTGCCGACGATGGCCACATACTGGCCGGGGCGGATCTTCAGCGAAAGATCGTCCAGCACGGGGGGCATATCCTCCGTGTAGCGGAAGGTGACGTTGTTCAGCTCGATGCCGCCGGAAAGCCGGGTCAGCACCAGCTTATCCTCCGCCACCTCCGGCTCGGCCTCCAGAATGGGCTTTGCCATCTCCAGCACCGGCCGGATCTGCGCCGCGCCCGCGGCGATGCCGGCCAGCGCCAGAAAGGCCGCGTTCACCATGCCGTAAGCGGAGTTGAAGGCGTAGTATTCCGCCACGCTGACGCCGCTGCGGACGGCGGCGGCGTACATCACGATCGTGCCGGCCAGCGAAATCGCCGTGCAGATGACCGGGGCCACCGTGAGGTACACGGGCGTGCCGTATGTATTTTTGGCCTCCTGCGCGTAATGCTTGCCCCAGCGGGCGAAGGCCCTGCGCTCGGCGCCGGAAAGCCGGATCTTCTGGATGCCGCAGATGAGCTGATAGCTCATGCCGCTCTCCTCGCTGGCAAACTCCATCCGCCTGCGGGTGTATTTGACCTGCATCAGGATCTGAATGATCGTAACGACCAGCGTCAATACCGTGACGATCAGGGACGGCGCTACCAGCGCGGGCGCGTAGAGAAAGATCTGCGCGATGTAGATGAGGGAAAACAGACTGGTGAGACCTGTGGTCAACACCATGCTGGTCAGCTGCGTGCACAGGCCGTTGACGTACTGCGCGCGGTTCGCCAGCTCGCCTGCGCTGTATTTTTTGAAGAAGTCCGCGGGAAGCGACAGGATGCGCATCATCGTCGCGGCCTCCACCGACGTGTTCAGCTTCGTGCCGATGCGCGCGCCGAGCAGCGAGCGTATGGAGCCAAACAGCAGGGCGCTGACCGTGGCGCAGACCATGAAGACCGCAACGCCCATCAGCACGCTTACGCTGCCGGAGGCGAGCACGGTGGAGAACAGCTGCTTATTCAGCCACGGCGTCAGCAGTCCCACCAGCGTCACCGCCAGCATGGCGATGGCCAGCAGCACGACATCCGCCGGGGCGATCTGCTGCACGATGTACTTGAGCAGATTTCCCGTGGTCATTTTCGTCAGCGGGAAGGGTTTATAGAAGGCGATGGCCTCCTGCTCGATCAGCCCCTGCGTGCTGTGGTTCAGGCGCACGGACTTTCCCGTATTGCGGTCATAGAAGCTGTAACCGTTCAGGCCGCAGGGAATCAGCGCCACGACGCTGCCGTCGTCGGTGCGCGTGCCCAGCATTGCGCCGGTTGCATCGTGATACCAGCCGGGCGCAAGCGTCACGCTGCGGCGCATGATCCCGTAGGGGCGCAGCAGGTATTCCAAAACCTCGTTCATGTCCCGGATGTTGTCCGGGACCTCCTGCGGCTTCACATGGTAAAACTTCAGGATCTCGCCGATGGCGTCGGCGGTGATCTGCCGGTTGTCGTTGAGGGCTCTGGTCATGCGCCAGCCCATGACGGCGCCCGCCATTGCCTGGAAGGAATCCTCAAATACGGCCTGATCCGCCTCTTTGCGGGCGCGGATTTGTTCGTCAAACCAACCCATGAGATCCCCTCCTTATTCCGACGTGACGAGCGTCTTGTAAACGCCGTCGAGTGCCATCAGCTGTGCGTGCGTTCCGCGCTCCACGACCTTTCCGTGGTCCATGACGATGATCTCGTCGCAGTCGCGGATGGTGCTCAGCCGGTGGGCGATCACCACACAGGAGATGCCGCGGTTTTTGATGGAGCGCACCACGTCGTACTCCGTCTTGGCGTCCAGCGCGCTGGTGGCCTCGTCCATGATGATCATGGTGGGGTCCTGCGCCAGCACGCGGGCGATCTCCATGCGCTGCCGCTGGCCGCCGGAGAAGTCCTTGCCGCCCTCGGTGATCTTGTATTGGTATCCGCCGTCGCGCTGCATGATGTCCTCGTGGATCTGCGCGTCACGGGCCGCCATGATGACCTCAAAGTCCTCAATGGAGTTGTCCCACATGCGGATGTTGGCTGCAATGGTATCCTCAAACAGAATGATGTCCTGATCCACCACCGCCACGCTGCCCGTGAAAACGCTGCGGTCGATCTCCCGGATGGGCCTCCCGTCAAACAGGATCTCGCCCTCCCAGGGCTGGTACAGGCCGGAAATGAGCTTTGCCAGCGTGCTTTTGCCGCAGCCGGAGGTGCCGACGAAGGCCACGCGCTGTCCCTGCTTGAGCTCCAGGTTGAAGTTTTCGATCAGGGGCGGGGCCAGCCGGGAATACCCGAAGGTCACGTTTTTCATGACGAGGCTGCCGCTGAGCTTGTCGTAATTTTGGGCCTGGGCCGCATCCGCGCCGTCCGCCGTGTCGGGCGCCTGCTCCGCGGTCAGGATCTCATCCTCCGGGTACTCCATCACGTCCTCGATGCGCTCCATGCTGGTGCGCATCTCCTGCA
>CAMJPK010000139.1 GCA_946407675.1 uncultured Clostridia bacterium
TAGGTCATATCGTCCATGCTCTTTTTCACCATGAAGATACCCAGGCCGCCGATCTGTCGATCTTCTGCAGAAAGGGTCACGTCAGGGTCAGGCTTCGCCAGTGGATCATAGGGAATGCCGCTGTCGAAGAATGTGATCGCCACCGCGTGTGATTTTTCATCTGGCTGAACGCGGATCGTGGCGCTTCCCGTTTTGGGTGCGTAGGCATAGCGGGCGATATTGACGAACAGCTCCTCCACCGCTACATCGACTTGCATTTGAGTTTTCATGGGGCAATTGAGCTTCTCCAACTCCGCGTCCACAAAGGCCTGGACCTGATCCAGGTTTTCCACAACAGCCAAAAGGGTCAGTTCAGCCATTGCTTTTTTCCTCCGAACCTTTATACAGCAAGCCCAGCATGGTAATATCGTCAAATTGCGGTGCGCCGCCCACAAATGCGTCGATGTGCCTGCGCACGGTTTGCAGCAGCGTCTGTGGATCGGCGTCCGGGTTTTCGTTCAGCGCCCTCAGCATACGCTCGCTGCCGAACAGCTCGTTGTGAGCGTTGGTCGCCTCGGCCACACCGTCGGTATATACGAACAGGCTGTCGCCGGGACGCAGTTCAAATTCATGCTCCCGGAAGCGCATCCCTTCCATCGTCGCCACGGCAGGCGAATGGCGATAGAGGACCAGCTCGTAATCGCCGCCTGCCCGCCGAATGGTCGGATGCTCGTGGCCCGCGTTTGCGGCCAGCCCCTTGCCGGTGGACAGGTCGAGGATGGCAAACCATACCGTGACGAACAATTCCGCGTCGTTGCCCTCGCAAAGCTGTTCGTTGACATACTGCAATACTTCCGCGGGGCCGCCGCCCATCTGCGCCCGGTTCTTGATGAGCGTCTTGGCGATCACCATGAACAGCGCGGCGGGAACACCCTTGCCGGACACGTCGGCCATGACCAGGCCAAGGTGGTTTTCGTCGATCAGGAAGAAATCATAGAAATCGCCGCCCACCTCTTTTGCCGGGGTCATGGTGGCGTAAATGTCAAATTCCTTCCTGTCGGGGAAAGCCGGAAAGATGCGGGGCAGCATGTCTGCCTGGATCTGGGTGGCGACGTTCAACTCCGCGCCGATGCGCTCCTTCTCCTTCTCGCTCTGCATTTTTTCCGCAGTAAGACGGACAGAGTTGAATATCTGCAGATATTCCACGACGAAGATTACGCAGATCGTCAAATATAAGGGCAGGAACCACGTGTTCATCGGTACGATGCCCGTTTTATTGGTAATGAGGTTGATGACATAGAAGCCTACGACCGAGACAGCCGGCACGACAAGATAGGTCTTGATCCCGTCGCCGGCCATGACCAGCATCTCGCGTACACGGTTGCGCAGGAGCTTGACGTACAGCGCAAAGACGATCGCATAGACGACGAGCTTGATCCCGATAAACAGCAGGATATTCGGAACATTATAGGGCGTGCCGGATGCGAACAGCCCAAGACGTGCGCCGACAAAGGTGTCCGTCGTGCCGCAGAACATGAATGTGGCGACGTTTGCGATGAGCGCCGACATCAGTCCCACGAAGAGCTTTTCCGCAGTCGTCCCCCTGTATGCAAACAGGATCGAGGCGCAAAGCACGACCGTCAGCCCGAGGATGCCCACAAGGTCGTTATACAGGTTGACGCTGTAGCTTAAATAGGCCAGCGCATAGCCGACGATCCCGACTAAAATCCACCAAAGCGCAAGTATGACGGGCTTATACTTGGGCGTGAGCGTCACGCCGGAGATCAGGCCGGCAAACACCGACGCGAGAAACACCGCCAGCGACCACAGACAGACTACCATTTTATCCGTCTCCTCCCTATCCTATTTCTCGTCGAATGCGCCGAGCGTTTCCAGCGCGCGGAAATAAGTCTCCAGATACCCGTCCGAGATCTCGTTCCAGTCAAGGTGAAGCGCCGTGATCGTGTCCTGCGTAAACTTATCGACGACCGCGGTCTGTCGATAGCGCAGATCGGGGCGCTCCACGAAGATTCCCTCAAGCGCTTTACGGCCCTCCTCGGTTTCGGACAGCTCCCTGACCCTGCGCTCGAACGCCTCATCGGGAACGATCCTGATCTCGTGTCCCAGCCGCCGCAGCGTTTCAAAGAGGCGCCGGTATTCCACCTCTTTCGGAGGATACACATGGAACACCGAGTATTCCATCGGCAGCATGGAAAGCGCAACGATCATTCTTGCAACATCGTCCACGGGAGAGAAGTTCACGGTGGAATTATACAGGCTCTCCGGCGCGATCCCGATATGCACATAGGACGTGATCTGCCGCGTAAAGGCGTTTGTCTTCCGATTCATCTGGAATTCGCCGTCCGAAATGCGGCCCTGCAGATTGCCCACGCGCATGAGCTTGACGGCGATACCGTGCCGAACCGCCGCGGTCAGCGCCTCGTATTCGGCCATAAACTTGGAAAGAATGTACTGGTTTTTAATCTCCTGCCCGATAAACAGATCCCGCTCCGTCAGCGTCAGCGGCGGCCCTCCGGATTCGTAAGCGCCGCCAATACTGATCGTTGAGACCTGAACCAGCGCGGCGCAGTGTTCGGCGCACAGCTGCGTCAGATTGCGGACGCCGCCCGTATTGACGCGGTCCAGTTTGTCGTCAAAGGCGAAATGCGACACATCCGCCGCACAGTTGATGACCGTGTCGATCCGCCCGTCAAAGGGCTCAGCAAAGATCTTCGGATTTGAGATGTCACCGTCGAGCGCGAACAGGCATTTGCCGTAAATATCGTCGCAGCTCGTCTCCTCATAGTAGAAGAGCGTGCCTTTGAGCCGCTTTTCGGGAGTCTGGCGTTTGGTGGCGCGAACGAGGCAATAGATGTTGTACCAGGCATCGCGCCGACGCAGCAGCTGTGCCAGAACATGGATGCCGAGAAAGCCGCTGGCGCCTGTCAGCAGGATGTTGCCGAGGCCGTGCGGCTCGGGCGCTTCGCCATCGCACAGTGCGTTTTTTGACAGCAGCGCGTCGATCCCGCTGTAATCAAGCGTTTCCAATGGATTGACGTGCCTGCGGGCCTTCTCCGTATGCTTGACGTAAAGATACTGTGCGAGCAGCTCGGGAGTGGGATAGCGAAAGATGTCCTCATAGGCCGCCTCGGCCTCGGGCAGACGGGATTCGATCTCAAACAGCAGCTCGGCGGTATGCAGGCTGTCGCCGCCATTGTCGAAGAAGCTGTCGTCAAGGCCGACCTGATCCAACTCCAAAACGGCCGCAAACGCTGCGCAGATCGCCTTTTGATACGGCGTCTGCGGCGCGCGATAGACGCCTTCCACCTTGATCGGGATCGCCGCGAGAGCTTTCGTATCGGTCTTTCCGCCGGGCGTTTCGGGAATATGATCAAGCTCTTTGAAAATGTCCGGCACCATATAGTAGGTCAGGCGCGCTCTGACGTAGTCCTTCAGCGCCGCAGCATCGATGGCCGCGCCGTCCTTCGCACAGTAAAAGGCCGCCAGATGCTCTGAAATACCGATTTTCCGCACCTGCACACAGACACCGCCGATCCCCTCGAAGCTGAGGATGCAGCTCTCGATCTCGGGCAGTTCGATGCGCAGGCCGTGAAGCTTGACCTGAAAATCATTTCGTCCGTGATAGGCAATTCTGCCGTCCGGCAGGTATCGGGCCAGGTCACCCGTCTTGTACATACGGACACCGTAATGCTCCACAAAGCGTTTTTCTGTCTCCTCAGGCAGGTTTCTATAGCCGAGGCCCAGCCCCATTCCGTAAATGTACAGCTCGCCGATCACGCCGCAGGGCAGCAGCCGCCCCTGCTCGTCGAGGATCATCACACCGGTGTTGGCGATCGGCGTGCCGATGGAGGTGTTGTCGCCGGCCTCGGTGATCGTCGCGCCGATGGTCGTTTCCGTCGGCCCATATCCGTTGTATACGCGGATCCCGTAGGTTTCCTTCAGTTCTGTGACCAGACTGCCCGGAAGCGCTTCGCCCGCGGCGAGGATGACCTTGACGGACCGCAGTGCGGCGGAAAACCTTGCATTTTTGAGATATGCGGACAGGCGCGACGGCGTGCAGTGAAGCATGTTCGCGCCGTGTTTCACGATCAGCGCGGCAAGCGCCTCCGGATCGGTCATGGCGCGTTCCGGGGCAAATTCTATGAATTTTCCGTTAAAGAGCGGGACGAAGAACTCAAACAGCGAGATATCGAAGCACACCGAACCGATGGCAACGATCCCGGTTCCGCACGTTACGATGTCCCGATTGAAGGGATTGTTGTCCGGGTGCGTAATATTGGCGATGCCGCGGTGCGAGAGCACCGCCCCCTTGGGCACGCCGGTCGTGCCGGAGGTATAGATACAGTACGCCGGACGCTCCTGGGGGATGTCGAGCATGGGGTCGCGCTCGTCTGCGCAGTCGAGCAGCTCCGATGCGGCAATGAGGCGTAAGGTATGAGCGTTCTCCCCGCTCTCGGCGTAGGGATCGTTCACAATCATGACTTCCGCGCCGCTGCTGCTCTGTATGTAGTCAATCCGCTTCTGCGGGTACTCCGGGTCAATGGGGATGAACACGGCGCCCGCCTTGGAGATCCCCAACATGACGGGGATCAGCTTCTCGTCGCGCCGCAGCTTGTACATCACGCTCTGTCCCAGCTTGACTCCCGCGCCGATGAGCGCATTCGCGGCGCGGTTGGAGAGCTTGTCCAGCTCCGCAAAGGTGTATGCGTGATCGCCTGCATAAAGGGCAGGCCGGTCGGCGTATTCTTTTGCCGCGGCTCGGAACAGCGACGGGATCGTCGCGGAAGCGCTGATGGTGATCTCCCGCCCCTTCACGTTCAGCAGGAACGCCCTCTCCGCGTCGCCTACAATCTCGTATTCGCCGACAGGGCGCTCCGGCTCGTCCATCCCAAGCGTGAGTAAGTGCAGCAGCGCATCGTGGAAACGCCGTGTGGCGGCTTCGTCGTAAACGCCGTCGCGCGCGTCGTAGGTGATCTCGATCGCGCCGCCAAACGACGTGACATTCAGCGTCAGATGGTTGTGCATCGCGCCGTCCATGCTCATGTCGATGTCATACGGGACGGGGGATGGAAGCTCCGGCTGATAGAAGTTTAACGTGTACTCGCTGACCGCGCCGGTCACGAGGCCGCCGTTTTTCAGGTCGGAAAGGATGCGGTCGATCCCGTAGTCCTTGTGCGCGGACGCCTCCCGCGCGCGCTCCAGAGCACGAGTGCAGAGCGCAGGGAAGGTCAGGGCGTCTTCGAGTGTTACGCGGACGGGGATAGCCGTCGTGTGGCAGCCGTAGCGGGCGCGTTCCCGGGCGCCGGCACGTCCGAGACGCGGCATGATGAAGACGGCTTCCTGCTTCTGTGACGCCCTTGCCAGATACAGCGACAATGCCGCGGCGAACACAGCAGCTTCCGTGACGCCGTGTGCCACGGCAAATGTCCGTATCCGTGCCGTCAGCTCCATGCCCAGGGGGAAACGGAATCGGCGCCGTTTTGCACTGATCGCCGTCACGGGAAAAAGCGAAGGCTCATAGTCGGCGTTGAAAAAATATTC
>CAMJPK010000140.1 GCA_946407675.1 uncultured Clostridia bacterium
TCTGTTCATTCTCTCAGCACCCCCTCATAGTCCGGCAGCTCGATCCATCCGATGCACTCGGCGTCGATGTCGGCGTTGATGTTGTAGAAGTGCCACTTTCCGCCCTTCCACTTTGCGGGCTGGCACCCGGCTTTTCCCTCACCAAAGGAGAACACGCACCAGCAGACGCAGTCGTGATCCGGATCGCCGCTGCGGAATTGCAGCGCGTTGCCGTCGGCCTGCTGCGCCGGCGCTGCCGGCTGCGGATCGTCCGTCCGGCCGAGCAGGTAGTCGGTGGAGCATTGGAGCTTGTCGGCCCATGACATAAGTGCGTCCGCGTTCGTCGGGATGATCTTGTGGTCGTCGCCGTAGAAGTATTTTTTATCTCCGAAGTCTCCGGCAGCGGCTTTGCGGATCGTTCCGACCTCTATCTTGCTGTAGTAGTATTGCCCCTGGAGCTTGTCGTCGTCGCTGAGCCCAGCGGCCTCGATGAGTGGGAGCACGCGCTGCGCCTGTTCCTGACGGACCTTGCACTTGTTTTGAAATTCCATTTTTTGCAGTCTGGCCGCCTCTTTTTCCCGGTCCTCCTTCTGCGTTTCTTTTTCCGCCTTTTTCTCTGCCTTCTTGGCCTTTGCCTTTTTGCATGCGTGATCGCAGTCTCGAAGATCGTGGCAACTGACGCAGCATCCGCCCGGGCAGTAAGCCCACGCCATTTTCGCCCGGAGCGTTTTCACAAATCGGACGGCATGGTGGTCGCACTCGTCCCCGTTTTCACACTGTTGCGGCTTCATGTATGTCATGGCGTGCTCGACGCAGCGCTCGCAGCCCCAGCTTTTGATGAAGCCAGCGCCGGTCCGCTTGCAGCTCTCGGCGATGGCCTTCTGGCCTTCGGCCGGGAGTTTCTGGAGTTCGTAGGCGCAGCTCTCGTTGATCTCGCCCTTCTCGTAAAAGGCATAGAGCTCCGGGACCAAGTTGTTTTTGATCGCCTTCAGCACGGCCAGCTTGGTCGTGGAGATCTTGCAGGCGGCGGCGACCTGGTCGCGCATCCGGCCGGAGAACTCGACGACGCCGTCCTCCTTCAGCTTGTAGAGCAGCCACTCCACGCGCTCGGCCTGCCGGGCGATGTCGACGCTGCTCATCGTGCGCGTGTTCGAGTTCGCAAAAATCAGGCGCAGCTCCTCCAGTTCCGGGCTGGCGGCGGGCTTTTCCACGATGCACGGGACGCGGTTCCATTTTTCCGGCGCGTCTTCGGCAAGGATCCGGAGCGCGGCGGCGCGGCGGTGGCCGCTGACGATCACATAAAAGCCGGAGTCTCCCTTCAGCACGCGCAGCGGCTGCTGCAGGCCGACGAGTTCGATGTTCGCAGCCAGCTCGTCGACGCCGTCCATGCTGTAAAAGTTGCGCTCGTCGCTGACGAGGTATTTCAGCTCGATATATTCGATCTGCTCCTGCGTGTCGGATCCGGACACATTCCCGAGCACGCCGGCGAGCGTGTCGCCGAGGTCGAATTTCTGTTTTGCCATCATCGCACCCCCTCAAGATACTCCGCGACGAAGGCACGGTAGTCGCGGCCGGCAGCGCTCTGAGGAGAGTAGGCCTGTAAGCTCTGTCCGGAGAAGATGCTCTCCGTGACCTTGTCGCTGCGGCGGATCGTCTGCGTGAAGATGGGGACGCTGCTCGCCCGCAGCGCGGCCTCGCCCTGTATGCAGGCGGCGGTGTTGTGCCACTTGCAGATCAGCGCGCCGGCGACGCGGACGCGCGGCTGGATCCGGCGCACGGAGTTGATCTGCGCGATCAGCGCGGCCATGCCCGTGATCGAGAAGAGATCCGCCTCGACCGGGATGATAACGTCGTCGCTTGCGTAGATGGCGGCCACGCTCGCCGCCGTAAAGCTCGGCGGGCAGTCGATCAGGACGAAGTCGTAGGCGCTCGCGCCGTTCTCCGGGACGCCGTTCTCGATCCATGCGTCCTCGTTGAGGTTGTCAAGCAGGTCCTCGATGGTTTTGAGGTTGCCGCCGCGCTTGAGCGCCGCGATGTCGGCGTTCAGAAGGCCGATGCTCGCCGGGACGAGGTCGATGCCGGAAAACGGCGTTTTGCGGACGTAGTCCTCGGCGTAGTCGCTGCGACCGAAGCTCTCGTAGGCGTTCAGCAGCTCGGCGAGCGTGTTCTCGCAGAGCTTGTCCGGATCGCGGAAGCCGTAAAACTGCGTCGCGTTGGCCTGGGCGTCGGCGTCGATCACGAGCACGGTTTTTCCCATGTCCGCGAGGATCGCGGCCATGTTGATCGTCGTCGTGGTCTTGGCCGTCCCGCCCTTTAGGTTGATAATGCTGATTGTTCTCATCGCTTGATTGTCCTTTCTCAGGTTTTGTAACTCCCGCAGCGCGGGAAGAAATACAGGGATTCGCGGAAACTACGGCCGGCCGGCATTTTACACTCGATCGTGTAAAACCGGCGCTCGGGGTGGATATAGACGACCGTCGCCTCGACCGGCACCGCCGTGGAGATTCCCAACGACGGATCAAAGATTGAGATCTTCCGCGTGACCTTGTCGCCCAGGTGGATCATGCTTTTCCTCCTTCACCGCCGGCTGATCGCCGCCGTTGAGCTTTTGCTTTTTCCGCTTGTTGTACTCGTTTTCAAGCGTGCGCTTGATCTTCTCCTCCGATGTCTCCTCGATCTGGCGTCGCTCCTCGGCGGTCAGAACGCGGCGCTTGCGGACGACCTCGCTCCACAGCCGATAATCTGCTGTGCTCGGTGCGGAGAACTTCTGCACCCGGACGTCGAAGTTGATATAAAACCGATCGATCGGGCCGCTGCGGTTCTTCGCAATGTCGAGGATCCGGAAACGTTGATATACCAGACGAATCGGCGCGTGGACGAAGATCACGCTCTCGGCGTCCTGCTCCAGCTGTCCGGATTCGCGCAGCGAGCTCAATGGCGGCACCGGCTCGAAACTGTTACCGTCGTCCTGGCGGCTCAGCTGCGACATGGCAAACACGACGATCTTGAGTGCGCGCGCCATCGTGGCCAGCGCCTTGCTGATCTCGCTGACGGCCTCATAAGGCGAGGCGCCGCGCTTCGGGTACCGCACCAGCTGCAGGTAGTCGACGAAGATCACCTCATAGCCGCGCTGCAGCGTTCTTGCCCGGATGTCGTCGACGGTCATGTTGGCCGCCGGCTCGTACCACAGCCCTGCGCGGGAAATGTTTCCGGCTGCGCGTCCCGTGGCCTGCAGCTCGTCGCCGTCGAGTTCTCTGGACCGGACGCGCCCATGGTCGGCAGGGGACAGCATCGCGATCAGGCGCTCGTCGAGGTCCTCGGCCGGCATTTCGTTGCTGAAATATCCGACCTTGCGCTTCTGCGCGATGTTCCACGCGATCTGGATCGCGAGGGCGCTTTTGCCGTGGCTGGTTTTCCCGGCGATGATGTGCATGTGGCCGGGCCGCGTGTGGACGACGCTGTCGAGGCAGCCGATGCCGCTTTCGATGAACTCCGGCTTTTTCTCCTCGTTGAGCGAATTGATCCACATCGCCGCGAGCTCCATAGGGCTCACGCTTTCATTGTTCGGGCTTTCGATCGAAGCGGCTGCAGCGCGGCCCATGATCTCGCGCGCCTGCTCCAGCGTTTGCGCTGCGGTCAGCTCCGCGCCGAGGCCCTGCAGCAGGCGCAGGCGGGCCTGCTCCTTGCAGATGCGCATGTAGGTGCGGACGTTGGCCGCCGTCGGCGTCGTTTCGATCAGCGCGCGGGCGAGCTCCTCATACGCCGGGCCGATCTTCGCCAGCACCGTCACGGGATCCACCGGCGTCTGATCGGCGGTCAGAGCTGCGATCGCGTCAAAAAAACTCCGGTATTCGCCGGAGAAGTCCTCGGCTCGCATATCCGCGAGGATCTCCGGGACGCAGCGCGCGTCGATCAGGGCGCTGCCGATCACGGCGGCTTGCGCCTGCGTCCAACTTACCATGTGCGCACCTCCGGCTCATACGGCACGCTCGGCGCCGGGCCGCCGGCAGCCGGAACGCTGCGGAGCTTCTCATCCTCCCAGCGCCGGTGGCGCAGCCAGCGGACGAAGTACGGGATCCCGATGCCGCGCTGCCATTCCTCGCTTTGCTTCTGGAGCAGCAGCGCGGCCTTCATGCTGAAGATCATCGCCTCGTCGGGCTTGAGCTTGTCCCATTCGGCCATAGCGCCTTGCTTATCCTCGCCGCGAGGATAGGCCGTCCAGAGCCGGGCAAATTCCTCCGGCTGATGATCAGGCGCCTTTTTCGCCGCCGCACGCCCCTTGGGGGGCTTTGGGGGGATTTGTTGTTCTTTCTTTTGTTGTTCTTTCTTTTGTATGTGCTGGTTTTCCGCGTGCGGTTTATCCGCATGCGGGTTTTCCGCACACGGTGAGGCAATGGGCGCGTCAACCGTGTGCGGGTTTTCCGCACACGGTTGCGATTGCCGTACCTCAAAGAAGGTGTAGAGGGTGCCGCCGAATGTCCCGTTGGCTTCGTGCTCCTGGATCCGGCTCCGGCGAAGATACCCAGCGGCCTCCAGCTCATCCAGCGCGCGCTCGATCGCGGCTCGGCCGTCCTTGCACTCGGCGACGAGGCCGCGGATCGAAAAGCGCCAGTCCGGCGGGAGCGACAGGCAGGTCACCAGCAGGCCGCGCGCCTTCAGGGAAAGCGACGGATCCCGCAGCGTCTCGTTGTCGAGCGTGGTGAATGGTTTGTCCCTCAGCACCTTGCGGAAGTTGTCCGACATGGTTCACCTCCAAATAGGTACATTGTTACTCTTGACAGGATTTCGGGGATTTGCTATTATGATGGTGTTCTCATCGCTTCGGCGATACCGCGCTCCCGGATCTGATCCATCCGGGGGCGCATTTTTTATATCGCCAGCGCCGTCGTGATCGCGGCGTCCAGCAGTGCGGCAAAATGATCGCAGCCGAGCGCCAGCGCGAAGCCGACGGAGAGCACCGCGCCGATCCCGGCGCAGGTGCGGGCGAATTTCAAGCGTTCTCACCTCTTTTCTTTGCGTAGGCGTCCGCAAGCCGGCGGATCACATCGCCGCCGTATGCGTCGCGCGTGAGCATGATAAAGTCTTCGACGGTGCGTTTTCCTTTGAGGGATGCAAGGCCGTGCGCCGCCGCAAACTGTCGGCGGCCCATTTCGCAGGACCCGGTCAAGCGGTGATGCCACGAAAAATAGTCCTGGTCGCTGTACTCTACGCCCCATTCGTGAGCGCTCATAAACTCATCAATACGCTCTTTTTCCGGCATGTCCTCAAAGAGCTTATCCCGCAGGGCCTCCATTGCGGCATGCAGCGTCTCGCCGTGGGCGAACAGCGCACCCTGTTTTGCAACAAAGCAGGGAGAAAGCGTGAGGTCGGGTTGAACAACTAAACCTTTCGCAATGTTTTCTCTGATGCGGAGCAGAATGGTCTGGACGCCGTCAATTCGATAAACATCGTAGCCGTTTATCGTTTTCACGCCGGAGCCGGAGCCGTAGCCGTAGCCGGAGCCGTCGCCGGAGCCGGAGCCGTAGCCGGAGCCGTCGCCGGAGCCGTCGCCGGAGCCG
>CAMJPK010000141.1 GCA_946407675.1 uncultured Clostridia bacterium
GCCGTTTTTGTCAAGCACCTTGACGTCGAGGCAGAGGGACTGCAGCTCCTTGACCAGGACCTTGAAGGATTCGGGAACGCCGGGCTGCGGGATGTTGTGGCCCTTTACGATGCTCTCATAGGTGCGCACGCGGCCGGTGACGTCGTCGGACTTCACGGTCAGGATCTCCTGCAGCGTGTAAGCCGCGCCGTATGCCTCGAGCGCCCAGACTTCCATTTCGCCGAAGCGCTGGCCGCCAAACTGGGCCTTGCCGCCGAGCGGCTGCTGCGTGACAAGCGAGTAGGGGCCGGTGGAGCGGGCGTGCATCTTATCGTCGACGAGGTGGTGCAGCTTGAGGAAGTAGACCCAGCCGACCGTAACGTCGTTGTCGAAGCGCTCGCCGGTACGTCCGTCGTAAAGGACGCTCTTGCCGTCCTCACGCAGGCCGGCCAGCTTCAGCGTCTCGTGGATGGAGGCCTCGTTTGCGCCGTTGAAAACGGGCGTCGCGACCTTCCAGCCGAGCGCCTGGGCGGCGTAGCCGAGGTGGACCTCAAGGACCTGGCCGATGTTCATACGGGAGGGAACGCCCAGCGGGTTCAGCACGATGTCGAGCGGGGTGCCGTCGGGCAGATACGGCATATCCTCCTTCGGCAGAACGCGGGAAATAACGCCCTTGTTGCCGTGACGGCCGGCCATCTTGTCGCCGACGCCGATCTTGCGCTTCTGTGCGATGTAGACACGGACGACCTCGTTGACGCCCGGGCCCATCTCATCGCCGTTTTCGCGGGTAAAGACCTTGACATCCACGACGATGCCGGCGGCGCCGTGGGGCACCTTCAGCGAGGTATCGCGCACTTCGCGCGCCTTTTCGCCGAAGATCGCGCGCAGCAGGCGCTCTTCCGCGGTCAGATCGGTCTCGCCCTTGGGGGTGACCTTGCCGACGAGGATGTCGCCGGCGTGGACCTCGGCGCCGATCATGATGATGCCGCGCTCGTCCAGATACTTCAGCGCGTCCTCGCCGACGCCGGGGATGTCGCGGGTGATCTCCTCTGGGCCGAGCTTGGTATCGCGCGCGTCGCACTCGTACTCCTCCACATGGATGGAGGTGAAGACGTCCTCCATGACGAGGCGCTCGTTGAGCAGAATGGCGTCCTCGTAGTTGTAGCCCTCCCAGGTCATGAAGCCGACAAGAATGTTCTTGCCGAGGGAGAGCTCGCCCTGCGCGGTGCTGGGGCCGTCCGCGAGGACGTCGCCCTTCTTCACGCGCTCGCCGCTCGAGACGATCGGGCGCTGGTTGAAGCAGGTGCCCTGGTTGCTGCGGGCGAACTTGATGAGCTCGTAGTCCTTGATCTCTCCGTCGTCATACTTGACGGTGATGTTGGTCGCGCTCACGCGCGTCACGACGCCGTCTCCCTCCGCGAGGACGACAACGCCGGAGTCAACGGCGCACTTGTGCTCGATGCCGGTGGCGACGATCGGGGCTTGCGTGGTCATCAGGGGAACGGCCTGGCGCTGCATGTTCGCGCCCATCAGGGCACGGTTCGCGTCGTCGTTCTCCAGGAACGGGATCATGGCCGTGGCGATGGAGACCATCATACGCGGGGAGACATCCACATAGTCGACGCGCTCACGGTCGACCTCGATGATCTCGTCGCGGTGACGGCAGGTGATACGGTGGTTGGTAAGGTCGCCCCGCTCATCGACGGGCTCGGTGGCCTCGGCGACGGTATAGCGGTCCTCAATATCGGCCGTCATATACTGCACGTCGTCCGTCAGGTGGCAGCGGATGCTGCCGTCGGCGTCCGTGATGTGCTCGACGCGGCGGTACGGCGTGATGAGGAAGCCGTACTCGTTGACGCGGGCAAAGGAGGCCAGATAGGAGATCAGGCCGATGTTCGGGCCTTCCGGCGTCTCAATCGGGCACATACGGCCGTAGTGGCTGTAGTGCACGTCGCGGACGTCGAAGCTCGCGCGCTCACGGCTCAGACCGCCGGGGCCGAGGGCGGAGAGACGGCGCTTGTGCGTCAGCTCTGCCAGCGGGTTGGTCTGGTCCATGAACTGGGAAAGCGGGCTGGAGCCGAAGAACTCCTTGATCGCCGCGGTCACGGGGCGGATGTTGATCAGGCTCTGCGGTGTGACGATGTCGAGATCCTGCAGCGTCATGCGCTCGCGGATCACGCGCTCCATGCGGCTAAAGCCGATGCGGAACTGGTTCTGCAGCAGCTCGCCGACGCTGCGCATGCGGCGGTTGCCGAGGTGGTCGATGTCGTCCGCTTCGCCGATGCCGTTGGCAAGGCAGTTCAGATAGTTGACGGAGGCGAAGATGTCGTCGAGGATAATGTGCTTGGGAACAAGCTGGTCCATATGGAGAAGGATCTGCTCCTTGAGCTCCTCCCCGCTGTACTGCTCGACGATGCTTTCAATGATCAGCTTGCGGACCTTTTCCTTGATGCCGAGCTCGGCGGGATCGAAGTCCACATACTTCGCCATGTCCACCATACCGTTGGTGAACACGCGCACGCGCTTGCCGTCCACATCCAGCCATGCCTCGGTAACGCCGGCCGCCTGGATCTCATCGGCGCGCTCGCGGGTGAGGATCTCCCCCGCCTCCGCGATCAGCTCGCCGGTCATCGGATCGGAAACCGCTTCCGCCAGCTTGTGTCCGCTGATGCGCGCGCCGATGGCCAGCTTCTTATTAAATTTATAGCGGCCGACATTGGAAATGTCGTAGCGGCGATGGTCGTAGAACAGGCCGGTCAGCAGCGTTTCGGCGGACTCCACCGTCGGAGGATCGCCGGGGCGCAGCTTCTTGTAGATCTCGATCAGGCACTCCTCGCGGGTCGGGCAGGTGTCCTTCTCGAAGGTGGCCGTCATGCGGATGTCCTCGCCGAAGATCTCCTTGACCATCTCGTTCGTGACGCAGCCGGGCACGGGCGTCCCGCCGGGCAGGCAGCTCAGCCACGTGCTCGGGTCGTTCTCGTTATAGTTGCCCATGGCCTTGAGCAGCCAGGTCACGGGGATCTTGCGGTTTTTATCGATGCGGACATAGAACACGTCGTTCGCGTCGGTCTCGAACTCCAGCCATGCGCCGTGATACGGAATGATCGTGGTCGCATAAACGGAAACCAGGGCCTTGTCCGTCGTTTTGTCAAAATAGATACCGGGAGAGCGGACGATCTGCGAGACGATGACGCGCTCGGCGCCGTTGATGATAAAGGTGCCGCCCGCGGTCATGATCGGGAAATCTCCCATGAAGATCTCCTGCTCCTTGATCTCCTCGGTCTCCTTGTTGCGCAGGCGCACGCCGACCTTCAGCGGCGCGGCATACGTGGCGTCGCGCGCCTTGCACTCCTGCTCGCTGTACTTCGGCTTCTCGTTCATGGAATAGCTGACAAAGCTCAGCTCCAGGTTGCCGGAATAGTCCGTGACGGATTCGACCTCGTCAAAGACCTCCTTCAGGCCGGTGTCGAGAAACCACTGATAGGAATTCTTCTGGACCTCCAGCAGATGCGGCATCTCCTGGATCTCCGGGGTGCGTGCAAAGCTCTTGCGCAGCGTCCTGCCGTAATAAACATCTTTGACGTTTTTCGGTAAGCGATCCTGTGGCATTGGGGCCATCACTCCTTTGCATTGATTCGATACGCGCGGCTGTGTTGTTACAAATTAGCGATCGGAACTTGATTTTTGCAGAAAGTATGGTAAAATCAAAACTAGAAAAAGTGGGGATATATGTCCATCGCTTTGCGAACATAGCAAGTCATTCTATCATGCGTATCATTGCTTGTCAATAGGTTTTTTGCTGCGGCGGGACGATCTCCCGGCGCTTTTCTTTTTTCCGGCGGTGTTCCCCTGTCTTACCGCCGAGACGGTATATGGAGCTGATACGGATGGAGGCCTATTACGGTCTGCTGATTCTCGGCGTGCTTGCCTTCGTCATTCTGTGGGCGGAGGGCGCGCTGAAAACGAAAGCCGCACTGTTCACCGCCGCCGCGCTGATCCTTGCGGCGATGGTGCTGCGCGGCGTGTGCATGGAGCACGAAACGCTCGACTATCAGAATTTCCTCACCCGCTGGGTGCGGACGATCCGGGAGCAGGGCGGCTTCAAAGCGCTGCAGTGGAACATCGGCAACTACAACGTCCCCTATTTGTATTTCCTCGCGCTGTTCTCTTACAGCAGCATACGCGACCTCTATCTGATCAAGCTGCTGAGCATTGCGTTTGACGTGCTGCTCGCCTGGGGTGTGATGCGCACGGTCTACTGCTTTACGGACAAGCGCGCAAAGGTACTGGCCGCATTCTTCGTCACGCTCTTCCTCCCCACCGTCGTGCTCAACGGCGCATACTGGGGCCAGTGCGACAGCATCTATGGCGCCTTTGCGGTATGGAGCGTCTATTTTGCCCTCAAGGACAAGCCCGTCGCCTCCGTCTGCATGATCGCGCTGAGCTTCGCGCTCAAGCTGCAGGCCGTGTTCCTCATGCCGGTGTTTTTGATCTTCCTCTTTGCGCGAAAGATCAAGTGGTGGCATCTGGTGTTCTTCCCAGTCACCTACATCCTCGTCGTGCTTCCGGCGGTTTTGCTCGGCCGTCCGTTCAAAAGCACGCTTCTGCTCTATTTCAATCAGGCCGGCACCGTCGGCGGCGGGCTGAACTACAATTCCTCGTCCATGTATGCGCTGCTGCGCGGCGCGGAAAACACCGAGCAGCTTGCGGCCATCGGGATCTTCGCGGCGTTTGCATTTCTTGCGCTGCTCTATCTCTTCTGCTTCCTGCGCCGCAGGCAGCTCGACAACAAGGCGCTTCTCATCTGCTCGCTGCTCGTCTGCGTTGCGGTCCCCTTTTTGCTGCCGCATATGCACGACCGCTATTTCTTCCTCGCTGATGCGCTCTCCGTCGCCTTCGTATTCGTCTGCGTAAAGCTTGTCCATGTTCCCGTCTTCGTCAGCTTTGCTTCCCTGATGGGGTACTGTGCTTACCTGACCGGGCGCTGGTTTCTGAACAAACCGCAGTCGATGGCCTGGGGCGCCATTGCGCTGATTGCCGTGCTGTTTACGCTGATCGTGGAGCTGGTCGCCCATCTGTCGACTACGAAGGCGTAGCAGACGCACGGACGTTGCCATAACGGAAACAAAAAAACACCGCCGTAAATGCTTGTGCATTTACGGCGGTGTGGTGCGGGAGAAGGGACTTGAACCCTCACGTCTATGGTTGGACACAGGCACCTCAAGCCTGCCTGTCTACCTGTTCCAGCACTCCCGCATTTCAAGGCGCGAAAGTTATTATAACAGAAACTCCGCATTTGTCAACCGGATTTTTGAATCATCTGCGTTGCCGTTGTAGGTTCTACAATGATGTGTAACAGATAGCGAAAAAAAGAATAGCGAATAGG
>CAMJPK010000142.1 GCA_946407675.1 uncultured Clostridia bacterium
CTTAGGCGCGGCGGGCTGCGGCGCGGGCGCGGCGGGCTGCGGCTTAGGCGCGGCGGGCTCATTCAGCGTCGGCAGCTTTCCCCCGCAATAGATGCAGAATGTGCCGGCATGAACGACTTCCTTTCCGCAATTCGGACAGAACATGGCAATTCTCCTTCCCTTATGCCGGAATCCGTGGCGATGCGACATGATTTATGAATGAACTAACTATAATCCAATCTTCTTGTAAAATCAAGTCTTGACAAGTGTTTTCCGCTTGCTTTTCCTTGTTTACAGCCATATGATAAAGAGGAAACGGAGGGTTCTCCTATGATCGAAACCCGTGCCGCTCCGCGCGGTCCCGAAATCCTGTTCTCTGATGCATCCATCGCCGTCTGTGTCAAACCGGTCGGCGCGGATTCTCAAAACGATATGCCCGCGCTTCTGCGCGCGATGCTCGGCGGAGAAGCGTACTGCGTCCACCGGCTCGACCGCTCTGTCGGCGGCGTGATGGTCTATGCGCGCAATCGCGCCGCCGCGGCTGCGCTCAGCAGCGCCATCGCCGGGGGTGCGTTCCAAAAAGAGTATCTCGCGATCTGCGCCGGCTGCCCGGACGCGCCGGACGGCGAAATGCGCGATCTGCTCTACCACGATGCTGCAAAAAACAAGACCTATGTGGTGAAACGCACCCGCAAGGGCGTGCGGGAGGCCGTGCTCGACTATCGGGTGCTGGATCGCCTGTCCGATTGCGCGCTTGTCGCCGTGCGTCTGCACACCGGACGGTCCCATCAGATCCGGGTGCAGCTTGCTTCGCGGGGTATGCCGTTGCTGGGCGATGCGAAATACGGCAGCGCGGTACGCACCTGCCCCCTGACGCTGTGGGCGCACACACTGGCCTTTCCCCACCCCGTCAGCGGCGAACCGCTGCGGTTTTCCGCGCCGCCGCCGAGCATCGAGCCATGGATACGTTATGAAATGAGAGGCGAGGCCGATGCGTAATTTCAGATTGGAGCTGTGCTATGACGGCAGCCGGTATCGCGGCTGGCAGAAGCAGGGCAACACCGGCGCGACGATTCAGGGCAAGCTGGAGGACACGCTGAGCCGCCTGCTCGACCAGCCGGTTGAGGTGCACGGCGCGGGGCGCACGGACGCCGGGGTGCACGCGAGGCAGCAGACCGCGTCGTTCCGCGCCGACACCGCGCTTTCCTGCGCGGAGCTCCTGGCGCTCTTGCGCGCGCATTTGCCGGAGGATATCGGGGCGCTCTCCCTCACACAGGCCGCGCCGCGTTTTCATGCGCGGCTCAACTGCGTCGGAAAAACCTACGTCTACCGCATCTGGAACAGCGAGCAGCCTAGCGTATTCGAGCGCAAATATGTTTGGCGCCTGCCCGGGGCGCTAGACGAAGCAGCGATGCGCCGTGCAGCCGCGTATCTCATCGGCGAACATGACTTTGCGGCGTTTCACACAGGCCGCAGCAAAAAATCGACCGTGCGGCGCATCGACGCGATCGACATTTCCCGCCGCGGCGAGGAACTGCGCATTTCGCTGCGTGGAAACGGCTTCCTCTACAATATGGCCCGCATCATCACCGGAACGTTGGTGGATGTCGGGCAGGGCAAACGCGCGCCGGAGGACCTGCAAGCGATCCTGGAAAGCCGGGAGCGCGCCTGCGCCGGTCCGACCGCGCCGGCGCAGGGCCTGTGCCTGTGGGAAACGCAATACTGAACGGGCAAACGATATCAAAAAGCACGCCGAAAATTCGGCGTGCTTTTTGCGTCCTTTTCAGGGCTCGACGATCTCCTTGTAGACTCTGCCAGTCGTTTCCACATTGCGCAGGAAGTTCAGGATCTCCTCGGTGCATTCCTCGATGAGCTGGCCGAAGGGGCCGCTGTGGCCGAAGCCGGAATACATGACCAGCTTGCCATGCGGCAGGCACTCCGCCGTGCGGATCATGAGGTCAGGGCGGCTGATCGGGTCCTCAATGCCGCCAAGCATCAGCGTCGGCGTCTGGATCGTGCGCAGCGCCTCGCAGACCTTTGCCTCGGTGCCGAGCCCGATCAGCGGGCGCTTGTAGTCCAGCGCCTTCTCCTCCGGCGTCTGATCCGCCATGAGCTGCGCACGGTAAGCGGCGTTTTTGGCGTCGCGGCGGGCGACGGCGGGGTCCTCATAGGTCGGCGGGTCCATCGGCTTGCGCTGCGGGGCCTTGTCCCCCATCGTGCGGTAAGACCAGATGCCCTCGTCGATGTTGTGCGGGCCGCCCACCATATCAATGAATGCGATCAGACGCTCCGGGTGGCGCAGCGCAATGTGCCAGCCGGTGCCCGCGCCGTGGGAGCAGCCCGCGTAGACAAACTTGTCGATGCCCAGCCGGTCCGCGACGGCCACAACGTCGTCGGCAAAGATGTTGAACCACTCCGCGCCGTAGTTTTCAAAGACGTGCGTGGATTTCCCGATGCCGCGGTTGGTGATCAGCAGCACATGATATCCGTGCTTCGCCAGTTCGCGTATGGTGTTCTCCGGGGGAAAATCCATCATCAGGCTGAGGACGTATTTATCTCCGCTTCCGAGGTCCTCATAGAACAGCGAAATGCCGTCCGCTACTTCAATTTTCGGCATACTCAGACTTCCTTTCCGATCATTCAGTCAAATGCATGGTGTGGAGCAGGCGCATAAAGGTCAGGCGGTTTCGCACCATGGGCGACCATGTCAGGATGCGTTCCCGCTTGCTCTCGTCGATCCCGAGGTCGGCGAGCGTGGTCTTTCCTCCGACGTGCGCAAGGGCGCGCTGGACGTCCTGCGCCTCCGGCAGGGCGCGAAGGAGCTCCTGGATTTCCGCCCAGTGCGCCGCGATGCGCTCCGGATCGGCCTGCGCAAGGCAGCACGCGGCGTTTTCCTTCATCACGCTGTCGGTCAGCGCTCCGAAGACCGGACGCAGAAGAGCCTCCGTGTAGGGCTTCCACGCGGCGAGAGCGCGCACGATCGCGTCCGGCTGCTGCCCGATCCAGCCGCGGTATTTCTCCAGCGACAGGATCGTTCCGACGCCGACCTTCTCCCCGTGCAGGGCATCGACATCCGGAAGCCACGGCGTCCCGAGCTCGATCATGTGGGAAATGTGGTGCTCTGCGCCGGAGGCCGGGCGGGAATTGCCGCTGAGCTGCATGGCGACGCCGGAGAGGATCAGCGCCTTCATCAGGGCGCCGAAGCCCTCCCGCTCGCCGCGCGCAACGCCCGCAACGCTCCGGTACGCCGCGTCCACCGCCTCGCGCATCAAATCGGCGGTATAGCGGCAGTGGTATTCCCCGGCGACGGCTCGTCCGATCTCCCAGTCGGTCAGCGAGACATACTTGCCCAGCACGTCGCCCAGTCCGCTGGCCGCCAGGTAGAGCGGGGCCCGCGCGATCACATCAAGGTCCGCGACAAGAAAATCCGGCGCGACGGACGGCACCGTGACCTTAAACCCGCCGAGCGTCATTGCCGCAACGGACGACACAAAGCCGTCCACGCTCGCGGCCGTCGGGACGCTGCCGAAGGGCATGCCGCGCTCGGCGCAGATGTAGCGCGTGATGTCATGGACGGTGCCGGCGCCGGCTGCGATCAGCAGCTTTGCGTCACCGAGCCTGGCTTTTGCCAACTCCACGCCGCGTTCGTTCGCGTGGAGATCCTTCTGCGGGAGGATCACCTCCTGCCTGGCTTTCGGGTGTTTCCCGCGCAGGGCCTCATAGGTGTTCTCATCGTAGATAACGGCGTAGTCGTTATCATAGCCGGCCGCATGCAGGACATCCTCGAAGGCCGCCATCGCGTCCGGCGCGATGAGCGCCTTTTTCAGCAGCACATGATGGGCTCTGCCGCAGCCGTCATCCGATTTGAAGTCCCGGCTGCTGATTTCAATCGGTTCCATTTGCGCGCGTTCCTTTCTCGCAGGCGTACCGGCGCAGCGAAGTACTGCGCCGGTCGGATTCTTTCATTCAAACTCGCCGATGCGCCAGCAGGCGGCCTGGTGGCCGTCGTAATCCTTCAGCGGCGGCACTTCCCTGGCGCAGCGCTCGGTGGCATAGGGGCAGCGCGGATGGAACACGCAGCCGGTCGGACGGTTCATCAGGCTGGGGACCTCGCCCTCGATGCGGGTGCGGACACGCGCCTTCTCCACCGCCGGATCGGGGATCGGGATGGCGGAAAGCAGCGCCCGCGTATAGGGGTGCATCGGGTTTTCATACAGGCGATCCCACGGCGAAATCTCCACCACGCGGCCGAGATACATGACCGCAATGCGGTCGCTGATATGGCGGACGACGGAGAGGTCGTGCGCGATGAACAGATAGGTCAGGCCGCGCTTGGCCTGCAGGTCGATCAGCAAATTGATGATCTGCGCCTGAATGGAGACGTCCAGCGCGCTGATCGGCTCATCGCAGATGACGAAGCTCGGCTCCGAGGCGAGCGCCGCCGCGATGCAAAGGCGCTGGCGCTGGCCGCCGGAGAATTCGTGCGGCGCGCGGTTTTTCAGGCCGGGATCGAGCCCGACGGCCTCAAACAGCTCGTTCACGCGGCGCTCGTATTCCGCCTTCGTCTTTGCCAGTTTGTGGGTGCGGATCGCCTCGCCGACCACGCTGCCCGCGCTCTGGCGCGGGTCGAGCGAGCCGTAGGGGTCCTGAAAGATGAACTGGACCTCGCGGCGGATGCTGCCGAGCTTGCGCTCCGGTAGCTTTGTGATGTCCTGCCCGCGGAAAATAATCTGTCCGCCGGTGGCGGGCTGCAGGCGCAGCACCGTCTTTGCCAGCGTCGTCTTGCCGCAGCCGCTCTCGCCCACAAGTCCGAGCGTTTCGCCCTCGCAGATCGTGATGTTGACGTCGTCCAGCGCCTTCACGTCGCCGACCTTGCGGCGGGCGATGCCCTGCGTGACCGGATAGTATTTGCTGAGGTTGACAAGCTGCAGGATCGGCTCGCTGCCGATCACACGCTTCCCCGCCGCCTGCGCTTCGTCGCTTGCGCGCGCGGTCAGCTCCTCCCTGCGGAAGCGGCAGGCCGCGGCATGCGTATCGGAATAGACGATCGGCGCCGGGATCTCCTTGACGTCGCATTTCTGCTCCGCGTAGGGGCAGCGCTCAAAGAAGGGACAGCGGCCTGTCTTGAGCGCGGGGTTCGGCGGAATGCCGTCGATGGAGACGAGCCGGCGGCTCTTGTCGCTGTCAAGGCGCGGGATCGCGCGCAGCAGCCCCATCGTGTAGGGGTGCGCCGGCGCTTCAAAGAGCTCCTCGCAGGTGCCGCGCTCGACGATGTTGCCG
>CAMJPK010000143.1 GCA_946407675.1 uncultured Clostridia bacterium
ATGCGCGGGGGCCGTTTTCTGTTTGCTCTCCGCGTCAGTCGAACAGCGAGGTCTGCGCCGCGTCGGCGTCGCGCAGGCGGGCGAAGAATTCATCGTGCGCGGCGTGGTATTCCGCGTTGAACTTCTCGTCGTTGCCGCGGTGCAGCGCGGAGGCGTACTCATGCGTACGGTTGGCAAGGTCGGGGTGCATGCGGGTGAGCGTCGAGATGCCGATGTTGGAGCACACGTCGCTGATGCGCTCGATCTCCGCCAGCAGGTTGAGGTAATAGGTGCCCGCATCCACGCTGCACTTCCCCTCGCGCAGGCGGTTGATGTGGAATTCCTTCAGCGAGGCCACCATGTCGTCCACGACCTCCTCCAGCGGCTCGATGTGCGCCGCCGCTTCCCCGTCGCGCTTCAGGAAGGCCGCCTCGGCATGGCCGAGGATGCGCCCGATGAGCTGACGGATGACGCGCAGCTCCGCCGTCGCCGTGTCGGAGAAGCGGAGGGCCTGCGCATGCATCTGCTCGGCGATCTCCGCGATGTTCATCGCGTGGTCGCCCAGACGCTCGAATTCCACGACCAGCTTGTAGTACTGGTCGAGGATGCGCACCTGATTGTCCAGCTTGATGTGCGGCGAGAGCTGCACGAGGTAGTTGCCCACGCCGTCGGCCAGCGCGTCGACGGCGTCCTCCTGCGCTGCGATCTCCTTCGCCTTGGCGGCGTCAAAGGCGCGCAGCTGCCGGTAGGCGGCCTCTAGGTTCCCCACGGCGGCGGAAAACATGGCGTGCAGCGCGTCATAGCAGCTGTTGAGCGCCAGCGCGGGCGTGCTGAAAAAGGTGGGGCTGAGCTCCAGCAGCTTTTCCTGATACGGGCCGGGGGCGATGGGCGCGCTGCGCACCAGCTTGTAGGAGAGCTTTTCATAGACGGGCAGCATCGGGAACAGCAAGATGGCGCAGCCGAGGTTGAAGATCGTGTTGGTGTTGGCGATGGTGCCGGAGTGGACGGCGCTGTCCCAGAGCGAATCCAGCAGCCCGACGCGGTGCAGCACGGTCACGGCGACGAGGACGAGGACGGTCTCGCTGAGGTTGAACAGGATGTTCACGATGCCGACGCGCCGCGCCTCCGCCTTCGCGCCGATGGAGCAGACGATGCTGGTCGTCACGCAGTCGCCGAGATAGATGCCGACGATGACGGCGTAGATCGCCTTGAAGGTCAGCAGGCCGGACATGGAGAAGGCCTGCAAAATGCCGATGGTGGCCGAGGAGCTTTGCAGCACAAAGGCCACGCCCGCACCGGAGAGGTAGCCGACGACGGGGCTTTTGCCGAGCCCGGCGAGGATCGCGTTGAAGGCGCCGCTGTCGGCCAGCGAATCCACCGCGCCGGTCATGTTCAGCAAGCCGCTGAACAAAATGCCGAAGCCCATCGCGATGCTGCCGATGTTCTTTGAATTCTTATAGTTGACAAACATGATCAGGATAATGCCGATCACGAGGGCGACGGGCGCGAGGGTGGACGGGCGGAAGAGCTGCAGCCACACCGCCGCGGAGCTGTCGATGTCCAGCAGGCGGATGATCTGTCCGGTCACCGTGGTGCCGACGTTGGCGCCGATGACGACGCCGAGGGACTGGTGCAGCGTCAAGATGCCCGCCGCCACAAGGCCGGAGGTGATGACGATGGTGGCGGTGCTCGACTGGATCAGCGCGGTCACGGCGACGCCGAGCACAAAGGCGCGCACCGGGCTGCCGGTCAGCTTCTCCATCGCGACCTTCAGCGTGCCGGAGGAGCCCTCCTTCAAGCTGTCCCCCATGAGGCGCATGCCGTAGAGGAACATGGCGAGGCCGCCGAGCAGGGTGATGATGTCGAATACGCTCAACTTGGTCGTGCCTCCTTACAGTTTGTCCAGATTGCCCAGCACATAGAACGACAGGGCATTGAAGCCCATGTGGAAAAAGATGTTCGCCCAGATACAGCCGCTGCGCTCGTAGATCCACGCCAGCGCGACGGAGACGGGGATGTATTGCAGCGCGTAGAGCAGCATTTTCGGATCGCCGGAGACCACGGCGAACTGCCACACGTGGTAGACCGAGAACGCCGCGACGGAGACGACGTAGGCCCAGACGCGGCTGCGGGCGCGGATCGACGCGAACACCACGCCGCGGAACAGCGTCTCCTCCACGATCGGCACGAGGAAGATGCCGACCGCCATGATCATGCCGCCGGAACGCTCCGTCATGTCCATGATGAGTGCGTTGTTGGGGTTTTCCACCGCCGCGTCAAGGAGCATCAGCACCAGCGTAGCCGCGGCGCTGAGCGCATAGTCGATCAGCAGCCCCATCACGATCGCCAGCAGGCACAGCCGGAAGTTCTCTACCAGCCGGTCAAAGCCGCGCCGCAGGAACGGGAACATCACGGTCAGGCAGAAGACGATGCCGATGAGGTAATAGATCAGGTTGGCCGTCGCGTCGTCCACCGGCTCGGGCAGGACGCTCAGCAGCAAGCCCAGCAGCAGGGGCAGGACCGCGACATGGACGAACAGGTAGACCCAGCCGCACACGGTCTGCGTCCGCGTCATTTGATTTTCAAAGGGTATGTTGCGTTTTCGCAGCTTCATTCCACTTTCTTCTTCAGCTCGTAAAGGACGGTCAGGGCCTCCAGCGGCGTCATGCCGTCCACGTCCAGCGTCTGCAGGCGCTGCCGCACCTCGTCCGCGCCGACGTCGGTCAGCGTGATCTGCGCTTCCGGCGCGGCGCGCTCCACGCCGAAGGCGGCGCCCGCGGCCTCCAGCTCCTTCAGGTAGGACTTGGCCCGGTTGATGACGCCCTCCGGCACGCCGGCGAGCTTCGCCACCTCGATGCCGTAGCTGTCGTCGGCGGCGCCGCGCACGATGCGGCGCAGGAAGATGAGCCGTCCGCCCTGCTTCTTTGCGGTGATGTTATAGTTCACGACGCCGGGGAGCGAGCCCTCCAGCGCGCTGAGCTCGTGGTAGTGCGTGGCGAACATGGTCCGGGCCCCGAGGCGGCGGCGGTCGGCGCAGTGCTCCAGCACGGCGCGGGCGATGGCCATGCCGTCATAGGTGCTGGTGCCGCGGCCGATCTCGTCGAGGATCAGCAGCGACTTGCCCGTGGCGTACTTGAGGATGTTCGCCATCTCCGTCATCTCCACCATGAAGGTGGACTGCCCCGCGGCGAGGTCGTCGCTGGCGCCGATGCGGGTGAACACGCGGTCGACGATGCCGATCTCCGCGCTCTTCGCCGGGACGAAGGAGCCGATCTGCGCCATCAGCGTGATGAGCGCCGTCTGGCGCATGTAGGTGCTCTTGCCGGCCATGTTCGGGCCGGTGACGATGGCGACCGCGTCCGTCGAATCGTTGAGGAAGGTGTCATTCGGGACGAAGGGGACGTCCTTCTGCGCGACCTCCACAACGGGGTGGCGGCCGGCGGTGATGCGCAGCTCGCTGCCCAGATCCACCTCCGGCATGCAGTAGCCGTTGCGCACCGCGACCTCGGCCAGCGCGCACAGGCAGTCCAGCGCCGCCACGGCGTCCGCCGCGGCCTGTATGCGCCGCACCTCCCCGGCGACCTGCGCGCGGACGGCGCAGAACAGGTCGTACTCCAGCGCGTTGAGCTTGTCGCCGGCGGAGAGCAGCGCCTCCTCCAGCTCCTTGAGCTCCTGCGTGAAGTAACGCTCCGAGCTCACGAGCGTCTGCTTGCGGATATACGTCTCCGGCACGGCGACGCCGCCGGCGGAGTTGGGGATGTCGATGTAGTAGCCGAAGACCTTGTTGTAGCCGACCTTCAGCTTTTTGATGCCGGTGCGCTGCCGCTCGCGCTCCTCTAAATCCAGTACGGTCTGCTTGCCGTTTTTCTTCAGCGCGCGCAGCCGGTCCACCTCGGCGTCGTAGCCGGGGCGCAGGATGTCCGCCTCGCGCACGGAGAACGGCGGATCGTCGCAGATGGCGCTTGCGGCGAGCTGCGCGATGTCCGCGAGCACGTCCATGCCCGCGATGTCGCGCAGGTAATTGCTCTTCGCGCCGCGCAAAAGCGCGCACAGCTCCGGCAGCACGGCGCAGTCGTCCCCGAGAGCCTTGACGTCCTTGCCGTTGGCCGTGCCGTAGACGCAGCGGCCCGCGAGCCGCCGCATGTCCCCGATCTCCCGCAGGCGGTGGATCAGCTCGCCGCGCAGCACATTGTCGGCATAGAGCTCCTGCACCGCGTTGAGGCGGCGGCGGATCGCCGTCGGGTTCAGGAGCGGCCGCTCCACCCACGCGCGCAGCATGCGCCCGCCCATCGGCGTCTTCGTCTGGTCGAGCACCCACAATAAGCTGCCCTTCTTCTCCCCGGTGCGCAGCGACTCGGTGAGCTCCAGATTGCGCAGCGTCGTGTAGTCCAGCTCCATGTAGCGGCTGGCGCCCATGACCTCCAGCGCGCTGATATGGGAAAGGTCGAATTTCTGCGTCTGCGCGATGTAGGCCAGAAGCGCGCCCGCGGCGCTGACCGCGGCGTTCTCGCCCTCCAGCCCCAGCGCGTCCACGCTTGCGGCGCGGAACTGCTCGCACACGCGCGCCGCGGCGGGCAGGAACTCGAAGTCCTCCGCGCGGTTTTCCAGCATCGCGCCGAGCCGCTTGGTGAGGAACTCCGTGAGCTCCCGGTTTTCCGCCGCGCCGCCGTTCAGCACGGCCTCGCGCGGCGCGAAGCGCCCGAGCTCGTTGAGAATGTGGCTGGGCGCGTCCTCGCCGAAGGCGGAGACGCACATCTCGCCGGTGGAGATGTCCGCGAAGCAGACCGCGCCGCTGCCCGGCAGCAGGCAGACCGCGGCGATGTAATTGCTCTTGCCCTCCTCCAGCATGCTGCTCTCCGTGACGGTGCCGGGGGTGATGATGCGGATGACGTCCCGCGTCACGAGCCCCTTCGCCAGCGCCGGGTCCTCCATCTGCTCGCAGATGGCGACCTTGTAGCCCTTGGCGATGAGCCGTCCGATGTAGGCCTCCGCGCTGTGATAGG
>CAMJPK010000144.1 GCA_946407675.1 uncultured Clostridia bacterium
GACGCCGCTGCCGACGGTGGCCGTGCCGATGTTCCACCAAAGCCCGGTCTCCATCCCCCTTTTCCTGTTCGTGGACGACCCCGCCGCGGTGCGCGCGGTGATACGCGTTGCGCTGTCCGACGGTTCCGTTCTGGAGCTGTCGCAGGTGCGCGGGGCGGACAATCCGTCCCTGTTCGACGAGAGCGAATGGATCGCGGGCTGCATCCGGGAGCGCATCTTCCTCTTTGACTGTCCGCTCACATCCGAGGCATGGCAGACGGACGGGATCGGCCTCATGGAAACCAACACGGCCCATTCCGGCATCGACCGGGAATGGCCGGCGGTGATCGAGCTGTATGACAGAGAGAATCAGTTGATCCGCACATTGGATTACACAATCCGTTCCCGCGCCGGGGACGCGCACGCATGAGAAAGGAGCGCAGAGACGATGAGTGAGCGCAAGAAAACAAATTTGATCCGGCTGGCGGTGATCCTCGGCATTCTGATCATCGCGGGGGCGCTTTATGTCTTCGGCGTATTCGACGACGACGCGCATTTCCTTCTCGTCAACCGCGCCGACGACGACATCTTCAATATTCGTTTGGATATCAGTTATACGGGAGATACCAAACGGGATATGCATTCCAGCGTTCAAATCAGCGGCAAGCTCAAGAACTTTCAGAATGACGTCGATCCCATCCCCTACGGCGAAAAGATCCCGATGAATCCCGGCCATCGGAAGGATGTGGCCGTCGGGGACCGGGCCCAGATCGTCTTCTATGTGAAAACGGAGCAGCCGAAGGACACGATGGACAGGATGGGCGAGCAGGTCGTCAACACGCCGATGGATGTGCCTCTCATGAAAGGTAAGCGTACGGTGCTGATCCTGACCGGCAGCAAAGACAGCGGTTACACTCTGACGCCTGACGGCTTCGTGAATTGGCTGATTGGCTAGAAAAACGTCTGCATAACACGCCGGAAAAGGGCGGGGAGCGCTTCCCCGCCCTTTTCATTCAATTCGGGGCTTTCAATTTGATGCAACTTCCTATATAATATCCTTTATAGTTTTTTGTCGAAAAGGACTGCGCGGATGGTTTTTTCCAGTCTGATATTCTTATATGCGTTCTTCCCGCTGTCGCTGCTGGGCTGCGTGCTGTGCCGCACGAAGGCGCAGCGCAACACGGTGCTGCTCGTCTCCTCGCTGATCTTCTACGCCTGGGGCGAGCCGGTGTACGTGCTGCTGCTGATGTTCATGGCGCTCACGTCGTGGTTTTGCGCCCTGCGCGTCGTCGCGGGGCAGACACAGCGCGCGCGCAAGGCGTGGACGGCGCTCGCCTGCGTGATCGACGTTGCGCTGATCGGCTTTTTCAAGTACGCGGGGCTGTTCTGCTCCATCTTTGGGCCGGTGCCGCCGTTCATCGCGCGCATCGCCCTGCCCATCGGCATCTCGTTCTACACCTTCCAGCTTATGACCTACGTCGTGGACGTTTTCCGCGGCGACGCCCCGGCGCAGCGGCGCTACCGCGACGTGCTGCTGTACGCCGCGCTGTTCCACCAGTGCATCGCCGGCCCCATCGTCCGCTACAAGGCCATCGGCGCGGAGCTGTTCGGCGAAGCCCCGGCCAAAAACGAGTGGGCCCCGGGCGTTTCCCGCTTTTGCGTCGGCCTTGCGAAAAAGGCGCTGCTCGCCAACCCCTGCGGCGCGCTGGCCGACGCGCTGATCGTGCCGAACCCGGCGGCGGACGGCGTCGCAGCCGCGGCGGAGGCGCTGAAAAGCCAGAGCGTGCTGGGGCTGTGGCTCGGCGTCGCGGCCTACGCGCTGCAAATCTATCTGGACTTCTCCGCTTACAGCGACATGGCGATCGGCATGGGCAAAATGCTCGGACTGCACTACCCGGAGAACTTTGACTATCCCTACACCGCCCATTCCGTCAAGGAATTCTGGCGGCGCTGGCACATGACGCTCGGCGCCTTCTTCCGCGACTACGTCTATATCCCCCTCGGCGGCAACCGCCGGGGCGCGCTGCGCTGGGTGGGCAACATGCTCGTCGTCTGGGCGCTGACCGGATTGTGGCACGGCGCAAGCTGGAACTTCCTGCTCTGGGGCCTGTGGTACTTCGTCTTTCTGCTCATTGAGCGCGCCTTCCTCGGCCGGGCGCTGGAGAAGCTGCCGGTCGTGCGCAACCTCTATTTGCTGCTCGTGGTGCTGCTCGGCTGGGTGCTGTTCCGCTACTCCGACTTACAGTGCGTGGCCGCGGTCGTGCGCGGCATGTTCGGCGCCAACGGCAACGCGCTGTCGAGCTTCACCGCGCTGACGATGGCGAAAAACAAGGTCTTTTTGCTGCTCGTCTCGGCTGTCGCCTGCACGCCGCTCGTCAAGCGGCTCGGCGCGAAGCTGGACGGCCGCGGCAGCCGGGCCTGGACCGCCGTGCGCTACGGCGCGATCCCCGCCGCGCTGCTGCTGCTCTCCACCGCCGCGCTCGTCGGCGACAGCTATAACCCCTTCATTTACTTCCAGTTTTAAGGACTGCCTATGAGCTTGCACGAACCAAAACAAAAGCCGCAGCACGCGGCCAAACGGCGCGCCAGACCGGCGGCGGTCTTCTTTGTGCTTTTGGCGGTGCTGACCGTCGTGGCCTTTCTCATCCCGCTGCGGCCGACGCGCTCGTACAGCGAGAAGCGCAGCTTAACACCGTTTCCGGCCTTTTCCTTCGTCGCGCTTGCCAGCGGGGACTACTTCGACGGCATCGGCGCGTGGTTTTCCGACACCTTCCCGGGCCGGGAGGCATGGCTGCGCGCAGCGGCGGTCGAGGAGCAGCTCCACGGCATTTCGGACGTGACCTTCCACGGCGAGCTGCCCGCGGAGACCGTGCGCGTGACCGTGCCCCCGGTGCCGACGCCGCCGCCCGCGACCGCGACGCCCGCGCCGACGGCCACGCCGACGGCCACGCCGGCGCCGACCGCGACGCCCGAACCGACGCCCACGCCGGAGCCCACGCCGGCCCCGACGCCGGAGCCCGTCGTGGAGACCTCGCCGCCGACGGAGAGCGTGGAGGAATGGGGCGGCATCGTCGTAGACGCCGACGCCGAGGTCATCTTCAGCAACAACATCCAGATCGGCGACGCGGTGTACGGCTATTTCACCTTCCTGCAGGACGGCTGCGACGCCTATGCCAGGGTCCTTAGCGACTTTGCCGACGCCATGGCGGAGAAGGGCGTGGAGGTCTACGCCATGCCGATCCCCACAAGCGCGGGCGTCATGATCTCCTCGGAGTATCAGGAGAAGATCCGCTGCAGCGATCAGGGCGCGTCCATCGCCTATATGCTCGGCATGATGGGCGACAACGTGAAGAAGGTCAACGTATTCAACAACCTCGTGGCCCACAACGACGAGTACATCTATTTCCGCACCGACCACCACTGGACCGCGCTGGGCGCCTACTACGCCTATGAGACGCTGTGCGCCGCCGCGGGGACGCAAGCGGCGCCGCTGGAGGACTTCACGCTGATCGACATGGGCGATTTCAAGGGGACCTTCTACTACGAAAGCAAGCAGAACTGGCGGCTGAAGATCGACACGCTCTACGGCTACGTGCCCCCCGGCGATCTGGAGATGAAGATCACGCAGGAGGGCGGCAACACCTTCGTTTACGATGTTGTGGCCGACCTGAGCAGGGCAAAGCCCGGCACGAAGTATCTCGCCTTCATCGGCGGCGACAACCCGATGACGGTCATCGAGAACCGCGACAAGCCCGACGCGCCGGTCTGCGTCGTCATCAAGGACTCCTTCGGCAATCCCTTCGTGCCCTACCTGACACAGAATTACAGCAAGGTGTACGTGCTGGATTACCGCAGCTATACCAAGATGAAGCTCAAGCAATTCGTGGACGCCTACGGGGTGGATCAGGTGATCTTCGCGCAGGCGCTCCCGCTGGCGGAGAGCCAGGGCACCATCGGCCTGACGCGCTCGCTGTGCCGGTAAAATGGATACAAAACAAGGCGCTTCCGCCGGAAAGCGGAAGCGCCTGTTCTTTTGTTCGATCTGCTCAGCGGATGGAGAAGAAGGCGTCGAGCCCGAGATACTGCGGAACGTCGAAGAGCTCGTCCTCGATGCGCAGCAGCTGGTTGTACTTCGCGACGCGGTCGGTGCGGCTGGGCGCGCCGGTCTTGATCTGCCCGGCGTTGACGGCCACGGAGATGTCCGCGATCGTCGTGTCCTCGGTCTCGCCGGAGCGGTGGCTCACGACGGCGGTGTAGCCCGCGCGGTGCGCCATCTGGATGGCGTCCAGCGTCTCGGTGAGCGTGCCGATCTGGTTGACCTTGATGAGGATGGAGTTGGCGACGCCGAGGGCGATGCCCTTCTTGAGGCGCTCGGTGTTCGTGACGAACAGGTCGTCGCCGACGAGCTGGATCTTGCTGCCGAGCGCGTCGGTGAGCATCTTCCAGCCGTCCCAGTCCTCCTCGGCCATGCCGTCCTCGAGGGAGATGATCGGATACTTCTCCGCGAAGTCGACCCACATATCCACGAGCTCCTGACGGCTCAGGACGCGGCCGGTCTTGGGCTGGACGTAGCACTGCTTTTCGTCGTTCCACCACTCGCTGGAAGCGGCGTCGATGGCGATGCGGAAGTCCTCGCCGGGCTTGTAGCCGGCCTCGCCGATGGCCTTGACGATGGCCTTGAGCGCGTCCTCGTCGGAGCCGAGGTTCGGGGCGTAGCCGCCTTCGTCGCCGACGCCGGCGGCGGGCGTGCCGTTTTCCTTCAGGGTCTTCTTGAGCTGATGGAAGACCTCGGCGCACCAGCGCAGGGCCTCCTTCCAGCTCTTGGCGCCCACGGGCATGATCATGAACTCCTGGATCTCAACGTTGTTGGTGGCGTGCGCGCCGCCGTTGAGGATGTTCATCATCGGGACGGGCAGCGTCTTGGCGTTGCAGCCGCCGATATAGTTGTACAGGCCGACGCCGGTGGCCTCCGCCGCGGCCTTCGCGCAGGCGAGGGAGACG
>CAMJPK010000145.1 GCA_946407675.1 uncultured Clostridia bacterium
TGACCTTCGCCGCCGTCATGGCCTGCGCCGCCGCGGAATACGCGGTGCATTGCGGGTATTACGATCCGAAGTACGCCCGCGCGCTGACGGTCATCACGGTGCTGCAGTTCGCCACGTCGCCGCTTCTGGGCATCTTCTTTTCCGAGGCGCTCGGCAGACACCGCCAGCGCAAGGCGGCCGTGGTCGCCTTCTACGGCGTCAATCTGCTGGTGGAATGTGTCGCCGCCCCCTTCGGCTGGATCTTCTCCTTCGGGGCGGAGGGCTATACCCGCGGGCCGCTGTTCGCGCTCTATGAGGTGTTTTACTTCGTCAGCCTCATGTATCTGATGATCAGCATGGTCCACGTCGGCCGGAGCTTCCGCCACCGCGACCGGGGCACGATCCTCATGATCCTCGTCGTGCTCGCCGCCGGCATATTGCCGATGACGCTCTTCAAGATCCAGATCACCTATCTGGCCATCGCCATCAGCGCCGGCCTCTGCTACATTTACTATAACGACCTGATCCAGCAGGACATCCAGGCGAAGCTGGTCGCGGATCAGGAGGCGATCTCGCGGAAGCAGGAGCACATCATCTCCGGGCTTGCCAACCTGATCGAGAGTCGCGACCTGGAGACGGGCGCGCACGTCGCGCGCACGAGCGAGTTTGTCCGGCTCCTGGCGGAATTCGCCCGGGCTGACGGCGTCTATCGGGAGCATTTGGACGACCGCGCGATCGCGCTGATGTACCGCGCCGCGCCGCTGCATGACGTTGGAAAGATCGTCGTGCCGGACGAGATCCTGAAAAAGCCCGGGAAGCTCACGCAGGAAGAATTCGCGCTGATGAAGCGGCACGCCGCCGAGGGCGGCCGGATCGTCCGGGAGGTGCTGGGCAGCGTGGCCGACAGCGCATACCTGTCGATGGCCGAGCAGATCGCGGAGTGCCACCATGAGCGCTGGGACGGCAGCGGCTACCCCGCCGGCCTCGCGGGGGAGGACATCCCGCTGTGCGCGCGCATCATGGCCATCGCGGATGTGTACGACGCGCTCGTGTCGGAGCGCTGCTATAAAAAGGCCATGCCGGCGGCTGAGGCGCTTGCCGTCATCCGGGAGGAATCCGGGACGCATTTTGACCCCTCGCTCGTCCGCGTGTTCCTCGCCCACGTCGCCGCGTTTCCCGGCGGCGATGAAAGCGTTTCCCGCCCCTGTCAGCGCATAGAGCAAAGCGACGCGGCGCTCCGTGATCCCCGCGACGCCCGCCGGCGTCATTGCGAGGACCCGTAGGACCCGTGGCAATCCGCAATCCCCACGCCCCCCGTCATTGCGAAGTAAGCCCGCTTATCTGCTGCGGCAATCCGTAATTCCCGCCCCATTCCCGTCATTGCGAGGGGGCGGAGCCCGCCTCGAATCGGAATCCTTTGCACCAGCAAAAACACCCGCCGAATGGCGGGTATTTTTGTGTTCAAAACGGACTTGGGCGGAGAGCGCACGAAAGGGGGGAGCTCGAGGGGGCGGAGCCCGCCTCGAGTCGGAATCCTTTGCACCAGCAAAAACACCCGCCGAATGGCGGGTGTTTTTACTGGTGCCGGCGACCGGGCTTGAACCGGTACGACATCGCTGTCGAGGGATTTTAAGTCCCTTGCGTCTGCCAATTCCGCCACGCCGGCGATCGAGCGATAGCGATAGCTATTATATGTGTTCGCACCGGCAAAGTCAAGCGCGGCGCGGACGGAATAATTCACAGAAACTTCTCATTTTTCATGTTTACATCCGCGGCGCAAACAGATATAATAGCAATACTGTGCGTCAAGGGAGGCGAGAGGGTGGACTATACGCTGTGCGTTCCCTGCCTGCTGGGGCTGGAAGCGCCCATCGCGGGCGAGCTGCGGCATCTCAAAATGCAACATGTTGCCGCGGAAAACGGCAGGGTATACTTCACCGGCGGCGCGTCCGACGTGGCGCGCGCCAATGTGAACCTCCGCGTCGGCGAGCGCGTGCTCATCGAGCTCGGGCGCTTCGACGCCCCAAGCTTTGACGCGCTCTTTGAGGGCACGAAGGCCCTGCCGTGGGAGCAGCTCATCCCGAAAAACGGCGCGTTCCCCGTCAAGGGCCACGCGCTCAACAGCAAGCTCTTTTCCGTCAGCGACTGCCAGAAGATCATCAAGAAGGCGATCGCGGAGCGGCTGAAGGGCGTCTACGGGCTGGCGTGGTTCCCGGAGGACGGCCCTGTGTATCAGGTGCAGTTTGCGATCATGAAGGACCGCGCCTCGCTGTGCATCGACACCAGCGGCGAGGGGCTGCACAAGCGGGGCTACCGCCCGGCGCACAACGCCGCGCCGCTCAAGGAGACGATGGCCGCCGCGCTGGTGACGCTCTCCGGCTACCGCGGGCGCGAGGACTTCTGCGATCCCTTCTGCGGCAGCGGCACAATCCCCATTGAGGCGGCCCTGATCGCCAAAAACCGCGCGCCGGGGCTGGCGCGCGAGTTCCCCGCCATGCGCTGGCCTGGCTTTGAACAGCCGATCTGGGACGCGGCGCGGGAAGAAGCGCGCGCACACGAGTTCCGCGGCGATTACCGCATCGTCGGCTCGGACATCGACCCGAAGGCCGTCGAGATCGCGCGGGAAAACGCCCGCCGCGCCGGCGTGGACGACGTGGTGCGCTTCGAGGTGGCGGACGCGCTGGCCTTCGACCGGAAGACGGAAAAGGGCATCCTCGTCACCAACCCGCCCTACGGCGAGCGCATCATGGAAAAGCGCGAGGCCGAGGCGCTGTACGCCGGCTTCGGCAAGGCGTACCGCGCGGCAGAAAACTGGAAGCTCTACCTGCTCAGCGCGCACACCGAGTTTGAGCGCTGCTTCGGGCAGACGGCGGATAAAAAGAGAAAGCTGTACAACGGCATGATCAAGTGTGATCTGTTCATGTACGTTGGAGAGAGAACGAAATGAAGCATCTGTTTATTGTCAATCCCGTGGCCGGGGGCCGCGACCGCACCGCGGAGGTCTCCGAGCAGGTGCAGCGCGCGTTTGCCGCGCGCGCGGAGCAGTATGAGGTCTATACGACGATCGCGCCGATGGACGCCTGCGCAAAGATCGAATCCGAGGCCGCGTCCGGCGAAGAACTGCGCGTTTACGCCTGCGGCGGCGACGGCACGCTCAACGAGTGCGTCTGCGGCGCGATCGGGCGCGGCAATGTCGCGGTCACGCACTATCCCGGCGGCACGGGCAACGACTTCGTCCGCTGCTTCGGCGCGGAGAAAGACCGCTTCCGCGATCTGGACGCGCTGCTGGACGGCGTGGTGCGCCGGCTTGACGCCATCGACTGCAACGGCAGGGCGAGCATCAACATCTGCTCGGTCGGCATCGACGCGCGCATCGGCACGGACGTGCACAAGTACAGCGCGCTGCCCCTGCTCGGCGGCAAGGCCAGTTACATCACCTCCGCCGCGGTGAACCTCATCAAGGGCATCCGACAGCCCCTGCGCGTCACATGCGGTACGCAGTGCTTCGACGGCGATATGAGCCTCATCTGCGCCTGCAACGGCAGCTATTACGGCGGCGGCTTCCACCCCGTGCCGGAGGCCCGGCCGGACGACGGCGTGCTGGACTTCCTGATCGTCAAGGGCGTGTCCCGCCTGTCGTTCGTCAAGCTCATCGGCGCGTATTCGAAGGGCCGCTATGCCGACATGCCGCAGGTCATCACCCACGTTCGCGGCGAGCGCATCGAGATCGACAGCGACACGGAGCTGGCCGTCAACGTCGACGGCGAGCTCATCTTCGGCAAGAAGGTCGTCATGCAGCTCAAACGCGGCGCGGTGAATTTCCTCGTGCCGAAGGACATGACGTATTTCCGGGCGCAGCCGGCGGCCTGCGTGTGACGCGCCAAACCCCGCGCCGCCCCGTAGGGCGCGAGCCCATGGCCGACGGCGCGCCGACAACCTAGCAAATTGCACAGGTGAAATAAGTCATTTTTGTGCAGATTGTGGTCTTGCGAAACGGCAAGGCATCGGCTATTATAATACACGGGTTAGCACTCCGGCAATGTGAGTGCTAACCCGTGAAAAATGTAAGCAAATAAATAAGATATAGGAGGCACATTGTTATGAAGTTCAAGCCATTGGCAGACAGAGTCGTTCTGAAGCAGATCAAGGCCGAGGAAAAGACGGCGGCCGGCATCATCCTGACCAGCGCGTCGCAGGAGAAGCCCGAAGTCTATGAGGTCCTGGTGGTTGGCCCCGGCGGGCTCGTGGACGGCAATGAGGTCAAGATGGAGGTCAAGCCGGGCGACAAGGTCATCATGGGCAAGTACACCGGCACCACCGTCAAGCTCGACGGCGAGGAGTACACCATCGTGCGCCAGAGCGACATTCTGGCCATCGTTGACTGAGCGGTCAGCGCGAACGAATTAGAAAGGAAGTTTGACTATTATGGCAAAGCAGATCATTTTCGGAGAAGAAGCGCGCAAGAGCCTGCAGAGCGGCGTGGACCAGCTGGCCAACACCGTGAAGATCACGCTGGGGCCCAAGGGCCGCAACGTCGTGCTGAGCAAGAAGTACGGCGCCCCCCTGATCACCAACGACGGCGTGACCATCGCCAAGGAGATCGAGCTGCAGGATGCGTTTGAGAATATGGGCGCACAGCTCATCCGCGAGGTTTCCACCAAGACCAACGACGTCGCCGGCGACGGCACCACCACCGCCACGGTCCTGGCGCAGGCCATGATCACCGAGGGCATCAAGAACCTCGCCGCCGGCGCGAACCCGATGGGCATGCGCCGCGGCATCCAGAAGGCCACGGACGCCGCCGTTGCGGCCATCCGCGCCAACTCCGTCCCCGTGTCCGGCACGAAGGACATCGCCCGCGTCGGCACCATTTCCTCCAGCGACGAGGTCATCGGCAAGCTGATCGCCGAGGCCATGGAGAAGGTCGGCCAGGCCGGCGTCATCTTTTTTAATGATACGGCGACCACCGAGATCTACACCGAGG
>CAMJPK010000146.1 GCA_946407675.1 uncultured Clostridia bacterium
ATCATCCAGTAGAAGTAGAAGTTCTGCAGCGCGTCGCGGAAGTCGCGGCTCGGGTTCTCCGCGATCCAGTGGCAGGTGTCCGCCATGCGCGTAAGCTCCGCCCTGCGCTGGGCATCGGCGGTCTCGGCTGCCTTGGCAAGGCAGGCGTCGCCGTAGCGGTGGTACATCCGCACCATCGCGCTCAGCGCGATGATGACGGCCTTGAGGTACTGCGCCTTGTCAAAGCTCTCCGCGGCCTGATAGTCCAGCTTGCGCAGCTCCGCCTCCGCGTCGTGCAGCGTCTTGCTGACGCCCTCGGTGACGATCTTGGCATAGTCGGGGACGAAGAAGCTCAGCGCGATGCCCATGCCCCAGCCGAAGCCGGCGCCGCCGGCGCCGCGGCCCTTTTCGCGGTCCTTCCACGGCGGGCAGAGGACGCCCGAGCGGATGAACGGCCACAGGTGCCAGTCGTCGTAGAAGCGGCCCTGCCACTCATAGAACTGGCGGCCCTGTCCGGCCCAGAAGGAGTCGTAGCTGCGCAGCTCGGCGCGGTCCTCCGGCGTGATGGAGAACTTTCCGCCCTCGCCCACCATGCCGTCGAGGTCGTCGTCGTCCCAGAAGGGGCCCCAGACGGAGGCCTCCATGCCCATCGGGCGGCTGGCGACGTTGCCGGCGATCAGCTCGTCGTCGTCGATGTAGATCGTGCGTTTGTCCAGATAGTTCGCGGTGGCGTAGGCGCGCTGCAGAATGGAGGGCAGGCCCTCGTGCTGCCGCCACGATTCGATGACATAGCGGGCCTTCTCCGCGCAGATGGGATAGCGGTCCACCTTCAGCTTTGCCTTCATGCGTGCGATCCTGTCCGTCATACTCCTGTCTCCTTTGACACATTATTAACTAAACATAATCTATCATGGAACGGGCGCGGAAACAAACAGGATTTCTGTCCGATATCCACAGGTAAATGCTTGTAATTATTTTTATTATTACAATTGCGTATTTGTGTTTCGGCTTGCGTTTCCGGGGCAGATATGGTATCCTTTGCGTGGAGGGATCCCACGATGAACCACACCGGCCTGTACTATTTCACCGTGGCGGCGGAGGAGCTGAACATCACCCGCGCCGCGGCCAAGCTCTTCATCTCCCAGCAATCGCTCAGCGAGCACATCCGCAAGCTGGAAAAGCAGTATGACGCGGTGTTTTTCACCCGCGGCGGCCGTCTGGCGCTCACCAGCCAGGGCGAGCGGATGCTGCGCTACGCCCGCGAGGTGCTGGAGGCCGACCGCGACCTCTATGTCACCCTGCGCGACGCCGGGCAGGCCAACCGCGTCCGGCTGCGCGTCGGCGCGACCAGCAACCGCGCCGGCGTGTTCTTCCCCGCGATCCTGCGGGAATACCGCAAGCGCTGCCCCAACGTCGTGCCCTCGATCCTCTCCGGCAACTACGAATACATCGAGCAGCAGTATCAGCTGGAGCACATCGAGCTGTATTCCGGTATGTCCGTCAACATCCGCACCCGCGCGAGCGCCGACGTGCTCTACCGCGACGCGCTGTACTTCATCGTCAGCCGCGCGCGCGCGGCGGCGACGCTGGGGGACGGCGCGGCGGACTTCGTGCGCGCGCACGCCGGGGGCATCACGGTGGCGGACGCCTGCCGCTTCCCCATCGCCCTGCCGCCCACGACCAGCACGCTGCGCTTGAGCTTTGAGCGCAGCTTTTCCAAAAACGGCCTGCTCCCGGACGCGGTGGTGGAGACGTCGGACCACGACATCCTCTACGAGCTGTGCCGGTCGGGCGAGTGCGGCTGCTTCGCCTCGCGCGAGCTGCTGTACGGCAAGCTCGTCCACGCCGCGCCGGACGACGGCGTCCTGCTCTTCCCCGTGCCGGAATTCAACGAGCTCAGCGGCTTCTGCCTCGTCTACCGCAGGGAGGGCCTCTCGCCGGAGGCGGAGGCGTTCATCGACTGCACCCGCGCCGTCGTCGCGGATACCATACAGACCATCGACGCCTATCTCGCGGCGCGCTGCGAGACACAACACATGTAAGAAAGGACGTGCCGTGCTATGAAACCTCGCATCCTCGTCATCGGCGGCAGCTATTTCGCCGGCCGGGTGTTCACCATGGTCGCCTCGGCCGACTGCGAGCTGACGCTGCTCAACCGCGGGCGCTATTCCATGACGCGCTACCCCGGCGTGACCGAATACCGCTGCGACCGGCACGACGCCGCCGGCCTCGCCGCGCTCCCCGCGGCGGACTACGACGCCGTCGTGGACTTCTGCGCCTATGCCCCCGGCGACGTTGAGACGCTCGCGGGCAATCTCAAGTCCAGCTTCCGAACCTATGTCTGCCTCTCCACCGCGGACGTGTACGACCGCGCCGCGCCTCGGCCGTGGACGGAGGAGACGCCGCTGGCGGCATCCTTCGGCAGCGGTCCGGAGGCGCAGTACCTCGCGGGCAAGGCCGCCGTGGAGCGCGAAGCGCGCGCGGTGTGCGATCAGCGCGGCGCGGACTGCGTGATATTGCGCCCGGCCTTCCTCTACGGGCCGTACAACTACGCCCCGCGCGAGCCGTGGTACATTCAAACCGCCGTCTCCGGGCAGCCCATCCCGCAGCCGACGGACGCCGACGGGCGCTTCCAGTTCGTCTACGTCAAGGACCTCGCCATGGCGATCCTCGCCTGCCTGCGCCCCGGCGCGGCGGAGGGCGTGCGCGTCTACAACCTTGCCGCGCCCGAGGTGCTCGATTACGCCGGCTTTCTGAACACGCTGCGCGCCGTGTCCGGCCGCGACATCCCGACCGTGCCGGTGACGGTGGAGCAGGTGCTCCGGGAAAACCTCCCGCTCCCCTTCCCGCTGCGCGCGCAGGAAAGCGAGCTGTTCGACGGCTCGCTGGCCGTGCGCGAGCTGGGCCTTGCCTACACGCCGTTCAGGGACGGCATGCAAAAGACCTGGAACGCCTTTGCGCCGATCTTCGAGCAGATGGGGAAATGATCCTTGACTTTTCCCGCGCAGACGGTATAATAAACCGGCTTGCCGGAAAGGGGGAACGCAAATGGACGGATATGTTGCGGTTTGCGGCGGCGTCAACATCGACGTCGGCGGGCGCAGCCATGCGCCGCTGGCGGCGGGCGACTCCAACCCCGGCGTCATCCGCTCCTCGCTCGGCGGGGTCGGGCGCAACATCGCCCACAACCTCGCGCTGCTTGGCGTGCCGGTGAAGCTGTTCACCGCCCTCGGCGGGGACGACGGCGCGCGGCGTATCCGGGAAAGCTGCCGCGCCCTCGGCATCGACCTGTTTCGCGCCTTAACGGTCCCGGAGGCCGCAACCTCCGGCTACCTCTACATCGAGGGGCCGGACGGCGACATGGCGCTGGCGCTCAGCGATATGGAGATCTACGCGCGCCTGACGCCGGATTATTTTGCCTCCGTCATGGACGCGCTCAATGCCGCCGCCTGCGTCGTGCTGGACGCCAATCTCCCCGCGGAGAGCATCGACTACATCGCCGCGCACTGCACCGCGCCGCTGTTTGCCGACCCGGTATCGGGCGCGAAGGCCCCGCGGCTGCGCGGCGCGCTGCCGCGCCTGCACACGCTCAAGCCCAACCGTATTGAGGCCGAGGCGCTCAGCGGCGTCGCCGTCACGGACGAGGAAAGCGCCCTGCGCGCCGCGGACGCGCTTTTGGCGGCCGGGCCGCGCCGCGTGTTCCTCACGCTCGGGGCCGACGGCGTGCTGGCCGCGGAGGGCCGCGAGCGCGTGCGCCTGCCCAATGTACACGGCGCCCTGCACGTGAACGCCTCCGGCTGCGGCGACGCCTTCACCGCGGCGCTGGTCTGGGCGGCCCTGCGCGGCGCGCCGCTGCGCCGCTGCGCGCAGTACGCGCTCGCGGCCGCCGCCGTCGCGCTGGAGAGCGACGAGACCGTGAACCCGGCCATGTGTGAAGCCTTGATCAAATCCCGAATGGAGTGAACGATATGAACCCTGTCAATCCCTATCTTGATATCGCCCCCGAGGTGGCGGAAGCGCTGGCCGCGGGCAAGCCCGTCGTCGCGCTGGAGAGCACGATCATCAGCCACGGCATGCCCTGGCCGCAGAATGCGCAGACCGCGCTGAAGGTGGAGCAGCTCATCCGCGGCGAGGGCGCGACGCCCGCGACGATCGCCGTGATCGGCGGCCGCCTCAAGGCCGGCTGCTCGCGCGAGGAGATCGAATACCTCGGCCGCCAGGGCCATGCGGTCGCGAAGGCCAGCCGCCGCGACCTGCCCGTGCTGGTCGCCCGCGGCGCAGACGGCGCCTGCACCGTCACCACGACGATGATGATCGCCCACATGGCGGGCATCCGCGTGTTCGCCACCGGCGGCATCGGCGGCGTCCACCGCGGCGCGGAGACCACCATGGACATCTCCGCCGACCTGGAGGAGCTGGCGCAGACCCCGGTCATGGTCATCTGCGCCGGGGCCAAGAGCATCCTCGACCTCGGCCTGACGCTGGAATACCTCGAGACCAAGGGCGTCCCCGTCCTCGGCTACGGCACCGACGAGCTGCCCGCGTTCTACACGCGCACCAGCGGCTTCCGCGTCGATTACCGCGTCGACACGCCGGAGGAGCTGGCCGCCGCCTTCCGGGCGCAGCGCGCCATGGGGCTCAAGACCGGCATGCTCGTGACGAACCCGATCCCTGCGCAGTACAGCATGGACAAGGCCGTTATCGACGCCGCCATCGACGCCGCCGTCGCCGAGGCGAAGACGCTCGGCATCCACGGCAAGGAGACCACGCCCTTCCTGCTGGCGAAGATCAAGGATCTCACCGGCGGCGACTCGCTGGACAGCAACATCCAGCTTGTGTTCAACAACGCCCGCCTCGCGGCGCGCACCGCCGCGGCGCTGTGCCGATAAGGCCGGACACGAAACGGCCCCCGCGCATCCTGCATCGGGATGCGCGGGGGCCGTTTTCTGTTTGCTCTCCGCGTCAGTCGAACAGCGAGGTCTG
>CAMJPK010000147.1 GCA_946407675.1 uncultured Clostridia bacterium
CGAGATTGCCCTCCTGAATGAGGTCGAGGAACAGCATGCCGCGGCCGACGTAGCGCTTGGCGATGGAGACGACCAGACGCAAATTGGCCTCCGCCATGCGGCGCTTGGCCTCCTCGTCGCCGTCGGCCATGCGCTTGGCCAGCTCGATCTCCTCGTCGGGGGAGAGCAGCGGGACCTTGCCGATCTCCTTGAGGTACATGCGCACCGGGTCGTCGGTGGAGAAGGAGTCCACCATCGCGTCGGTGTCCATCATCTCCTCCTCGGTGACCTCTTCAAATTCCTCGATCTCGTCGAGCTCGGGGAGAAGATCGTCGTCGATCGGCGGGAGGAAATCGTCCTCCTCGATGATGGTCTCGATGCCGGAGGCCTCCAGCGTCTCATAGAACTTGTCCGTCGCGTCGGCGTCCAGATTCAGCCGCTCGAGGACCTCCAGCTCCTTGTTGGTGAGCTGTCCGGCCTTCTTGCCCTTTTCCAGAAGCGCGTTGAGCACTTCCTCCGGCGTCTTGTCGGCGATGTCGGCGTTCTGCTCGTCCTGCTTTGCCTTGGCCTTGGCGCTTTTGCGGGACTTCTTTTTGCCGCCGTTCTCCGGGGGCAACTCAATGAGCGTGAACGGCTCGGTCTCCGGGATGTCGCCCGCTTCCGCAAGGATCTGATCGGCCAGCGCCTCCAGATCCTGCGGCTGTGTGCTTTCCGTAATTTTTTTCTTGTCAGCCATGCTTATCCACCATACCCTTTTTTGTTTCTGATGATTTCCGCGTATGCCCGCAGGTCTTCCACGGTACGTTTATCGCGCTCCGCGCGAATGATTCCAATGTAATCTGCCAGCGCTTTTCTTCTGCCGGGGTCGTCCGCCGGCTCCGGCCTGGAGCGCAGCGTGGTGATCTGCGCCACCTCCTCGGGCGAAAAGCTGCCGCTGAGCACGGCGGGGGACAGCGCGGCGTGTTCCTTTGCCTTTTCCCGCAGCATGCCGTACAGCCGCCCCAGCATGGGGCTGGAGAAGTCCTCCGACGTCAGATCGCAGGCGTCCAGCAGCGTTGCGTCCACACACAGCAGCCGGATCACGCCCTCCTCCGCCAGCGCGGAGCGGGTGTTCTCGTAGCGCAGGGCGCGGTCCTTCGGCTGGACGGAGGCGCGGACATCGCGGACGACGCTGCGCTCCGCCTGCCGGCGCGCGGCCTTGGCGCGTATGCTGCGCGCACGCTGCACCTCGTCGGCCACCACGGCCTTGTCAACGCCGGCCTTTTCCGCCACGCGCATCCCATAGACCTCGCGCTCCACCGGGGAGTAGAGCTCTGCGATCACACCGGCGGCCTCCTTCAGATAGGCCACCTTGCCCTCGGCCGTGCCGAGATCGTGCTTGCCCGCCACGGTGGCGAGCCGGTATTCGATGTGGTTTTCCGAGGCGCTGAGCAGATTGGCGAAGGCATCCCGGCCGTTGGCCTTGATGAACTCGTCCGGGTCCTTTGCGCCCTCCATCTGCAGCACCCGGACCTTGAGGTCCAGCGGCTGGAAGATCCCGATGGCGCGCTGGGCGGCCTTTTGGCCGGCGGCGTCGTTGTCGTAGGCGATCACGACCTCGTCGGTATAGCGGGAGATGAGCCGCGCCTGCTCCGGCGTCAAGGAGGTGCCGAGGGAGGCAACGGCGCTGTCAAAGCCCGCCTGATGCAGCGAAACCACGTCTATATTGCCCTCCGTGAGCAGAATATATCCATTTTTGGACTTTTTGGCCAGATTCAAGGCAAACAGGTTGCGGCTTTTGCTGAAAACCAGCGTTTCGCGGCTGTTTAAGTACTTCGGCTCCCCTTCGCCGAGAATGCGGCCGGAAAAGCCGATCACATTCCCGCGGACGTCGATGACCGGGAACATGAGGCGGTTGCGGAACACGTCGTGCACGCCCTTGCCGCGTTGGTTGGGGTTGGCAAGCCCCGCGTCGACCAGCTCAAAATCCTGATAGCCCTTCTCGCGCATCGCGTCGGTCAGCGCGTAGAAGCTGTCCGGCGCAAAGCCGAGGCCGAAGTTCTTCGCCGTCACGGGGCCGATCTCGCGCCGCACCATGTAGTCCTGCGCCGCCCTGCCGCCGGGGGCGGAGAGCGCCGCGTAGAAAAAGCGGGCTGCGTCACGGTTCAGGTCCAGCAGACGGGCGCGCCGGTCGCGCTGCGCCCGGTCGCCGTCGTTCGGCATCTCCATGCCCGCCCGGCGCGCGAGGAATTCGACGGCGTCCGGAAAGGAGAGATTTTCGATCTCCATGATGAAGTTGATGACGCTGCCGCCCTTGCCGCAGCCGAAGCAGTGGTAAAACTGCTTGTCCTTGTCGCAGTGGAAGGAAGGCGTTTTCTCATTATGAAAGGGACAGCAGGCCCAATAGCTCCCGCCCTTGTAGGTCAGGGAAACATAGGACCCGACCACGTCCACGATATCGTTTCGGTCCGCCAGCTCCTGAAGAAAACTGTCTGAAAAGTCCAAGGTCCCACCTGCCTTTCTTTCGCGTGCGGGCTTATTTTACGCTCCACGACGCGGGGATGAAGATTTCGCTGTAAACGTCCATCGCGTAGCCGTCCGTCATGCCGGCGACGTAGTCGCAGACCGCGCGCTCCAGCCCGTCGGCGTGCGCGATCTCGGCGTATTCCTCCGGCAGCTTGTCCGGGTGCGCGATGTAGTAATCGAAGATCCCGCCGAGGATGCCCTTGACCTTGCTCTCCTCGCCCTTCGCGGTGGGATTGCGGTACACCGCGTCGTACATGAAGTTATGGAATTCGTCAAAGACCGCCGCCATGCCGTCGCTCATGCGGATGGCGCCGCCGGCGCTGTTCGCGATCAGGTCGCTGAGCATGGCGTTGAGCCGCTGGCTCGTCCGGTCCCCGACCGCGGCGCGGATGTGGGCGGGAACGTCCTCCGGCGTGAGGATGCCGGCGCGGATGGCGTCGTCCAGGTCGTGGTTGATGTAGGCAATGCGGTCGCTCAGGCGCACCACGGTGGCCTCGCACGTGTCGTCCGGCGCGCCGTAGGTGTGGTTGAGGATGCCCATGCGCGTCTCATAGCAGAGGTTCAGGCCGCGGCCGTCCTTCTCGATGCGGTCGACCACGCGCAGGCTCTGTTCATAGTGGTGGAAAGCGCCGCCCATGATGTCGCGCAGCGCGCGCTCGCCCGCGTGACCGAAGGGCGTGTGGCCCAGATCGTGGCCGAGGGCGATGGCCTCCGCCAGATCCTCGTTCAGGCGCAGCGCCCGCGCCACGGTGCGCGCCAGACGCGTGACCTCCAGCGTATGCGTCAGCCGGGTGCGGTAATGGTCGCCCTCCGGCTGGAGGAACACCTGCGTCTTGTGCTTCAGGCGGCGGAAGGACTTTGCGTGCGTGATGCGGTCCACGTCGCGCTGAAAGCAGGTGCGGATGGGGCAGGGCTCCTCGGGGACGAGACGTCCCTTTGAGCGCTCCGCCAGCACGCCGTAGGGACCGATCATCTGATGCTCAAGCGCTTCCCGTTCTTCCCGCAGACAGGCCATGCGATCTCCTCCCGATGGTTTTCTCATACTATTATCCGATTAGAAGTAGACAAAGATTTGCGAGAATGATTTTCGTCAGGCAAGGCGGAGACCGCAGGCGGGCTGGCGCCCGCCAAGGGTGACAACGCAGCATGGCGGAAATCAGACCGCAAGGATTGTCTCGTTTTGATTGGATAATAGTATCATATCCTATATACGATGCTGCTCGTCATTTTCCCTCTATTTGCGGTGAAAATTTTTATGCTTCGATCCGGACGCCGCGAAAACGCTCGCCGGTTTTCTCCGGCGCGATGCCGCCCGCGGAGAGCTCCCGCAGGGCTTCCTCGAAGGCGTCGGCGCGGTCGGCCCGGACGAGCGCGGCGATGGAAACGTCCGCGCCGTAGTCTGTCGATGCGACGACGGCCTCCCGCTCCTCCAGAAGGCGCCGGACGCGCTCGTACATCGGGTAGGGGCAGGGGATCCGGAAGCTCTGCCACCGGGCCATCCGGCAGATGCCGGCACTTTGCAGCGCCGCCTTTGCCGCCGCGGTATAGGCGCGTACAAGGCCGCCCGTCCCGAGCAGGACGCCGCCGAAATAGCGCGTCACGGTGCAGCAGACGTTGGTCAGCTCCGCGCCGTTCAATACGGCGAGGATCGGCTGCCCCGCGGTGCCCTGCGGCTCGCCGTCGTCGCCGTAGCGGACGACGCCGCCGTCGCGCACGATGTAGGCGAAGCAGTTGTGCCGCGCGTCATAGTGCGCCTTGCGGACGGCCGCCAGATGCGCCAGCGCCTCCGCCTCGCTCTCCACCGGCCAGAGCTGCCCGATGAAGCGGGAGCGTTTTTCCGTGTATTCCCCCTGGCCGAATCCGGCGGGGACAAGATACTCCGTCATTCGCGTATCTCCTCGGCGTAGGCCTCCACGCGCGGCCAGAGCTCCGGCTTGACGACCGCCTCGATGCGCGTGCCGTTCTCGACGTATTCCAAAGAGCGCACGGCGGCCTCGTCATGTAATAGCTGCACCAGCGCGCCCTTGTCGTAGGGGATGAGGAACACGGCCCTGCGCCGGCCGCGGCCGAGCTTTTCCGCGATCATCTTCAAAAGCCGGTCGACGCCCTCGCCGGTGCGCGCGGAGATGCACACCGCGTCGCGCTCCCGGGGCAGCAGGTCTGGGCAGACGTCGCATTTATTGTATACACGGATGCAAGGCGTACCCTCCGCGCCGAGCTGGGCGATCAGCGCATCCACGATCTCCGCCTGCGAGCGCCACTCCTCCGAGCTCATGTCGATGACGTGCAGCAGCAGATCGGCGTACTGCAGCTCCTCCAGCGTGGCCTTGAAGGCCTCGATCAGGTGGGTGGGCAGCTTGCGGATGAAGCCGACGGTGT
>CAMJPK010000148.1 GCA_946407675.1 uncultured Clostridia bacterium
TTGGACACCACCGTTACCGCGGGCGCGCGCGCCAAGCGCACGAAGCTCCTCGGCGGCGGCAAGGACACCGTCACGATCATGGTCTATATGTGCGGCACCGACCTGGAGTCCCGCAGCGGCATGGGCACATCCGACCTGCAGGAGATGGCCTCGGCCAAGCTCGGCAGCAATGTGAACCTGCTGGTCTACACCGGCGGCTGCCGCCAGTGGAACAACAACGTCGTCAGCTCCAGCGTCAATCAGATCTACAAGGTGGAGTCCGGCGGCCTGCGCTGCCTGGAGAAGGACATGGGCAGCGTCTCCATGACGAAGCCGGAGACGCTGAGCAGCTATATCAAGTACTGCGCCAAGAACTACCCGGCCAACCGCAACATCCTGATCTTCTGGGACCACGGCGGCGGCTCGCTGAGCGGCTACGGTTATGACGAAAAGTTCAAATCCAGCGGCGCCATGACGCTCAAGGGCATCAACGACGCGCTGAAGGCCGGCGGCACGAGCTTTGACATCATCGGCTTCGACGCCTGCCTGATGGCGACGACGGAGAACGCCCTGATGCTCAGCGCCTACGGCGACTACATGATCGCCTCGGAGGAGACGGAGCCGGGCGTCGGCTGGTATTACACCAACTGGCTCACCAAGCTCTCCGCCAACACCTCCATGTCCTCGCTGGAGATCGGCAAGCTCATCGCGGACGACTTTGTGAACGTCTGCGCGCAGAAGTGCGCCGGACAGAAGACGACGCTCTCCGTCGTCGACCTCGCGGAGCTGGCGGCGACGGCGCCGAAGGAGCTCAAGGACTTTTCCACCGCCACCAGCGCGCTTTTGAAGGGCAGCGAGTACAAGACCGTCTCCAATGCCCGCTCCGGCGCGCGCGAGTTCTCCTCCTCCAGCCGCATCGACCAGGTCGACCTCGTGAGCTTCGCCACGCGGGTGGGCACGCAGGAGGGGCAGAACCTCGCCCGCGCGCTGCTCGGCGCGGTGAAATATAACCGCACCTCCTCCAATATGACCGACGCCTACGGACTGTCGATCTACTTCCCCTATCAGAAGGTCTCGAAGGTCGACAGCGCGGTGAAGGAGTTCTCGGCCATCGGCATGGACGACGACTATATGCGCTGCATCCAGCAGTTCGCCAGCATGGAGACCGGCGGCCAGGCCGTCTCCGGCGGCGCGTCCAGCCCGCTGTTCTCGCTTCTGGGCGGCAGCTACGGCAGCAGCAGCAGCTACGGCAGCGGCTACGGCAGCTCCGTCGATTCCGCGGACATGATCTCCCAGCTGCTCGGCGGCCTGCTGGGCGGCGACCTCGGCGGCGTCGCCGGGCTCACCGGCAGCAATTCCGGTTTCCTCGGCAAGGGGCTCGACGTGGACAGCGCCGCGCAGTACCTCTATGAAAACCGCTTCGACGCGTCGCAGCTCGTCTGGCTGACGGGCGCGGATGGGACGCCCGTCATCTCCATGGACGAGCAGCAGTGGAGCATGGTGCAGGCGCTGGAGCTGAACGTCTTCCTCGACAACGGCAGGGGCTACATCGACCTCGGCCTCGACAACCTCTACAACTTCACCGACGACGGCGCGCTGATCGGCGTATACGGCGGCACCTGGCTCGCCCTCGACCGGCAGCCCGTGGCATACTACCACGAGGAGACCTATGACGACGGCACGAGCTATATGATCACCGGGCGCGTGCCCGTGCTGCTCAACGACGAGCGGGCCGACCTGATCCTCGTCTTCGACAGCGACAACCCGAAGGGCTACATCGCCGGTGCGCGCTTCGATTACCGCGACGGCGAGACCGAGACCGTCGCCAAGGCGCTCACGGAGCTGCAGATCGGCGACCGCATCGAGCCGCTGTGCGATTTCTACAACTACGACGGCACGTATCAGGACAGCTATCGCCTCGGCGACGCGATGACCTACGACGGAAGCATCGAGATCAGCGACGTCTACATCGACGCGCAGCGCGCCAACGCGACCTACCGCTTTACGGACATCTACAACCAGACCTACTGGACGCCCGTGATGCAGTAAAGGAAGGAACAACTGAAATGCGCCCCCGCACACAGGCTGTGCGGGGGCGCATTCTATCTACTATATCTAAAAAGTATTTCAGTACAGATCGTTCAGATTGTAAAGCTCGATCCCGATATCGAGCGTCTCACCGTCGCGGAAGACGGTCAGCGTCATCGTGTCGCCGATCGACATCGTATCGCGGATGGCGAGCACGTCGTCGGTCTTGCGGACGGGGATGCCGTTGACGTGCGTGAGGATGTCGCCCTCCTGCACGCCCTTTTTCGCGGCGTCGCTCGCCGGGGAGACCGAGGAGATATAGAGCCCGCCGGGCAGGCCGTAGTGCGCGGCGTCCTCCGGCATGACCGCGCCGACGGTGATGCCGATGCCGGGGCGGACGTACTTTCCGGTGGCGATGAGCTGATCGGTCACGGCCTTGACCGTGGCGCTCGGGATCGCAAAGCCGAGCCCCTCCACAACCACGTCGGAATAGGGGTTCTGCAGCTTCATGAACGTGACGCCGACGACCTGGCCGTACAGATTGAACAGCGCGCCGCCGGAGCTGCCCTCGTTGATCGCCGCGGTGGTCTGCAGCAGCGTCATGGAGCGGCTGCGGAGGTTGACGCTGCGGTCAATGGCGGAGATGATGCCGTTGGTCATCGTGCGGCTGAGGGAATCCGAAAGCGGGTTGCCGATGGCCACGACGTCGTCGCCCACGGTCAGCGCGGCGCTGTTGCCGAATTCGGCGGCATGCAGGCCGTCGGCCTCGATCTTCAGCACGGCGAGGTCCATCTGCGCATCCTCGCCCACGAGAAGCGCGTCGTGCTCCGTGCCGTCGGACAAAATGACCACGGCCTTGTCGGTGCCGGCGATGAGATGCTGGTTCGTGAGGATATAGCCGTCTGCGCGCATGACGATGCCGGAGCCCCAGTAGTAGCCCATCGTGCCCTTTTCAAGCGAGCGGATGCCCACCACGGTGTCGGCGCACGAAGCATAGAGCTCCTGCAGCGTCAGCGCCTGCCGGCCCTCGGCGTCCTGCAGCGAAAGGCGGAAGGCGTCGGGCGCCGCGTAGCGCGCAAGCTTGCTGGCTTCATCCTCGGCGGGTTCCGTCTGGGTGTAGTACTGCCGGAAAAAGTCCCGGAAGTCCTCGGCGTATCCGTCGGATGCGTCGTCGGGCGTCTCCTCGGCGGGCTCCTTCTCCGCCGCCGAGCCGCTGCCGGGGCCGGGGATCTCAAAGGTGAAGCTGTGGCTCTGGCCGCCGTCGCCGCGGCGGGAGAACCAACGGACGCCGAAGGCGTCGGAGAAGGCGTAAACGCTCGCGACAAGGAGCAGCACGGCGCACAGCGACAGCGAAACGACCTTCAGCGCGGTGTGCGGTTTTCTCTTTTTCGGCTGCGGCTGGGGCGGCGCCGGCGCGCGATGCGCGGGCGCATACCAGTCGCTGCGCTCAAACTCGTTAGGATTCATACACAGCGCCTCATTTCTGCTTCGGCAAGGGCGCGGCGGCGCCCTTTGCCTTGAGCGTCAGGGAGAATACGAACTCGGTGACGCCGTCCCGGCTGGTCACGGCGATGTCCTCGCCGTGGTTGCCGAGGATGGTTTTGACGATATACAGGCCGAGACCGTAGCCGTCGCGGTCGGCGCTGCGGGATTTGTCCGTCTTGTGGAAGCGCTCAAAGATGAGCGGAAGCTCCTCCTCCGGGATCGTCGGGCCGTGGTTCTTGATCGAGACATAGGCCTTGCCGCCCTGCTTGAACAGCGACACGCCCAGCACGCTGCCGGGGTCGGAAAACTTCACGGCGTTTTCCAGAAGATTATACATGACCTGGCTGATCGCGTCGCGGTCGCCGCAGACAAGCATCGGGTCCTCCGGCAAAAGCACGTCGACCTCCAGGTGCTTGTCGTTGATCTTGCGCTCGAACAGCACCAGCGCCTGCGCCAGCACGTCCGCCGCGTCAAAGCTCTTGGCGCGCAGCTCGGTCAGGTCGCCGCTCTCCATGCGGGAGAGCTCCAGCATGCTGCGCACCAGGCGGTTGAGCCGCTTGGTCTCGGAGGAGATCGTCTCCAGATAGTGCGCCTGCTTCTCATAAGGGATCGTCCCGTCGAGGATGCCGTCGGCAAAGCCGGAGATCGTGGTCATCGGCGTTTTCAGCTCGTGGGCGACGTTGGCGATGAAGTCCGAGCGCCGCTGCTCCGACTGCGCCAGCGATTCGGCCATCTGATTGAAGGAGGCGGCCAGCGCGCCGATCTCATCGTCGCGCTCGTCGGCGGTGACGCGGGCGGAGAAATCGCCGTGGGCGAATTTCAGCGCGGCGTCGGCCATCTCGTTGATGGGCTTGGCGCGCATCTTGGCGGAAAAGTAACCGAGGATGAGCGCGAGGACGATGATGATGAGGGACATCATCAGAAAGATGTTCAGAATAGAGCGCCACGCCTGCACGACGCCGGACACGCTGGACACGGCGAAGACGTAGCCCGACGCGCCGCCGCTTTGCGTGAGCACGGGCAGCGCGGCGACATAGCCCGCCTCCGCGCACAGCGTGCCGAGGGAGGACAGGCCGCTGTAGTAATTCTTCTCCTGCAGGTCCTTGAGGACCGCGGCGGGAACGGCCTTCCCGATGTGCGCGCAGTTCGGCTCGGCGTCCGAGCAGGTGACGACCGTGCCCTCGCCGTCGGTGACGAAGCAGAGGTTGCCCGTGCTGCGCGCGACGGTGGAGAGCGTGATGCGGAAGTTCCAGTCCTCCAGCGAGCCGTC
>CAMJPK010000149.1 GCA_946407675.1 uncultured Clostridia bacterium
GTGACCTTGCTGGTGGACATGAACTCGTAGACCATATCCTCGCTGCCGTACTTCTTGCAGGCGTCGAAGATATTCTCAAGGTAGTCATCCTGGTCGCGGAAGCCGTGGACGAAGTAGGCGTTGTCCCAGAAAATGCGGAAGTCGTCCGCCGCGGGCTTCAGCGCAGCGAAGGCCTCGACGGTCTCCGGGGCGTAGGTGTAGCCCTGCGGGTTGGAATACTTCGGCACGCACCAGATGCCCTTTACGCTCGGATCGTTCTCGGCGTATTGGCGCACAAGGTCCATGTCCGGGCCGTCCGGCGTCATGGGGATCGTGATCATCTCCATGCCGAACTCCTGCGTGATGCGGAAGTGGCGGTCATAGCCCGGCGCGGGGCACAGGAACTTCAGCGGCCCCTGCTGCCCCCAGGGCTTGCTGCCCTTGTAAACGCCCAGCACGATGGCCTTGATCATCATATCGTACATGAGCGCCAGCGAGCTCTGGCCGCCCATGATGATGTTCTCCATTTTCAGGCCCAGCAGATCGGCGAACAGCTCCTTCGCCTCGTCCACGCCGGCCAGCTCGCCGTAGTTGCGCACGTCGGTGCCCTTGCGGCTGTAGATGAGGTCGTAGGGGTTCTGCAGCAGCATATCCATGCTGAGGTTGAGCTGCGTCGCGTCCGGCTTGCCGCGCGTCATATCCAGCTTGAGCCCCTTCGCCTGCTCGGCGCGGTAAAGCTCCATCTGGCGCTCCAGCTCCGCGCTGCGCTCCTTCTTGTTCATCTGCTGATAAGTCTTCATTGCGGTCACCTGTTTTCAAAATATCGTTTATTATACTTTATGTGATTTTGAATTACAAGTGCAAATCTTGCGCATCGGCGGTTTTTTGACAAAAAGCGGCCGGCGGGAAGGATTCCCGCCGGCCGTCTGAACGGTCGTTTGCCTTATTTTGCGTACTCGATGGCCTTCGTCTCGCGCAGGACGTGTACCTTGATCTGACCGGGATAGGTGAGCTCCTCCTCGATCTTCTTGGCGATGTCGCGCGCCAGCAGCGTCATCTGATCCTCGCTGACCTGGTCGGGCTTGACCATGACGCGGATCTCGCGGCCGGCCTGGATGGCGTAGGTGCTCTCGATGCCCGGGAAGCTCTTGGAGACCTCCTCCAGCTTTTCCAGGCGCTTGACGTAGTTTTCAATGTTCTCACGGCGCGCGCCGGGGCGTGCGGCGGAGATGGCGTCCGCGGCCTGAACGAGGCAGGCGATGACGGTGTGGGGCTCCACGTCGCCGTGGTGGGCGGCGATCGCGTGGATGACGTCCTCGGACTCCTTATACTTCTTTGCGATGTCCACGCCGATGGTGACATGGCTGCCCTCGACCTCGTGGTCGATGCTCTTGCCGATGTCGTGCAGCAATCCGGCGCGCTTCGCCGTCGCCACGTCGACGCCCAGCTCGCTGGCCATGAGCCCGGCGATGTGGGACACCTCGATGGAGTGGTTCAGGACGTTTTGGCCGTAGCTGGTGCGGTACTTCTGGCGGCCCAGCAGCTTGATGAGGTCGGGGTGCAGGCCCTGCACGCCCGTCTCGAACACGGCGCGCTCGCCCTCGCTCTTGATGACGGCGTTGACCTCCTTCTGGGCCTTCGCCACCATCTCCTCGATGCGGGCGGGGTGGATGCGCCCGTCGGCGATCAGCTTCTCCAGCGCCAGGCGCGCCACCTCGCGGCGCACCGGGTCGAAGCTGGAGACCGTGATGGCCTCGGGGGTGTCGTCAATGATGAGGTCGCAGCCGGTCAGCGTTTCGATGCTGCGGATGTTGCGGCCCTCGCGGCCGATGATGCGGCCCTTCATCTCGTCGTTGGGGAGCGGTACGACGGAGACGGTGATCTCGCTGGCGTGGTCGACGGCGCAGCGCTGGATCGCCAGAGCGACGATCTCGCGGGCCTTGTTGTCGGCCTCCTCCTTGTACTGGGCCTCGATCTCCTTGATCTTGACCGCCATTTCATGGGTGACCTCGGTCTCCACATTGGAGATGAGGTACTGCTTGGCCTCCTCGATGGTGTAGCCGGAAATCTTCTCCAGCATCTCCATCTGGGCCTGCTTGACTTTCTTGATCTCCTCCTGCTGGGCGTCCGCCTCAGCGAGCTTGCGGTTGAGGGTATCGGTTTTCTTTTCGAGGGCGTCCGTCTTGCGGTCCAGGTTTTCTTCCTTCTGCTGCAGGCGGCGCTCCTGTTTGCTGAGCTCGGCGCGGCGTTCCTTTACCTCGCGCTCGTACTCGGTACGGTTTTTGTGTATTTCTTCCTTTGCCTCAAGCAGCGCTTCGCGCTTTTTGCTCTCTGCGCTCTTGATAGATTCATTGATGATCCGCTTTGCTTCCTCCTCGGCGCTCGAAATCTCGCGCTCTGCGACTTTCTTCCGGTAAGCGATACCCGCCAGGATGCCGATCACGGCGCCCACGACAAGGCCGATCAATGCCCAAATCCATTGCATCGTAAGTAAACACACCTCCATTCTTTCAGAATTTTGCGGTGGTTTCTCTGCCGGATAATATTCAATTGAAAATATATACGGCAAGTGAAAAGATGAGCCATAAAACGAACTCATCGGATCATAAATGCTCTGAAAAGCCGCGCGCCGTCCTCCCCACGAGTGGCGCGCCTTGCTTTTCCGATTTATTTTATAACCCCTGCCTTGTTATGTCAAGCAAAAACCTACCGCAGAATAAAAATAATTATAGTGATATAAGGAAAAGGACGCGAACCGCAGTCCGCGTCCTTCTTTCCGTTTACTTTGGCCGTCAGCCCTGATCCGGCGTATAAAACACCTGCAGGGTCGTGGTGAGCTGTCTGCCGGGGCGGCAGCAATACGTCCCGTCGCAGTAGAGGGCGCGGGAGGCGCCGCCGTCCAGATTGACGGCCTCCACGCAGCCCAGCTGGAGCATCAGCTCGCGCATCTGCTGGATCGTGGCCGCGTCCGCGCTGACCATCACCAGCCGGCCGTCCGCGTCGATGCCCACAGCGGTGCGCCCGGCGGCGGCCTTGGGCCCGAAGCGGGTGGGATCGTCAAAGCCGCCGTCGAGGTCATAGCAGGCCGCGCCGCCCTTCACCAGCCGCGGAGAGCCGGACAGGATGCTGACCATGCCGTCCAGCGCAAAGCTGTCGTCCGTGGCGTTGATGAGATAGGGCTCCGGCGCCGAGACGACCGTCCCCTGCTTCGGCGCATAGATCCACGGCTGATTCACATAGCTTTCGGTCATATACAGCACCCAGCCGTTGGCGGGGATGGGAACGGTCATCTCCTCCCCGACCCGGTAATAGCCGGTGACGACGCCGTTTTCCGCCGTCATGACATAGGCGGGCAGCGAAACGGTCAGCTCCGGGCCGTAGCTCGGGGTATACAGCACGCTGTTGCCCTCAAACTGTCCCGCAGCGGTATTGATCTCATAGGCCACCCATTCCAGGCCCTCGGCAGACCTCACCCGGGTAAAGATCGGGAGCCGCCCCATGTGCAGCCCGCCCTTGTCGTCGATGCCCAGGCTGGTGAAGCCGGTATGGCCGTAGCGGAAGCTCCCATCCGTCATCACATGGCCGATGGGCACCTGGAAGGGCTGGTAGGCCTCAAAGAAGTTGCCGTTGATCACCGCCCAGGGCTTGCCCGCGGCGGCCACGATGTCGTCAAAGACGGCGGTGGCGCCCAGGCGCGTATCCACCATCGCGCTGCGCACCGTCACCCGCGGATCGGCGGTGTTCACCCGCAGCACCCAGGCGTTCACCGTGCCGTCGGCGGTGGCGATGCCCTGGCGCTCGCAGCTCACCGGCGGCGCGGCGGGCGGCACATAGTCCGTACTGTCGGCAATGGCGGTGTTGCTCACTTCATCGTAATCCACGAGGAAGCCGAGGATGGGCGACAGCTCACGGAGCTGGAAATAGTTGCTGCCGCCGATGTTCCAGACGGTGAGCCCCGTCCGCTCCTGCCCGTCCACCAGAAGCTTCTGCGCACTGGCAACCGCGGTTTTGGACTGATCCGGGCCGACGACCAGCTCCGTGCCGTTGGGGTGGCTGTACGCCGTGCCCGTCGTGACGATCATGGCCTTCGCTTCCGCGTCGTAGTCCACATCGAACTGGTTGGCCGTCCCGTTGAAGAGCGCAGCCAGATCGCGCAGCTTGAAATAATTCCTGTCGTTGATGTTGTAGCGGTCGCAGTCGCGCTGCACGCCGTTGATCCGCAGGTTCTGCGGCGAGCGCTGCACGCTGGGGTATTGTGCAGCCACAGTCAGCGTGGGCAGAAGCGTCAGGCAAAGGCAGAGCGCCAGCAGCCATGCGATGGTTCGTTTCATACGTGATCCCCCTTCTTTGCGCGCATATCGCTTTTCGGGGCGGTATGGATCGCTTGTCTTTCTGTTCATAGTGTAACATATATCCGCTTGTGTCACAAGAAAAATGTGGGGGCTGCCCTTCTCCTGCGGCGTGGGAAGAAAAAGCCACGGCATGACCGTACAGCGGCGGTCATGCCGTGGGATATGGTGCTGTGGGATCGGATCAGTCGATCAGACCGAGCTTCTCGCGCTCGCGGATGGCGTCCTTGCGGGAGAGGTTCACGCGGCCGCGGTCGTCGATGTCGGTGACCTTGACCCAGGTCATGTCCCCGATGTTCAGCACGTCCTCCACCTTCTCGGTGCGCTTGAACTCCAGGTCCTTGATGTGG
>CAMJPK010000150.1 GCA_946407675.1 uncultured Clostridia bacterium
CTCCTCCAGCCCCTCCAGCTCGTCGGCCTGCCCGACGTTGCCGGACACCGCGATGATCTCGGGGTTGTCGTAGTTCTCCTTCAGCCAGGGGATGATGATGGACGTATCCAGCCCGCCGGAATAGGCGAGCACGACTTTTTTGATGCCGGTCTTTTTCATAAGTTGATTCCTCCATGCGTAGTTTATTCAACGATGTGCATAATTATATGGTGCGTGATGCGGAAAGTCAAGAATAATTATTCATAAAATTCCGCGTATTGTGGAATAGTTCTTATATATATTCACAATATTCGCTGATTATTCACCGTTTCCCGGCAGGATCGTGCCGCCGCCGAGGACGCGCGCGCCGTCGTAGAGCACGGCGCTCTGCCCCGGCGCGGGGGCGCGCACGGGTGCCTCGCAGACGATATGCACGCTGCCGTCCGGCTGCGGATAAGCCGTGCAGGGGGCTTCCGATGTCTTGCTGTGGCGCACCTTGATGCTGCAGCGCACGGGCGCGTCGGGCGCTTCGACGAGCCAGTTGAAATCCGCCGCCCACACCTCGCCGCGCCATAGCTCCGCGTCCGGGCAGACCTCGATCTGCGCGGTCTCGGGGTAGATGGCGCGCACGTAGAGCTTTTCTCCATCATAGACGCCGGGGATGCGCTGCCCCACCGTCCAGCGGTGGATGCCCGCGTGCCGCCCGACGACCGCGCCGGCGCGGACGAAGTCCCCCGGCCCCGGCAACGGCGCGCGGCGGGAAAGCCACGCGCAGTAATCGTTGTCGGGGATGAAGCAGATCTCCATGCTGTCCGGCTTTTGCGCGACGGGCAGAGCGAGCTGCGCCGCCAGCGCGCGCGTTTCCCGTTTCTCCATGCCGCCCAGCGGCAGGACGAGCCGGGCAAGCTGCTGCCGCGTGATGCGGCAGAGCATATAGCTCTGGTCGTTGGCCGGACGACCGCGGTACAGCCCGCCGTCTCTTGCGGCGGCGTAGTGCCCCGTGGCGATCGCCGCGCCGCCGAGGGCGTCGGCATACGCGAGCAGCGCCTTGAATTTGACCGCCGGGTTGCAGAGGATGCAGGGGTTCGGCGTCTCGCCGCGCAGATAGCTCGCCGCGAAGGGCGCGCAGACCGCGCGCTCCAGCGCGTCGGAGATGTCCTCCACGCGCAAGTCGATGCCCAGCGCGTCCGCGACGGCGCAGGCGTCGGCGCGCGCTGTGGGCGTGCCGATGTCCAGATACAGGCCGTGCACCCGGTAGCCCGCGTCGCGCAGCAGGCACGCGGAAACGGCGCTGTCCACGCCGCCGGAGAGGCCCAGAACGACTTCCTTCATTTGCGATTCTCCAAATACACCATGAGCGCCGCGATGTCCGCCGGGGACACGCCGGAGATGCGGCTTGCCTGTCCGAAGTTCTCCGGGCGGATGCGGCAGAGCTTCTGCCGCGCCTCCAGCCGCAGGCCGGTCACGGTCTCGTAGTCCAGATCGGCGGGCAGCTTGCGCGCCTCCAGCCGGGCGAACTCCTCCACCTGCCGCAGCTGCCGCTTGATGTAGCCGTCGTACTTGATGCGGATCTCCACGCTTTCGCGCACCGCCCGCGGCAGCGCGGGGCGCGCCGGGTCAAAGGGCGCGAGCGCGTCGTAGCCGACGCGGGGACGCCGCAGCAGGTTTGCCAGCGTCGCGCCGTTTTCGGCGGGGGCGCTGTCCAGCGCGCCGAGCAGGTCGTTCAGCGCCGCGCTCGGCGAAACGCCCGTGTGCTCCAGACGCTGCATCTCCCGCTCCACCGCGGCGTACTTTTCCTTTACCTTTGCCAGCCGCTCGTCGCTGACGAGGCCGACGCGGTTGCCGATGGCGCACAGCCGCTCGTCGGCGTTGTCCTGCCGCAGCAGCAGGCGGTACTCCGTCCGTGAGGTCATCATGCGGTAGGGCTCGTCCGTGCCCTTGGTCACAAGGTCGTCGATCAGCGTGCCGATGTAGCCGTCCACGCGGCGCAGGATCATCGGTTCGCGGCCGAGGATCTTGAGCGCGGCGTTGATCCCGGCGACCAGCCCCTGCGCCGCGGCCTCCTCATAGCCGCTGCTGCCGTTGAACTGCCCCGCGCCGTACAGGCCCGCGACAGCCTTGTGCTCCAGCGTCGGCAGCAGCTCGGTCGGATCGACGCAGTCATACTCGATGGCGTAGGCCGTGCGCATCATCTCCGCATGCTCCAGCCCCGGCAGCGTGTGCATCATCTGCAGCTGTACCTCCTCCGGCATGGAGGAGGAAAAGCCCTGAATGTAGAGCTCCTCGGTCTCCAGTCCCATCGGCTCCACAAAGAGCTGATGGCGCTGCTTGTCCGGGAAGGTCATCACCTTTGTCTCGATGCTCGGGCAGTAGCGCGGCCCGACGCCCTCGATGACGCCGGCGTAGATCGGGCTGCGGTCTAAGTTCGCGCGGATGATGTCGTGCGTCTCCGCGTTGGTATAGGTCAGGTAGCACACGCGCTTGTTTTCCAGCTGCGCCGGGTCGGTCTCGAAGGAGAAGGGCTCGATCTCCGCGTCGCCGGGCTGGATTTCCATCTCGGAAAAGTCCACGCTGCGGCGGTTCACGCGCGGCGGCGTGCCCGTCTTGAAGCGGCGCAGGTGCAGCCCCAGCCCGGTCAGGCTGGCGGAAAGCAGCGTCGCCGCGGCGAGGCCGTCCGGCCCGGAATCGCGCAGCACCTCGCCGACGATGGTCCGCCCTGCGAGATAGGTCCCCGTGGCGACGACGACGGCCTTGCAGCGCCAGCGCGCGCCGTTGGCCGTGACGACCGCCGAAACCTGCCCGTTTTTCGCCTCGATTTCGGCGATTTCCGCCTGCCGGAGCAGCAGATGCTCCTGCCGCTCCAGCGTGTGCTTCATGATCTCCTGATAGCGCCGCCGGTCGCACTGCGCGCGCAGCGAGTGGACCGCCGGACCCTTGCCGCGGTTGAGCATCCGGTACTGGATCGCGGCGGCGTCCGCCGCGCGCGCCATCTCGCCGCCGAGCGCGTCGATCTCCCGGACGAGGTGGCCCTTGCCCGTGCCGCCGATGGCGGGGTTGCAGGGCATGTTGCCCACCGCGTCGAGGTTGATCGTGAAGATCACGGTCTCCAGCCCGAGGCGCGCCGCGGCCAGCGCCGCCTCGATGCCCGCGTGGCCCGCGCCGATCACCGCGACGTCGATTGCCCCGGCCTCATAGATCGGGACGCCGTGCAGCGTCTTTGCCTCCGGCTTCGCCGCCGGGGCCCGCCGCCGTCCGTCCGTCGGCTTGTCCGCGTCCGCCGGGATCGCCCAGCTGCGTCCGAAGCGCAGCGCACCGGGAATCTTCCCCTGGCTGCACAGATATTGCACCTGCCGCAGCGTCAGGCCCCATTCCGCCGCCTTCTCTTTGACACTGATATAGGTATCGTTCATCGTATCGCTCCGTTTTTGCGCTTATGCGAAGTATTGTACGCGCCGAGGCGGGAAAATGCAAGGTTTTTTCCCGCCGGCGTATAAACCCGCGCGGCGCTGGCAAAAATAGGCGTACACACCAAAGTTTTGGAGGTTACAGAATGAACGACAAGAAGAAACCCTTTTTCGAGCGCGCGGAGGCCTTTTTTGCCGGGAAGGGCTTTTACATCGTGCTGTTTCTCTGCGTAACGGTCATCGGCGTCTCCGCGTGGAGTCTGCTGACGGACGGCGGAAAGACGCAGCGCGATCTCGGCGTGGAAGCGTCCAACCTGGACCCGGCGCAGACCGTGAACGCGGACGCCGCGCCCGCAGCGCGCGTCACGCCGCAGCCCACCGCCGCGCCGACGCCGGCGCCCACCGAGGTCCCCGTTCCGGAGCCGAAGGCGCCGGCGCAGGCCGAAGCGCCCGCGCCCGTCCAGACGCCCGCGCCCGCGGCGCAGCCGGACTATTATATCTGGCCGACGGCGGGGCCGGTCGAGAATCCCTACAGCATGGATGTGCCGGTGTTCAACCGCACGATGCGCGATTGGCGCACCCATGACGGCATCGACATCGCCGCCGAGCTCGGCGCGCCGGTCAAGGCGCTGACGAACGGCCAGGTCACGGAGATCTATGACGACGATCTCTACGGCACCACGGTGGTCATCCGCCACCGCGGCGATCTGGAGAGCGTCTATTCCAACCTCGCCGCCGCGCCCACGGTCGCCGTCGGCGACAGCGTGGTCGTCGGGCAGATCATCGGCGCGGTGGGCGATACCGCGCTGGGCGAGGCCGGAGAGGTCTGCCATCTGCATTTCGCAATGCGCGCCGGCGGCGAGAGCGTCGATCCGGGCGATTATCTTCCCTGAGCAAAGCGCCAGCGGCGGCGGTCACATGACCGCCGCCGTTTCTCTTTCTTTCTTCTTTGAAAAAAGCTGTTGACAAGCAAACACTTTCTTAGTATAATCAATGAGCTGTTTGGCAAATGGCGGCGTAGCTCAGTTGGCCAGAGCACTCGGTTCATACCCGGGGTGTCATTGGTTCAAATCCAATCGCCGCTACCAGGTATGGGGCGCCATATGGCGCCCCTCTCTTTTTTTGGCCCGGTGGTCAAGCGGCTAAGACACCGCCCTTTCACGGCGGTAACACGAGTTCGATTCTCGTCCGGGTCACC
>CAMJPK010000151.1 GCA_946407675.1 uncultured Clostridia bacterium
CCATGGCCAAGGACATCCGCGTCATCCTCATCAAGCTGGCCGACCGGCTGCACAACATGCGCACGATGGACTATCAGTCGCCGGAAAAGCAGCGGCTGAAGTCCCTTGAAACCATGCAGATCTACGCCCCCATCGCCCACCGCCTCGGCATGCAGGCCATCAAGTGGGAGCTGGAGGATCTGGCGCTGCGCTATCTCGACCCCATCGGCTACCAGACCATCATGGACACCATCGAGGCCCGGCGGCCGGCGCTGGAGCAGTTCATGACCGAGATGGAGGAGCGCATCTCCGCGCGGCTGAAGGAATGGGGCATCGAGTGCACCGTCTACCACCGCATCAAGCATATTTACAGCATCTACCGGAAAATGTATACGCAGAAGCTGGAGCTGCGCGAGATCTTCGACGTGTGCGCGCTGCGCGTCATCGTCGGCAGCGTTTCCGACTGCTACAACGTCCTCGGGCAGATCCACGACATGTTCAAGCCCGTGCCCGGCAAATTCAAGGACTACATCTCCACACCCAAGCCCAACGGCTACCAGTCCGTCCACACGACGGTCATCGGCCCGCAGGGCATCCCCTTTGAGGTGCAGATCCGCACCTGGGATATGCACCGCACCGCCGAATACGGCGTCGCCTCCCACTGGAAGTACAAATCCGGCGAGGCCGGCGTCCGCGAGGGCGACGAGGAGAAGTTCGCGTGGGTGCGCCGCTTGCTGGAGAGCCAGCAGGACTCCGACGCGGAGGACTTTTTCTCCGGGCTGCAGGTGGATATGTTCGCGGACGAGGTCTTCGTCTTTACCCCGAAGGGCGACGTCAGCTCGCTCCCCGCGGGCGCGACGCCCATCGACTTTGCCTATTCCATCCACTCCGCCGTCGGCAACTCCATGGTCGGCGCGAAGGTCAACGGCCGCATCGTGCCCTACGACCACGAGCTGCAAAACGGCGACATTGTGGAGATCCTGACCTCCAAGGCCTCGCCCGGCCCCAGCCGCGACTGGCTCAAGATCGCCAAGAGCGGCTCGGCCCGCACCAAGATCAAGCAGTGGTTCAAGCGCGAACGGCGCGAGGAGAACATCGTGCAGGGCCGCGAGATGATGGAGGCGGAGCTGCGGCGCGCCGGCATCACCATGGCGGAGCTGCAGGAGGCGGACGTGCTCGCGCCCTTCCTGAAAAAGCAGTCCATGGCCGACGCGGACGACCTCTACGCCGCCATCGGCTACGGCGGCCTGACCGCCACCAAGACCGTCAACCGCCTGCGCGACGAGCTGCAGCGCTCGCAGCGCAGCGGCGCCGCCGGCAAGACCGCGCTCGAAAAGATGAACGAGGCCGCCGAGCGCCGCAACGGAAAGGAGCCGGAGAAGCCCCAGCACGCCATTCAGGGCGTGCTCGTGGCCGGGCTCGACAACTGCCTCATCAAATTCGCCCGCTGCTGCACGCCGGTCCCCGGTGACGACATCGTCGGCTTCATCACGCGCGGCTTCGGCGTCTCCATCCACCGGACGGACTGCCGCAACCACATCTCCAGCCGCCTTGACCCCGAGGAGGGCGGCCGCTGGATCGAGGCGTCGTGGGCCGACCAGACGCCCGGCGGCTATGTCACGACGCTCAAGGTCTCGTCCAAGGATCGCAGCGGCCTCGTCATGGACATCGCCACCGCGCTCAACTCGCTCAACGCCAAGGTCCGCTCCCTCACCGCCCGCGAGGTGGGCGACGGGCTGGCCAGCACGACCTTGACGGTCGAGGTCGACGACCTGGCAGAGCTTAAGCTCATCATGTCCCGCCTCTCCGCCGTCTCCGGCGTGAGCGAGGTCAGCCGCAGCAACGGATAAGGAGGCGCCGCTATGCGCGCAGTTTTGACAAGAGTATCCAGCGCCTCCGTCAGCGTGGACGGAGCGACCATCGGCGCCATCGGCAAGGGTTTTCTTGTGCTGCTGGGCGTCCATGTGAACGACACGGAGGCCGACGCCGACCGGATCGCGGATCGCATCTGCGGCCTGCGCATCTTTGAGGACGCGCAGGGGAAGATGAACGTCTCGCCCGCGGATGCCGGCGCGGAGATCCTGCTCATCAGCCAGTTCACGCTCTACGCGGACACGCGCTCCCGCCGGCCCGGCTTCACCGCCGCGGCGCGGCCCGACACGGCGGTGCCGCTTTACGAGCGCGTCATCGCGCAGTGCCGCGCGCGCGGCTTCCATGTGGAAACCGGACAGTTCGGCGCGGACATGCAGGTGTCCTCCGTCAACGACGGCCCCGTAACAATTGTTCTCGATTCCATTTCGAACTGATGGTTCGAAATGGAGTTGCTCGCGCTGATCGCAGCAGGCCGTTTGCCTGCTTTGGTCGGCGCGAGGGCTCGCTCCCGCTTCGCCTGGTTGGTGTTTTTGAGGCGGCAAAGCTGCCTCAAAAACTTGTGATTCCCTGCGGGGCAAGCAAGTTTCCCGCTCGTGTATTCGCTAACATGAAAGGAGATCCGATATGCTCATCAAGACCATCACCGTCGGCGCATACGAGACCAACTGCTACGTCGTCGCGGACGAGAAGACGCTGGAGTGCGCCGTCATCGACCCGGGCGCCGACGCCAGCACCATCCTCGACTATCTGGAGGAGACGCATCTGTGCTGCCGCTTCGTGCTTTTGACGCACGGCCACTTTGACCACACCGGCGCCGTCGGGGACGTCCTCGCGGAGACGGATGCGCAGCTCATGATGCACAAATCGGACGTCGGCGTCAGCGTCGGCGGCGACTTCTATCGCTTCGTCCCGCCGGAGGGCACGAAATTCTACGCCGACGGCGACGTCGTCTGCATCGGCGCGCTTTCCTTCACGGTCATCGAGACGCCCGGCCACACGCCCGGCAGCGTCACGCTGCAATGCAGGGATTCCGGCAGCGACGAGACCGTGTATTTCACCGGCGACACGCTGTTCCGCGACAGCTGCGGCCGCACGGACTTTCCCGGCAGCAGCACAGAGGCCATTTTGCGCTCCCTGAAGCGCCTCGCCGATCTGCCCGGCGACGGCGAGGTCTATCCCGGCCACGGTTTTTCCTCCACGCTTGCGCGCGAGCGCAGCGTGAACTATTTCATGACCGCGGCCATGCGCCAGTGAGGGCCGCGGCATGATGCGCGCAAACGCATCGCGCACCGACCGCTTCCCCTGGCCGGTCGAGCGGATCTGGCGGGCGCTCAGCGCAGCGGAGCAGAAGGACGCCCAGGCGCTGACCGAGGAGGAGTTTGAGAAGCTGGAGCCAGGCGCGGCGACCTTTTTCTCCCGCGTGACCGCGGCCGAGGAAAACCGCCTTTACTGCTTCCGCGTCAAGACCATGGCGTATATCTCCGACTGGCGCATCGAGCTTACGCGCCTGGACGAGGCGCAGACGGATGTGGCGATCACGGAGGCCGTGCGCTACCGCAGCGCGCTCATCTATGTGCTGAGCGGCTTTGGCCTCATGGCGCGCCGGGAGGTCGGCGCGTTCTCCGCCGGGCTGCTGAAAAAGGTGGAGACGGAAACCAAATGAGCTTTGGCGCGGGCGGGACCGCCCGCGCCAAATTCACAGAAAATTCACCCAATGCGAAAATTTCAGACTATAATCAACCATACCGGATAAGATTTCAGAGGATGTGACCGTATGAGTAAAAAAGCACTGGTCGTTGAGGACGACGAAAACATCGCCGAGCTGCTGCGGCTCTATCTGGAGCGCGACGGCTTTGAGGTGCAGCACGCCGCGGACGGCGGCGAGGGCGTCGCCGTATTTCAGGCCTTCAACCCGGACATCGTGCTGCTGGATATCATGCTCCCCGTCATGGACGGCTGGGGCGTGCTGCGCGAGATCCGCAAAAGCAGCAAAACGCCCGTCATCATGCTCACAGCCAAGAGCGAGACGCCGGATAAGATCAGCGGCCTGGAGATGGGGGCCGACGACTATGTCACCAAGCCCTTTGAGGTCAAGGAGCTGCTGGCCCGCATCCACGCCGTGCTGCGCCGCGCCGACGAAAGCGGCGAGGGCGGCGCCAAGGCGCGGCGGCTCACCTTCGACAAGCTCGTCATCGACCTCGACGCCTATGAGCTGATCGTCGACGGCAAGCGCGTCGACACCCCGCCGAAGGAGATGGAGCTGCTGTTCCATCTGGCCAGCGCGCCCAACCGCGTGTTCACCCGCAACCAGCTGCTTGACGAGGTCTGGGGCTTTGACTATTTCGGCGACAGCCGCACCGTGGACGTGCACGTGAAGCGCCTGCGCGAGAAGCTGGAGGGCGTTTCGGATCAGTGGTCGCTCAAGACCGTCTGGGGCGTGGGCTACAAATTTGAGGTCACGGAGGCGTAAGGGCGCGCCATGCGCAGCTACTACTTCAAAAACTTCATCACCGTGGCCGCGCTGGTCCTGCTCTCCTTTCTCATCCTGAGCGCGTCCTTCGTGCTGGTGGGGCGCAACTACGCCCTGCGGGAGCGGCGGGACACCATCGAAAGCAACGCCATCGAGCTCAGCCGCCTCGCCTCCGCCTATGCGCGCGACGGCTCGCTGGAGGACTGGAACTTCCGCATCACGCTCTCCACCGTCGCGCGCA
>CAMJPK010000152.1 GCA_946407675.1 uncultured Clostridia bacterium
GTGCGGTGCGTCCGTCTGCGCGAGGATGTCCGCCGATTCGTCGGTGTAGCCGCGCCAGTGGTCGAGGATCCGCGTCGCGGCGGGGACAAGGCGCGCCGGGTCGTCCGCGCGCAGGCGCAGGACGCTCAGCGGCCAGTGCACGCGGCGGCATTCGACATCCGCAAAGCCGGGCAGCGCGACCGCCGCCTCCTCGCGCGCGCGCTCCATGGCGAAGGTGTAGCGCCCGCCCTGGAAGTGGTCGTGGCTGAGGATGGAGCCGCCGACGATGGGCAAATCGGCGTTGGAACCGACGAAGTAGTGCGGGAACTGCGTGACGAAGTCCAGCAGGCGCACGAAGCTTTGCTCCGTGACGCGCATGGGGCGGTGCTCCATCGATAAGACGATGCAGTGCTCGTTGTAGTAGACGTAGGGGGAGTATTGCAGCGCCCACGGCTCGCCGCCGAGCGTGAAGGGGATGATGCGGTGGTTGGCGCGGGCGGCGTGGCCGATGCGCCCGGCGTAGCCCTCGTTCTCCGCGCACAGCGCGCACATCGGGTAGCCCGCCGCCTTTGCCTTGCCCGCGGCGGCGATGTCGCGCGGGTCCTTCTCCGGCTTGGCCTTGTTGATCGTGATGTCCAGCGGACCGAAGGCGCTGTCGTACACCCAGCGCTTATCGCGCGCGAGGCGGTCGCGGCGGATGTAGTTGCTGTCGAGCGCCAGCTTGTAGTAGTATTCCGTCGCGCGCTCCGGCCCTTCGGCGTACTTCTCCCAAAAGGCGCGGCGCACCTCGGCGGGACGCGGCGTGACGGCGTTCATCAGCTTGGTATCAAAGATGTCGCGGTTTTCGCCGGAATCCGGCAGGATGCCGCGCGCAACGGCCTCGTCCGTGAGCTCTTGCAGCACGTCGGCCAGCTCCGATGAGCCCGTCCGCGGCGTGCCGGGGACGTAGTCCGTCTCGCGCATGGCGTCGAGCAGCAGGTTGCGGGCGTAGACCGTCTCGTCCGCCGGGATCAGGCCGCAGCGCACGGCGTAGGCCGTCAACGCGTCGATGGCGTCGTAGATCATTCGAGCACCTCCCGTGCGCCGTCCCCGGCGGAGACGGTATAGATTTGGGCGTCCAGCCCGGTGCGCGCGGCGTATTCCCGGCGGACGGTCTCGGTAAACTGCGCCGCCGCGGCGTCGGAGACGATGTTGACGGTGCAGCCGCCGAAGCCGCCGCCCGTGATGCGCGCGCCCAGCACGCCGGGGCAGCGCCATGCGATGTCCACAAGCGCGTCCACCTCGCCGCAGGAGACCGCATAATCGTCCCGGAGCGAGACGTGGGATGCGTTCATGAGCTGCCCGAAGGCGGCGAGGTCGCCGCGGCGCAGGGCGTCGAAGGCGTCCAGCGTGCGGGCGTTTTCATACACCGCGTGCCTGGCGCGCTTCCGGCAGACCGCGTCGGGGATCGCGCCCGAAAGCGCGTCGAATTCCTCCGGCGTCAGCGCGCCGAGGGAGGGCAGGCCGGGGCGCACGGTGCGCAGGGCGGCCAGCGCCCGCTCGCACTCCGCGCGGCGGTCGTTGTACGCCGAGCCCGCGAGGGCGTGCTTGCACATGGAGTTGACGATCACGATGTGCGCGCCGGTCAGCGCCAAGGGCGCATATTGGTATTCCAGCGTCTGCGTGTCGAGGAAGATCGCGTGGTCGCGCTTTCCCATTGCGCTGGCGAACTGGTCCATGATGCCGCAGGAAAGACCGATGAAGTCGTTCTCCGCGCGCTGTGAGAGCAGCGCGATCTCCGTGCCGGACACGCGCAGGCCAAACAGCCCCTTCAGCGCCGTGCCGACCAGCACCTCCAGCGCCGCGGAGGAGGACAGGCCGGAGCCGGCGGGGATGTCGCCCCAGAATGCCATGTCAAGTCCTGCGGGCAGGGCATGTCCCGCGTCCGTGAACGCGCGGACGACGCCCAGCACGTAGTTGGCCCAGCTTCCGCCGGGCAGCGGCGTCGCCTGATCGATCGTGGTCTCCACGACGCCGGCGTCCGGGAAGTTCAGCGAGAAAAGCCGCAGCGTGCGGTCGGCGCGCACGCGCGCGGCGCAATACGTCCCCAGCGTCAGCGCGCAGGGGAAAACGTGGCCGCCGTTGTAGTCGGTGTGCTCGCCGATCAGGTTCACGCGCCCCGGCGCAAAGAAGCGCCGCGGCGCATCGCCCGGGCCGAAGCGCCGGGAGAATTCGTCAAGAAGCGTTTGGATCACAGGCCTTCCCTCCTGTTTTGTTCTGCTTTGATTATATCGGATTTGTGCGGCGCGGGCAATAGGAAAGGGTAGATTTTACGCGCCGATCTGGCTATACTGTGGATATGGAACACTTTTTTACGCTGGAAGAGGATCTGCCGGAGGGCGTGGGCTTTGCGCTGTTCGGCATGGCGCATATCGTGTGGCTTTGCATCGCGGCGGCGATCGTCGCGGCGCTGTGCCTTGCGTACCGCCGCGCGCCGGAAGGCGGGCGGCGGCGGTGGCGGCATGCCCTCGGCTGGGCCGTGCTGGCCTGCGAGGCGCTCAAGGATATCAACGTGATCGCGCAGGGGCGCTTCGACGTCTGGTATCTGCCGCTGCACCTGTGCGGTCTGGCGGTGTTCTTCACCTTTGCACATTCCCGAAAGCCGGGGCCGACGCTCGGCAACTTCCTCTATGCCTGCTGCGCGCCCGGCGCGGCCTTCGCGCTTTTGACGCCGGACTGGACGGCCTATCCGCCCTTTTCCTACCACTCGCTCGTCGGCTTTATCGTCCATGCGCTGCTCGTCGCCTATCCGCTGATGCTCGTCGCGGGCAGGGACCTGCGGCCGGAGGCGCGCTATCTGCCGCGCTGCCTCGGCATCCTCGTGTGCTGCGCCGTGCCGATCTACCTCTTTAACCGCGCCTTCAGTACGAACTACATGTTTCTGATGTGGCCCGCGCCCGGCTCGCCGCTGGCGTGGTTTGCGTCCTTCCTCGGCGTCCCCGGCTATCTGCTGGGCTATCTTCCGATGCTGGCCGCGGTGTGGCTCGTCCTGTATCTGCCGCTTGCGGGAAAACGCGGAAAGTAGGGCGCGACGACCCCGGCGCGCCGCAGATGCACAATACCAATACAGGCGCCCCGGAGACCGGGGCGCCTGTGTGCGTATCTGTATCGGTTTATTCCGCCAGCAGGTATTTCGCGAGGGCGGGGACCTGGGCGAAGTCCGCCTCCTCGGGGTTCCACTGGCAGCGGATGCCCGCCTCGGCAACGGCGAAGCCGGCCTCCGCGAGCTTGGCCTGCAAAAGCTTGACGCTCTCACCGCTCCATCCGTAGCAGCCGAAGGCGGCGGCGCGCTTGCCCTTGAACTTGAGCTGCTTGAGGAACTCCAGCCAGCCCGCGACGGAGCTGAGGTAGCTGTTGCAGACCGTGGGCGAGCCGACGGCGATGGCCTTCGACTTGAACACCTCGGTCATGATGTCGTTCTTGTCGGCCTTGGCGATGGAGAAGACCTTGACGACGGTGTCGGGGCTCTGGCGGTGCAGCTCGGCGGCGATGGCGTGGGCAAGCTGCGCGGTGCCCTCCCACATGGTGTCGTAGACGACGGTGACCTGGTCCTCCTTGTAATTGTCGCACCACGCGGCGTACTTCTCGACGATCTGCATCGGGTTTTCCCGCCAGATCGCGCCGTGGGACGGGGCGATCATCTCGATGGGCAGGTTCAGCGCGGCGATCTCGCCGAGCTTTTTCTTCACCATCGCGGAGAACGGCGTGAGGATGTTGACGTAGTACTTCAGCGCCTCCTGCCACAGGCGGCAGGTGTCGGCCTTGTCCGCAAACAGCTCCTCGACGGCGAAGTGCTGGCCGAAGGCGTCATTGGAAAAGAGGATGTTGTCGCCGCTCATAAAGGTGGCCATGGAGTCCGGCCAGTGGCACATCGGCATCTCCACAAACGTCAGCGTTTTCCCGTTGCCGATCTCAATGCTGTCGCCGGTCTTGACGACGCGGAAGTTCCAGCCGCGCTTGCCGTACTGCCCCTCTAAGCTCTTGACCGCGTTGGCGGTGCAGTAGATGGGGGTGTCCGGGATCTCGGCCATCAGCGCGGTGAGGGAGCCGGAGTGGTCGCACTCGCCGTGGTTGGCGATGATGCAGTCGATCTTGTGCAGGTCGATCTCCTTTTTGAGATTCTCGACGAAATCAAAGCGGTGGGGCGTCCAGACCGTGTCGATCAGGACGGTTTTCTCCTCCTCGATGAGGTAGGCGTTCTGGCTGGAGCCGTTGTGGATGGAGAAATCGTCTCCGTGAAAGGTCTCCAGCTCCCAGTCGATCCAACCGACCCAGCTGACGTTGTTCTTGACTTGCTTGCGCATGGCGTAATCCTCCTTCGTATTCCGTTACAGTGAGAAGAAACCCGGAACGGCGCTGCGCTGTTCCGGGTTTTTGTCGGTCAAATTACAGGCCGTACTTCTTGTTGAACTTATCCACGCGGCCGCTGGTGTCGACCAGCTTCTGCTTGCCGGTG
>CAMJPK010000153.1 GCA_946407675.1 uncultured Clostridia bacterium
TCTCCGTGATCCCGCCGGAAACCACCGCGGTGTCGTTGGTCAGGCGGTTGAGCCACTCCGCCGAGTGCGTGGCGGAGACAGCACTGTACTCCTTGCGCAGGATGTTGTCCGTCATTCGCTGCTTGAAGCGGTTTTCGATGCCCGCCTTCGCAAGCTCCCGCAGCCAGCGGACGACGGCGGAAAGGCCGATCTGCAATGCCGCCAGCGCGACGAGGAGCACGACATTGTGCCAAAACGCGCCGCTGTCACGCCCTACTGCACTGTCCACGACATTCCGCAGCAGCAGAGCATAGAACACGCCCAGCGTGCCGCTCACGCCCTGGATCAGCGTCAGCGCCAGCACATAGCCTTTTTTTCTTCCGGTGACCTGCCAGAGCCACCGTACCGTGCGATCTGCGACGCGGCGCTTACTCGAAATATGTTCCATGGAACCGCATGAGAATCGTCGCCACCTGTGCGCGGCTGGCGTTCGTTTCCGGGCTGAGCTTTTCATTCCCCACGCCGGTGAGCAGTCCCAAGTCGACTGCCCACTGGACCCCCTCGCTGGCCCAGTACGAAACGCGCTCGGCATCGATGAACACGCCCAGATTAACCTTGTATTCCGGCGCGGCGTCGATGCCCTTATACCATGCGTAGCGCCACAGGATGACGGCGAGCTGTTCCCGGCTCACGCTGTCGTCCGGGCCGAAAAAGTCTGCGCTGTAGCCGCCCACGATGCCCTTTGCCGCCGCCCAGCGGACCGCCTCGGTGTACCAGACGCCATCCGGCACATCGGTAAATTCCATGGCGTAGTCGCTGCGCGGCTCGCCCTCCATGCGCCAGAGCATGGTGACGATCATGGCACGGCTGGCAGAGCCGTTCGGGGCAAAGGTCTGATCGCTGACGCCGTTCAAGATGCCGTTCTCCAGCACAAAATGCACGCCGTCGTGATACCAGAGCGCACGGTCCAGATCGGAATACACCGACATCACGCAGCTGTCGTCTCTCGGGCAGTCCCGATAGCCCGTTTTGATTTCCGGCTGTACCGCAGGTCCGGGATCAGCAGGACCGGGATCAGATGGTCCGGGATTCGCAGGTTCTGGTTCACATGACTCAGGATCGGTGGGTTCCGGTTCAGACGGTTCAGGATCAGAAGGCTCGGGAACGGTGGAGGGTAGCGGCTCCGGATCCTGCCCCGACGGTTGTTCCGCTATCGTGAGTATCTCGCCGGTCAGCGCTTCCACACAGCCTGTCAGGTTGAGAATGCCATAACCGAAATACTGGTCATAGCCCTCCACGCCGCGGTCTGTCGCCGTTTTGCCCAAAAGCTCCATGATCTGTCCCGGGGTCAGCGTCGGATCGATCCCCAGCAGCACTGCCGCTGCGCCGGACACCTGCGCCACGGCGAAGGAGGTCCCGGTAGTATATTTGTATCCGCCGTTCTTTCCGGTGCTTCGTACATTGACGCCAGGTGCAGTGACGCAAACGCTGCCGTTATGCGAAGAACGGGAATACAATGTACCGTCCCGTTCGACGGCGCCCACACCGATCACGCTGTCGTACCCAGCCGGATAATACGTTGTAGAGGTTCCGTCGTTCCCTGAGGCCGCTACGATGACCACGCCCTTTTCCGCAGCGTAGTCGACCGCATCCTTCAGGCTTTCATATTCCTCCGGCACCCCAAGGCTCAGATTCAGCACATTGCAGCCATAATCGTCAATGCCGCCGTAGATGGCCCGGCAGATCGCACTGATGCTGACCTCTTTTCCGTTTGTGACCTTCAGCGGCACAAGCGTGGCGCCGGGTGCAGTCCCGATAAAGCCGCGTTCATTCGCGCCGACGATCAGTCCGGCAACCCCGGTCCCATGTCCCAGCGTGTCGGTGGTGTCGCTTTCGTCGGCGTCCTCTATGTAATTATGTCCGGTCAGCAGCCGCTCTCCGAAGGATTCATGGGGGTTGACCCCGGAATCCAGTACGCCGACGCAGACGCCCTGGCCGAGCATTTCCCGCCCGAATACGCCCGCTGCGTGAATGACGTCCAGATTCCACTGTTCGCTTTCATAGAAGGAGGAATCCATCAGCGTCGCGGTGCCGTCCGGCTCGTACCATTCGAGGGCTCCGGCTCGGTCCAGGCGCAGCGCCTCCGCTTTGCTCACCACGTCGAAGGGGACGCCGTCGTCCTCAGTCAGGTGCGCGGCGCTCTCCTTGTATTTGATGATGTAGTCCGTTTCCGCACCCTCCAAAGCGAAGGCCGGGACGGCGTTTGCGAGCAAGGAAACGGTTAGCAGCGCGGTAAACAGTATGGTTGTTTTCTGTCTCAAGGGCATTACCTTCTGTCTTGTTCCATCTGAACGCGCAGCGCGTTCAGCGCCCGGGCGTGCTTCACCTTCACCATGCCGTAGCTGATGCCGGTAAGCCGGGATATTTCCGTCAGCGTCTGTCCCTTGTAGTACCGCAGGACGATGATGTCCCGCTCCTCCTGTCCCAGGGTTTGCAGCGCGGCGGCCAGACGCTCCAGCGTCTCCCGACGCAGGAAATCTTCCGCGATATGATCCGCCGATGCGATGTCCTCGCTGAGCGGCTCGTTCGGGTGCCTTGTTCGTAAGTAGTCGATCAAAGTGAATCGTGTGATCTGATAGATCCATGTGGAGAGCGACGCCTTTTCCGCGTCGTACTGCGGCAGGCAGCGCAGCACCTCGGCGAACACCTCCGCGCACAGATCCTCCGCGTCCTCCCGGCACGCCGTCCGGCCCGTCAGGTAGGCAAGCACCTTATCCCGATAGGCGGCGTAGAGCTCGGCCTGGTTGAGTTCGGTCAAGGCGGCCCGTCCTTCCTTCTGGGATCGGGAGTCTGCGAATAGGAGTCGCCCGCCGCGAAGAGCGTTTTCAGCGCGCCGTCGGACAGTTCCTCGGCGAAATGCCGCGCCTCGACCTCGTCGAGTACGCCTTTCAGCGCCGGACTTTGTTCAAACCGCTGATAGTCAAAGAGCCCCGTCAGCAGCTTTTCCATATCCATCGGCACCACCTCGCTTTTCTCCTTCTATCTCTTTATTCGATTCACTTTGATTTTTGGCAATGGATTTCTGATATTATTATACATCGACCCGCTGACGCTCCACCAGCTCGGCAAAGATGCCGCCCTTGGCGATCAGCGCGTCGTAAGAGCCCGACTCGGCGATCTTGCCGCCGTCCAGCACGAGGATGCGGTCGCAGTGCCGCACCGTGGAAAGGCGATGGGCGATGACGATGCGGGTGCATTTGAGGCCGGCGAGGGCGTCGGCCACCTGCTTCTGCGTCTTGTTGTCCAGGGCGCTGGTGGCCTCGTCGAACAAAAGGACCTTCGGCTTCGGCGCGATGGCGCGGGCGATCATCAGGCGCTGCTTCTGTCCGCCGGAGATGCCGCCCTGGCCCTCGCTGATGAAGGTGTGCATCCCCATGGGCTTGGAGCGGATGTCGTCCGCGACGCCCGCCAGCTCCGCCGCCTCCCAGGCCTCGTCCAGGGTGAGCTGGGGCGCGGAGACGGTGATGTTGGAATAGATGTCGCCGGCAAAGAGGCTCCCATCCTGGGTCACCACGCCCATCTTGCGGCGCAGGGAGCGCAGATCGAGGGAGCGAATGTCTTTTCTGTCATAGTAGATCGTGCCCTTCTCCGGCTTCTCAAAGCCCAGCAGCAGGCGCATCAGCGTCGATTTGCCGCAGCCCGTTCTGCCGACGATGGCGACATATTCGCCGGCCCGGATCTTGAGGTCGAGGCCGCTCAGGATATAGGGCGCGTCTTCCCGATAGCGGAAGTAAATGTTGGAAAGCTCGATGGCGCCGTTCAGCTTCGTCACGACCTGCTTGCCCTCCGCTGTCTCCGGCTCCGTCTGCAGAATCGGCTCCGCCATCTCCAGGATGGGCTTGATCTGCGACGCATAGGCCGCCACCGTCGAAAACGCCGTGACCGCGCCGGTGACCATGCCGTAAGCGGCGGTGAACGCGAGATAGGCCGAGGGGCTCACGCCGGCGGACACCGCGCGGTAGTAGAGCCAAACCGTGCCGAACAGCGAGACCGCAAGCAGGACCGCGGACTTGATTTTTAGCAGCAGAGAGGGGTTGTATGTGATCTCCGCGCCGCAGGAGAAGAACTTCGCCCACTTGGCAAAGGCGCGCTTCTCCGCACCGGACAGCTTGATCTTCTGGATGCCGGAGATGATGGAAAAGCTGACGCCGGATTCCTCCGCCGAGGCCGCCATGAACTCCCGCTCTACCTTCGTCTTCAGGACGCTGAACAGCAGCGTCAGCGCGACGGACACGAGCGTGATCACCAGCGCCGGAAGCCCCAGCGCGGGCGCGTAGCTGAAGATCTGGCTCACGTAGAGCAGCGAGGCGATGACCGTCACCCCTGTGGAGAACACGCCGCCCAGCAGCAGCGTGGAGAGACTGTTGACCGCCCAGCTTCGGCTGGC
>CAMJPK010000154.1 GCA_946407675.1 uncultured Clostridia bacterium
AGGGGTACGTCTCGCGGCGCTCCGCGGCGTCCCGCGGGCGCGGCGGGGGCAAGCCTCCGCCCTACGCCTTCCCCTTGAGGGGAAGGTGGCGCCGCAGCGCCGGATGAGGTGTCAAAAAACCGTCGCCCCGCCCGCCGTAGGGCGCGATGCCCACATCGCGCCGTAAAACGTCCGCCCCCGCGCATATCCCGCCAGTCCGGCGCATATACATAGCCAGTACCGCCGGCGCGGGCTTGTCCCGCGCGGCGGAGGATATGCAACGGAGGTGCGACGAATGAAACGAATCGGAACCATGCTCTGCGCGCTCTCGCTCCTGCTGGCGCTGGCGGCGCCCGCGGCGGCGGCGTACGACGCGCAGGCGGACTACATGGCGCAGATGGAGGCGGCGGTGTGCGCCGGGGACTGGGCGGCGGGCGTCGAGGCCGCGGCGCGCCGGGCGGAGAAGCTCGCGGCGCTTAAGCTGGATTACCCGGCGGTGGACTTCGAGGAGCTGTGGCTGCTGTCGAAGATCATCTACGCCGAGGCGGGCAGCGTGTGGCTGCCGATGGACTGGAAGATGGCGGTGGGGGAGGTGGTGCTCAACCGCATGGCCTCGCCGGAATTCCCGGACACGATGCGCGAGGTGCTGGAGCAGCCGGGGCAGTACTACGGGCGCGGCAGCCGCTACTTCGACGGCCTGCGCCCGACGCCGGAGTGCGCGTCGGCGGCGCGGCGGCTGCTGGAGGGGGAGCGGGTGCTCTGCGCGCCCTCGGTGGTGTTCCAGTCGAACTACCGGCTCGGCAGCGGCGTCTTCCTCGAAAAGCGCGACAAATACCTGGGCAGCACGTATTTCTGCTTCTCCAGCCGCCCGGAGCTCTATGAGGCGTAGCGAAAGCAAGAATTGATTGCAATGTTCCATCGGTCCGTGTTACAATGGACTGATGGAACTTCTTTATTTTGACAACTGCATCGCGGTGTGCGTCAAGCCCGCGGGCATGCTGAGCACGGACGCGCCCGGCGGCGCGCCGGAGGCCCTGCGCGCGTATCTGGGCGAGCCCGCCGCCACGGTCTGCACGGTGCACCGGCTTGACCGCGTCGCGGGCGGGCTGCTGCTGCTCGCGCGCTCGAAGCAAGCCGCCGCCGCGCTGGGCAAGCAGGTGATGGACGGGCGCTTCACCAAGTCCTACCTCGCCGTCGTCCACGGCGCGCCGGACGCCGAATCGGGGACCTTTACCGACCTGCTGCGCCGCGACAGGCGCGAATGCAAGACCTACATCGCGCCCGCCCCGGCGAAGGACGTGCGCGAGGCCGTGTCGGACTATGCGCTCGTCGCGTGCGCGGACGGGCTTTCGCTGCTGCGCATCACGCTGCGCACCGGGCGGACGCACCAGATCCGCGCGCAGTTTTCCCACCACGGCCTGCCGCTTGTGGGCGACCGCAAGTACGGCACGCTGACGGACGGGGACACGCCGCTGGCCCTGTGGTCGCACGCGCTCGGCTTTTTCCACCCGGAGACCGGGGAACGCATGGACTTCACGCTCCCGCCGCCGCAGACCTGGCCGTGGACGGCCTTCGCGGGGAAGGAGGACGCGCCGTGAGCGAACAGAGCATCGAATTCGCCCCCTGCCCGAAGCGCAAGGCATGCGGCGGCTGCCAGCTCATGCACCTGCCCTACGCCGAGCAGCTTGCGAAAAAGCAGGCGCGTCTGGCGCAGCTTTTGGGGCGCTTTTGCCGCGTCGAGCCGATCCTCGGCATGGCGCGCCCCTACCACTACCGCGGCAAGGTCCAGGCCGCCTTCGGCACGGACGGGCGCGGGAACATCATCTCCGGCGTCTACCAGTCCGGCAGCCACCGCATCGTCTGTGTGGACGACTGCCTGCTGGAGGACGAGACGGCGGATCGGATCATCGTGGACATCCGGCGCATGATGCCCCGCTTCAAGATGACCGCCTGGGACGAAAAGCGCGCAAGCGGCTTTCTGCGCCACGTGCTCGTGCGCCGCAGCTTTTCCACCGGCGAGGTCATGGTCGTCCTCGTCGCGTCCACGCCGGTGTTCCCGCTCCGAAAACCCTTCCTCGCGGCGCTGCGCGCGGCGCACCCGGAGATCACCACCGCGGTGCTCAACATCAACGATGCGTTCACGCCCCTCGTGCTGGGCAAGCGCGAGACCGTGCTGTTCGGCCCGGGCTACATCGAGGACGAGCTGTGCTCCTTGCGCTTTCGCATCAGCCCCGCGAGCTTCTACCAGGTCAACCCCGCGCAGACGCAGACGCTTTATGAGACGGCCATCGACTTCGCCGGCCTCACCGGGCGCGAGCGCGTGCTGGACGCCTACTGCGGCACCGGCACGATCGGCCTGGCCGCGGCAGGGCGCGCCGCCGCCGTCGCGGGCGTGGAGCGCAACCGCGACGCCGTGCGCGACGCCATCGCCAACGCCAGGCGCAACGGCATCCAAAACGCGTACTTCACCTGCGCCGACGCCGGCGAATTTATGACCGAGGCCGCCGCGCAGGGCGAACCATGCGACGTGGTGTTCATGGACCCGCCGCGCGCCGGGGCAAGCCCGGAGTTTCTCACCGCGCTTTCGACGCTGGCGCCCGCGCGCGTCGTCTACGTCTCCTGCGATCCGGAGACGCTCGCGCGCGACCTCGGCGTGCTGACGAAGCGCGGCTACCGCGTGCAGCGCATACAGCCCGTCGATATGTTCCCGCACACGCAGCACGTCGAGACTGTTGTCCAACTTTCCAAGGGAAATCTATCGAGTGAGAATGTCAGGGTTGAATTCTCTCTCGAAGACATGGATATGTCAGGTTTTCAGCAAGGCGCTACATACGAACAGATCCAGCAGTGGGTGCAGGAGAAGTACGGTTTCCATGTGACACACCTGAATATCGCCCAGGTAAAACGGAAATACGGGATCATCGAGCGTGAAAACTATAATAAGCCGAAATCGCCTAATTCCCGGCAACCGGGATGTCCGGAGGAAAAGATAAAAGCCATAGAGGCAGCGCTGAAGCACTTTCAAATGATATAGAAAAGATTATCGCCGATGACTTTTTACAGCCATCGGCGATTTCATTACTCAGCTTTTTCTGCTTTCCAGTTTGCAATACCGTTTAGTATCCGCTCATCCTTTAGCGGAGTATAGTACGGATCCTGCATCACATCCACGAGATCAGCTGTCGAGAGGACGCTTATGGCAAGCCCATCAAACATGTCGCCCGCTTCATCCCAGTATTCATTCATGTCAACTCTGTAATAGAGATAACTGATGAATCCTACAGGGTCAGGAATCGGTTTGTCCGCTGCTTCGTAATAGATATAGAGGTTCACAAAATTGATAACGTCAGAAGGCGTTGGGCAGTTTAAATGAAGGCGCTGCATCCAGACAGGATAGATGTCTGCCCAGGCATAGTTTTTGAACAATTCCCAGGACACTTCCAGATGCTCTTCGTGATCCTCGGGATCAAAGGAATCGTCCGTAAAGGTGCAGTTAAACAGATAATCTGTATATTCTTCTATAGTCTTCATCATTATCGTTTTCCTTTCTTCTTAAAGAGTGTGGATGGAAGCTTTCCGAATGCCTCGTCGGCCACATGCATTGACTTCGCATTTGGCTTATAGTGACCGCTCTGATTATCATACGAGGCGATCTTGCCGCCTTGAATATGTACGATTCCCGCCATCTGTACCTGCGGATCAGCTCCGCCGATCAATGTCGGATGTGGAGTCGGAGCTCCGCCTTTGCCATTCCCGTTTCTTCTGCCTAGAATGATATTCCCATCCAGGTCAATGACATACGGCATGTCGATGTTAGTATGCTTGTTGCCGATATAATTGCCGTTGATCATATCGTTTATGTTTTGGGCGGTTGGATTCTTGTCATAATGTCCATCATGATAGGTGCCGTTTTTGATGTCCTGCTCGTGCATGCTCTTTTCAACATGATACGAGGGGGCATAAGGCTGAGATCCGCTTCCGCCGCCATAGCTTCCGCCAGCTCCGCTTCCCATTATCGATCACCCCCTTTAACCCGGGTGATCCAATCTGGGTATGCAACGAACTGTGCTGAGCTCAGATATGGACCAAAGACCTTCTTGTTCATGGAGCCGTAGACCAGAACGATTTCCGGTTCCAGTGTTTCCATCATAGCAGCCAGCCCAGCTTCAAAATGGTACTTATCATCGCGAGTCTTAAAGCATCCATAAGTTCCGATGGCAACGATGCTGTGCTTTTCAACGCCGAGAAAAGCGACTCGTTCCGGAAGAAGCCTTGTGGTATATGTAAGTTCATTTCCCCATCGAATCTGAGGGATCACATAGGCCCCGTTGTTCTGGAAATAGAAGCCTATTGTCCTATTACGATAAACATTGGAGATCTGTACCGCAAG
>CAMJPK010000155.1 GCA_946407675.1 uncultured Clostridia bacterium
CAAAGCTACAGGGACTGCGAAAGCAGTCAGCCAGCTGCCGTGAGACCGATCCGTAAGATCGGCGTCCCGGCAGTTTTGTTTTTTATTCAGCCGTCAGCGGAGGACGCTATGCACAACGACCAGGAACACAATTCAAAAAAGATATTCGGCCTGCTCAAACACGGCGCAGGCGGCGTGACGCTCGGCCTCGGCACGTCGTCGCTCATCCTCGTGGTCACGACGGCCATCGCGCTGGTCGCGATCGCCACGACGGCGTGGCTCGCCTCCAACCGGGAGGTGGATTCCGGGAGCATGGCGGATCTGAACACCGACAGCTTCGAGGTCGGCGTCGTGACAAAAACCGTCAACGGCGTAGAGCAGCGGGATCCGGCGGTGGAGAACAACGCGATCCTTGCACTGGCGACGCCCGGCTCCAATCTGGAGAACATGGTTTACGCGAACAACTTCTGGTCGAACGAGACGAACGCGGGCGTGATCTGCGGTCTCAAAATCAGCGGTATGGAGGGACGTCTGCGTCCCGGCGCGACGGGGACGCTGGAGTTTCTGATCAAGCCTGCCGGCGGCGACCACGCCTATTCTGCGCAGATGTCAATCGCCGCGCTGCTGAAAAAGCTGGATAACGACGGCAAGGTCGTACAGGATCAGCAGGGCAATGACGAATACGTTCTGCTGCGTCCCGGCGAGGCGATCGGCGACCGCGCCCGGGCAATGGCGCTGCTGAAGGGACACATCCTGTTCTTCGGCGCCACGCCGCCGGCAAATCGGATCATCCCGGAGACGACCACGATCCTCATCCGCACGGCGAGCGGCGATCCGTTCGATTCCACCAAAACCTATAAGGTGACGCTGAACTGGCAATGGCCGCAGCGATACAGCGACCTTCTGACCATACTCGGACAGGAAACGATCTCGCAGGCGGAAGCCCCGATCTACCTTGAAAACGGGACCGGGAGCATCGGATACGACAACGGAGACCAGACGATCGGCACGCATATCAGCCACGTGGCGGTGGAGTTCCAGATCCAGCCGGAAAGCGAGCTTCTGACGGGCTCGAACATCGTCACCGTTACGGCGACGGAAGTCAGTTGACAGATAGGGAGCGCACATGAAGCAGAGCAATGAAAAACGAAATCACGCGCTTCGGGCGCTGGCGGTCGTGCTTGCGGTCGCGTGCGTGCTGGCCGCTGCACGCGCATCCTGGGCGTGGCTGACGCGCGAGCGCGCGGTTGTGGCGGTCGCGCGGGTGGACGCGCCGATGTCGCTGCTGATCAACGCCGGCAACGCGGAGGATAAGCAGTATCTGGATCTGTCCAACATCGACGTCAACGATAGCGGACATGAGGAGTTCGTATTCGCCGTTTCCGGCGCGTACGTCAACCAGTTCAAGCTCCAGCTGGCTTACACGACCAACAACGAATTTACCTATCAGATCTATCCCGCCGTGTCCTGCGCCCAGGCGGAGGCCGAGGTCACCTATTTCTCCAGGCAGCGCTACGCGGCCGGGGAAACGCCCTATGAATTCTATTATAAGAGAGCGCCGGGCGCGGCCGCCTATTCGATGACCGCGCGCAATCCCAAGGACGGCACGAGCGTCAGGCTCGCCGCGCCGGACGGCAATTCCGGCGACGTGGACGATCTTTACGACAGGACTTACGGGGACTATGCGAACGTGGACGCGTACGCCGTCCCGATGTACTGGCAGACGGGCCTCATTCAGGTGGGGGAAGGGGACGCGGTGCCCGGCCAGAGCTACGCGTTCGTCAAATACTTTATCCTGCAGGTCAACTGGGAAACCACCGGAGACGACAAGCGCTCCAATGACCGCGAGACGGATATGATCTATATTGCCGCGAAGAAGTTCTGAGCAAAAGAGGGGAGGCGGCAGCGTGAAAAAGACATTACAGGGGTTTCTGCGAAAGCCGGTCGGGATCATTGCCGCGGCTGTTCTGGCGATCGCGATGATCGCCGGCACGGCGGCGGTGGCGGACTTTACGCTTTCGCACCGCGCAAAGCGCGTGATCGCCGCCTATGAATCCGGCGAAAAGCTCTTCTCCTCCAATTACCTCAGGCAGGGGACGGATTCCCGCTTTGGCACGCCCGTGCTGGCGACGATTTATGTGGACGCGTCGGAGCAGGAGACCGGAAGCATCACGGAGACCGTTTCCGTGTGCAACTATGTGCAGGGCAACCACAGCCGATGGTTCGACCGGAACATCCCCTATACGCTGCGGGCGCAGATCGTGGAGCTCGAGCCCGACCCGGAGCATGATGGAAAGCTGCGGATCAAGAGCACGACGGCGCCGACGGGAACAAGCATCGCCGTCGCCGGCGTTACAAAGTCGCTGGAAGGCAGCGGCGTCATACAGAGCTTTTCCAAAACGCTGGCGTCGGATGCGGCAAGCGCCGATACCTATACGGTTTCTTTCCCGGCCTCGATGCTGCAGACCTCACAGTATTATCTGTGGCTGGAGGCAACGCCGCAGGACGGCCTCGGCCTGGATACGATCGCGGTTTTACTGAACGTCCAGCGACAGCAGACGGTCACCCTGAACAACTGGACGCTGGAGCAGCGGGACGACACCAACAATTCGATCGGACAGTATTCCGGCTTCAACTATCAGCTTTACGGGACGGGCAAGGGAAGCATGACGCTCGCATGGGATCCCGCAAAGCTCGTTCTGGACAAATACTTTATCGACCAGTTCGGCGCCGGCGGAGACAGCTCCGTTGCGGGGCAGTTCACATTCCCGGTCGATTCGGACGATCAGAACAGCTATGACATCCGCTTTTATCGCGTCGTCGGCGGAACGATCGGCAGCTGGAGCGATGTGGCGGTCGGCGCGTCCGGCGTTTCGATCACCTTTACCGAGACCGCGCCGTCGTCCGGCGAATAACGTCTTGCCTTTTCGTTTACGGATCGCCGCAGCGCGCGGCAAACAAACGGCTTTGCTCAATGGAGGACCAATCGCATGAAGCGTAAATCCGTCAAGGATATCCGGAAACAGATCCTGTCGATCATATTGGCCTTGCTGACGGCGTTCAACACCGTCGGCCTTGCCGTGCCCGCCTATGCCGACCCGCCGGCCGGCGCGACGTGGACGCTCCACTCCGGCACCAACGATGGCTGGAACGATCCGAGCAGCCATCAGCTGCTCTTCACGACGTATATGACGGATGTTCAGTACCGCCAGCCGGGCGACCACCTGATCCTGCTGCGCCACGGCGAGGACTTCATCATCGGGGAGGACGCGTATCAGCTGGGCACGGCCGACGATCCCTTCGCCGGTACGGTCGAGTTCGACGCGATCTCCGCCGCGGATACGGCGTTCCAGGCCTGCAAGGCCATGTTCGCCTACATCACCTCGGATGCGACGATCACGTATTCGGCAAATGTGACCAGTTTTGTCTTCAAACCGACGGCGACGGAGGACATGAAAAACGATTCCGCGCTGTTTGCCGATCACGTCGTCTGCGGAAACGACAGCGCGAAGGTGCTGGATCTGAAGGTAAAATGCGAGAACGCCACCGCGGGCGAAAAATTCTACGCCGGCGTGATCGGCGAGATCGGGGCCGGAGCAAAGGTCAAGCTGGAATATGACGCCGGAAATGCCGCCGCGGAATTCAACGGCTATCTGTATACCGCGAACGTCTATTCCCAGGGCAATGTGGGACTGCTCTGCGGGACGATGGGAGAAAACGCCGAGCTGACCGTGAACGCGCTCACGGTGAGCACGACGAACGCCTCCTCGGTCACCAGCAAAGGCGGCGCGGCGGGCGGACTCGTCGGCGTGATGCACAGCGGGGCGAAGCTCATCCTGAACGCAAGCTACAATGCAGCAAAGGTCGCGGTCACCGCTATGGGCAGCGCGACGATCGACACACCTTATGCGTACGTGCCGCCGCCGGCACCGGACAGCAGCAGCAGCGACCCCGAACAAGCGGACGCCGCGCCCGCAGGTGCAGAAGCGCCCGCCGAGGGCGAAGCGCCCGCTGACGCCGAAGCGCCCGCTGACGCCGAAGCGCCCGCCGAGGGCGAAGCGCCCGCCGAGGGCGAAGCGCCCGCCGAGGGCGAAGCGCCCGCTGACGCCGAAGTGCCCGCTGACGCCGAAGTGCCCGCTGACGCCGAAGCGCCCGCCGAGGGCGAAGCGCCCGCCGAGGGCGAAGC
>CAMJPK010000156.1 GCA_946407675.1 uncultured Clostridia bacterium
CATGGCCAGCGAGCCGAACGCCGTGGAGACCATGTCGCTCATCACGTCGCCGTCGTAGTTCTTGCAGGCCCAGATGTAGCCGCCCTCGCTGCGGATCGTGCGCGCCACGGCGTCGTCAATGAGCGTGTAGAAATACGTGATGCCGAGGCGCTCGAAGTCGGCCTTATAGCTTTCAAACTCCTCCTCGAAGATGCGCTTGAACTCCGCGTCGTAGGTCTTGGAGATCGTGTCCTTCGCGGAGAACCACAGGTCCTCGCGCTGGTCGATGGCGTACTGGAAGCAGGCGCGGGCAAACTGGCGGATCGACTCGCACTTGTTGTGCATGCCCTGAAAGACCGCGGGGCCGCTCACCTTCTGCACGCTGACCGTCTGCTCCTTGCCGCTTTCGCCGCGAAACGTGAGGAAGCACTCGCCCGGCTCGTCCGTGCGCAGCTCGACGGCCTTGTAGACGTCGCCGTAGGCGTGGCGGGCGATGGTGATGGGCTTTTTCCAGCTGCGCACCGCGGGCTTCACCGCGTCGATGAGGATCGGCGTGCGGAACACCGTGCCGCCCATGATGGAGCGGATCGTGCCGTTGGGGCTGGGCCACTGCTTCGTGAGCTCCGGGTACTCGACCATGCGCTGGGCGTTGGGCGTGATCGTGGCGCACTTGACCGCCACGCCGTAGCGCAGCGCGGCGTTGGCCGCGTCGACGGTCACCTGATCGCCGGTGGCGTTGCGATGCAAAAGCCCGAGGTCGTAGTACTCCGTGCGCAGCGCAACAAAGGGGGAAATCAGCGCGTCCTTAATCTGCTGCCACAGCACGCGGGTCATCTCGTCGCCGTCCATCTCCACGAGCGGCGTTGTCATTTTGATTTTTTCCATTTGCGTCACCCCTCAGTCCGCGCCGAAGCCGGCGGCGTAGTAGTTCATCAGGCAGCCCTCGGTGAGGATCTTCTTCTCCTCGTCCGACAGACCGCGGCAATATAGCTTCAGCGCGCGCGTGCCCTTGTCGGATATAAGCGTCGCGTCGAATTCCTCCCGCCCCGCGAGGATGCCCGCGCGCACGCCGGGGACGTACACCCAGTCGCCGGGGGCAAAGTCAAAGGGTTCATTTGCGTCCATCGTGAAGGGCACGATGCCCCAGTTGATGCAGTTGGAGCGATAGCGCTTCGTGGCGTAGTCGTAGCAGATGTTGGCAAAGCCGCCCAGCACCTTCTGGCAGGAGGCGGCCTGCTCGCGGGCCGAGCCGTCGCCGGGACGGCGGGACAGCACGCAGGAGCCGATCGTCGTCTTACTCGCGTCCGCGCCGAGCGCCTTGAGCGCCGCGGCGGCCTCGGGCGCGGTCTCGCCGCGCAGGTGCGACGCCTCCAGCGCGCGCACGGCCTTGCTGCGCGCGACGTAGTCCGGCACGCGGCGGGAAAGCGCGAACTCGGAGAGCTTCACGGGGTTGGAGCGGTAAGAGCTCGTTTCGCCGGAGGGGATCAGCTCGTCGGTCGTCGTGACCTCGTCGGGTATGACGGCGGCGAGGCGCACCAGCAGATCGTCCTCGAGCTTCGGCATCTTCGGCCAGTCGGTGATGTTCGGGCCGAGGCGCAGCGCGGCGTCCGGCCGGGGGTGGCCGAAGCCGTTGTAGCAGCGCTTTTCGTAGATGCTGCCGTCGAAGTGATATTCAGCGGGCTCCACCGTGTAGTCGATGTCCGTCGCGGCGGTCAGGACGCCGCCGGCAGCCGCCGTGGCCGCGATGGAGCGGGCGTCCATCAGCGCGACGGCCGCGATCTGCCCGTCCGCCGGGCGGGAGCCCTCCCGGTTGGCGAAATTGCGCGTCGCGTGGCGCACGGACAGCGTGTTGTGCGCCGGGGTGTCGCCCGCGCCGAAGCAGGGGCCGCAGAAGCAGGGCTTGAGCACCGCGCCGGCCTCCAGCAGCTGTGATACCGTGCCGTCCTTCACCAGCGCGAGATTGATCGGCGCGGAGGAGGGATAGACGGACAGGTCAAAGTAGCCGTTGCCGACGCTCTTGCCCTTGAGGATCGCGGCGGCCTCGCGGATGTTCTCATACATGCCGCCCGCGCAGCCGACGATGACGCCCTGATCGCAGCGTACCTTGCCGTCCGGCCCGATGTTCCCCAGCAGGTCGAGCGTGACCTTGCCGCCGAGCTGGCGGTTGCAGTCGTCCTGCGCGGCGGCGAGGATTCCCGCCGGATCGGATTGCAGCTCGTGGATCGTGTAGGCCTTGCTCGGGTGGAACGGCAGGGCGATCATGCTCTCCATCTTGTCAAGATGCACGGTCACCATGCGGTCGTAGTACGCGCCGTCCGCCGGGGCGAGCGGGGCGTAGTCCGCCGGACGATTTATGTTTACATAATATTCTTTTACCTTGTCGTCTGTCACCCAAATTGAGGTAAGACAGCTTGTTTCGGTTGTCATAACGTCGACGCCGATACGGAAGTCCATCGGCAGCGCCGCGACGCCGGGGCCGGCAAATTCCAAAACGCGATTTTTCACGAAGCCGTCCGGGAAGGTCGCGCCGACGAGGGCGATGGCGACGTCGTGCGGGCCGACGCCGTGGGGCACCTCGCCTTCCAGCCAGACGAGCACGACCTCGGGCGGCTCGATGTCCCAGGTGTTGCGCAAAAGCTGCTTTGCCAGCTCGCCGCCGCCCTCCCCCACGCCCAGCGTGCCGTAGCAGCCGTAGCGGGTGTGGGAATCGGAGCCGAGGACCATTTTGCCGCAGCCGGCGAGCATCTCGCGGGCGTACTGGTGGATCACCGCCTGATTGGGCGGGACGTAGATGCCGCCGTACTTCTTCGCGGCGGAGAGGCCGAAGGCGTGGTCGTCCTCGTTGATCGTGCCGCCGACGGCGCACAGGGAGTTGTGGCAGTTCGTCAGCGCGTAGGGCAGCGGGAACTCCGTCATGCCGGAGGCGCGCGCCGTCTGTATCACGCCGACGTAGGTGATGTCGTGCGACATCATCGCGTCGAAGCGGATGCGCATTTTGCCCTTGCCGCTGCCGGTCTCATGGGCGCGCAGGATGCGGTAGGCCATCGTTTTCTCCCGCGCCGGCGCGTCGGGCGCGTCCGCCGCGACGGGGACGCCGCCGCGCAGGTAAACGCCCTGCGCGCGTTTTTCGATCATGGTATCGAGTGCGCTCATTTGTTTCCCTCCTTTGCCGCCTGCGCCCGGATGCCCTGCGCGAGGCGGTCGCGCGCGCTGGCGACGTGCGCGTTCATGATGCGCTCGGCCTCGCCCGCGTCGCGCGAGGCGATGGCGTTGTAGACCGCGCGGTGCTCCGCGACGGATTCCTCGGCGCGGGAGCGCTGCTCGACGGCGGCCTTGCGGAACTTCTGCACCTTCTTGTGCAGGGGCGTGAGCGTGTCGTAGAGGACGGCGGAGCCGGAGCAGCGGTAGATCATTTCGTGAAACTCGCTGTCGAGCGTCTTGACGCGGTCGGAATCGCCGCGCTCGGCGTAGAAGGACTGGAGGTCGACCAGCTCCTTCATCGCGCTGAGGTCCTCGGCGCTGATATTTTTCGCGCAGGCCGCGGCTGCCAGCCCCTCCACGCGGGAGCGGATCTCGTAGATGCACGCGGCGTCCTCCGCCGTGATGCTCAGCACGCGCATGCCCTTGCCGCAGTCCTCGATGATGTGCTCCTGCTCCAGGCGCTTCATCGCCTCGCGCACGGGCGTGCGGCTGACGCCCAGCGCCTCGCAGAGCTTCAGCTCGGTCAAAATCTCGCCGCGCTTGTAGACGCCGGAGAGGATGTCGCTCTCCAGCCGGTCAAAGACCTGATCCGCCAGGGAAACCGTTTTGTGTGTGAGTACCATTTGCCTGACCCTCCCTTACAGACGGCGCAGCGCGCCGCCGGAGAATTCCTCGATCTTCGTCTCCAGCTCGTGGACGGACAGCGAGGTCTGCCGCCCGCCCTCGTACTCGGCGTCGATCCACGCCTTGAGCTTTTCCACCAGCGCGTCGTGCTTGCCGACGGCGCGGGCGGCGGGCAGATCGTAGTTGTCGTTGATCCAGTAGGCGATGCCCGCGAGGCCGGAGGATTTGCCGATCATCACGCTCGGGCGGCGGTTTAAGAGCTTGCCCGTGTCGAAGATGTTGTAGATCTTCTCGTCCTTCATCAGACCG
>CAMJPK010000157.1 GCA_946407675.1 uncultured Clostridia bacterium
CAGGATAGTATCGAGATCTGGAAGAAACACGCTTGCCTGATTTATGATGGGACGGAGTGTAATCACGGACTCCACCGGCTTCACGGCCGAGGAGCTTGACGCGATGGAGGCGGAGGTGCGCCGCTGCCAGAGCTTTGAGGAGATTTTGCACACCCACGCGGGGTGCACGGTGTCGAACCACTGCGGCCCGCGCTGCGTGGGCATACTATATTTCCATAAATGATCAAAATTGCATCACCGGCCCCGCTGCGTTCGGCAGCGGGGCCGTGTTTTTTGTTCACACGATGCGCTTGAACTGCTTATCCAGCTCGGTCTTCGTGAGCTTGACGCAGACCGGGCGGCCGTGGGGACAGTAGCGCACCTCGCCGCTGACGACGCGCTTCGCCAGCGCCTCGAGCTCGGCGGGATCGGAGCGGGAGCCGGCCTTGATCGCGGCCTTGCAGGCGATCGTGTGGCACAGCGTCTCGCGCCGGTCCTCCGGCCTGCCCGTGCGCAGCGCGGCGGTGAGCTCCTCCAGCAGCGCAAGCTCGCTGCCCTCGGCGTCCGCGGGCACGGCGCGCAATATCACGCCGTCGTCCCCGAAGCGCTCCAGGTCAAAGCCCGCCTCGGCGAGCAGCGCGGCGTTTTGCTCCAGCAGCTCGGCGTCCTCCGCGCCGGGCGACCACGTCACCGGCGTCAGGAGCGTCTGGCTCATCTGCGCGCCGAGCCCCGCGGCGAGCGCGTCGAACAAAATGCGCTCGTGGCAGGCGTGCTTGTCGATGAGCAGCAGCGCGTCCGCCGTCTCGACGAGGATGTAGGTGTCAAGCGCCTCGCCGATCACGCGGTAAGGGGGCGTCTCCGCCGGGGCGGACGGCGGGGCAGGTTCGGGCGTCTCCGTCGGTTCGGGCTGCTGCGCGGGCACGGGCGCTGCGATCTCATAGCGTTCCCCGCTGTCGCGCAGGACGCCCTGCGCGGACGGGCGCGGGGAGAGGTCGATGCGCGTCTGCGCCGGGGGCGATTCTTTTTTCCCGCGCGGACTGCCGCGGAATTCCTCGCTGGTCATGCGCTTGTAAAAGTCCGGCTTCGGCTGCGGCACGGCGACGCGCTGCGTGGTCGGGGACAGGCGGATCTCCGCGGTGTTGCGGGCGGTCTGCTCGGACAGGGCGGCGCGCACGGCGAAATACACCGCGTCAAAGACCTTCTTCTCCTCCGAGAAGCGCACCTCGCTTTTGGTCGGGTGGACGTTGACATCCACCTTGCCGCAGCCGAGCGTCAGATACAGCACGCAGGCGGGGAAGCGCCCGGTAAGCAGCGTGTTTTTGTAGGCCTGCTCCAGCGCCGAGAGCATCGTTGCGGAGCGGAAGGCGCGGCCGTTGACGAAGAAGAACTGCATCGCGCGGCTGCCGCGTCCGGCGTGGGGCGCGGAGACGAAGCCGCTGACCGAAACGCCCTCGCCCTCGCCCTCGCACGCGAGCAGGTCCTTTGCGATGTCGCGCCCGAGCAGGGCGTAGACGGCGCTTTCGCTGCGTCCGTCGCCGGGGGAGAAAAAGACCTCCTCGCCCTCGCGGAGCATGCGCATGCAGACCTCCGGGTGGCCCAGCGCGCAGCGCAGCGCGGCGTTGACGCACGCGGCGCCCTCGGCGCGGTCGGATTTCATGAACTTCTGGCGCGCCGGGGTGTTATAGAACAGGTCGCGGACGGTCATCGCCGTGCCCTCCGGACAGCCGGCGGGGCCCATCTCGTCGATGTCCCCGGCGGTGAGCGCCACACGCGTCCCGGTGTCGGCGCCCCGTTCACGCGTCAAAAGCTCCACATGGCTCACGGAGGAGATCGCCGCGAGCGCCTCGCCGCGGAAGCCCAGCGTCCCGATGCTCTCCAGCCCGCGCTCGTCGCGCAGCTTGCTGGTGGCGTGGCGCAGAAAGCACAGCCCGGCGTCCTCGGCGCTCATGCCGCAGCCGTCGTCCGTGACGCGGATGAGGGACATGCCGCCGGAGCGGATCTCCACGGTGATGTTTTTCGCGCCGGCGTCGATGGCGTTTTCGACGAGCTCCTTGACGACGCTGGCCGGACGCTCCACCACCTCGCCGGCGGCGATCAGATCCGCCACGTGGGGCGAAAGAATGTTGATGACGGACATGGGCAACCTCCCCATAATTTCAGCTTCTGTATGGCTGTAATTATAATACATTCTAATTGAAAACGCCAGTGTGAAATGCTACAATAACAATGTATACGCAGATTTGAATCAAAGTGAGATTTACGGAAAATGGCTTATCAGAGAGTGGAGATCGGACCGGAGCAGATCGCGGCGCAGGAGGCGGTCTGCGCGCGCCTGCGCGCGCACTTCACGGCGGAGGGGAAAACCCCGCTGGCGCTGGTGGATACCTACGGCTGCCAGCAGAATGAAAGCGACAGCGAGCGCGTGCGCGGCTACCTTGCGGAGATGGGCTTCGGCTTTACGCAAGACGAGTTCGCCGCGGACATCGTGGTCATCAACACCTGCGCGGTGCGCGAGCACGCGGAGATGCGCGTGCTCGGCAACGTCGGCGCGCTGGGCCACAGCAAAAAGGCGAAGCCGGAGCAGATCATCTGCGTGTGCGGCTGCATGGTACAGCAGCCCCATATGGCGGACAAGCTCAAGCACAGCTACCCGATCGTCAATCTGGTGTTCGGGCCGCACGAGCTGTGGCGCTTCCCGGAGCTGCTGGAGCGGACGCTGGCGGGCAAAAAGCGCGTCTTCGCCGTCACGCCCGGCGACGGAAACATCGCGGAGGGCGCGCCGCGCCAGCGCGACGGCTGGCCGAAGGCCTGGCTGAGCGTCATGTACGGCTGCAACAACTTCTGCTCCTACTGCGTGGTCCCCTACGTCCGCGGGCGCGAGCGGTCCCGCCGGCCGGAGGACGTGGTCGCGGAGGCGCGCTCGCTTGTCGCGGCGGGGTATAAGGACATTACGCTGCTCGGGCAGAACGTCAACAGCTACGGCAAGGACCTCGGCGCGCAGACGGACTTCGCCGACCTGCTGCGCATGGTGAACGCCATCCCGGGCAAATTCCGCATCCGCTTCATGACGAGCCACCCCAAGGACGCGACGGAGAAGCTGCTGCGCGCGATGGCGGAATGTGAAAAATGCACCCACCACCTGCACCTGCCGGTGCAGGCCGGCAACGACCGCGTGCTGCGCGAGATGAACCGCGGCTACACCGCAGCGCAGTATCTCGAGAAGGTCGCGCTGGCGCGGCGGTACATGCCCGACCTCGTGCTGACGACGGACATCATCGTCGGCTTCCCCGGCGAGACGGACGCGGAGTTTGACGACACGCTCCGGCTCGTGGAGCAGGTCGGATATGACGCGATGTTCACCTTCCTTTATTCCCCGCGCGTCGGCACGCGCGCCGCGTCGATGCCCGACCCGATGACGCGGCAGGAAAAGCAGCGCAACTTTGACCGGCTGCTGGAGGTCGCCAACCGCATCAGCGCCGAGAAGCACGCTTCCTACGTCGGGCGCACGCTGGAGGTGCTCGTGGACGGGCCCAGCCGCGAGGCGGGGATGCTCTCAAGCCGCACGATGAACGGGCGACTTGTGCACCTGCCGGGCGGGGAGGACCTGATCGGGCAGTTTGTGGACGTGAAAATCACCGGCAGCAACACCTGGGCGCTGCGCGGAGAGCTTGTCAAATAGAATGAGAAACTGCAGGGCGCGACCACTGGGCGCGCCGCGCGCCCGGTGCCCGCGTTTTCGGCGCGCCGAGGTCGGCGCGCCCTACACGATGTCGATTGATCAAAAAAGGTAAGTGAGGGAACACCATGGCGGAGCTTACCCCCATGAAACAGCAATACAACGAGATCAAGGCGCAGCACGAGGACTGCCTGCTCTTTTTCCGCCTCGGCGACTTCTATGAGATGTTCGACGAGGACGCGCGCGTGGCGTCGAAGGAGCTCGACCTCGCGCTGACGACGCGCGACCGCGGCAAGCCCACGGAGGAGCAGACGCCGATGTGCGGCGTGCCCTACCACAGCGCCGAGGCCTACATCGGCCGGCTGATCGCCAAGGGCTACAAGGTGGCCATCTGTGAGCAGATGGAGGACCCCGCGCTGGCGAAGGGG
>CAMJPK010000158.1 GCA_946407675.1 uncultured Clostridia bacterium
AGTACAAAGAGCTGGAGGAGCGCATCGACTACTTCCTGCGCCTGCTCGCGAGCGAGGAGATGCTCCGGGGCGTGCTGAAGGACGAGCTGACCGCCATCCGCGACAAGTACGGCGACGAGCGCCGCACCGAGATCCAGGACGTGGAGGACGAGATCGACATCGAGGACCTCATCGACGAGGAGGACTGCGTCTACACGCTGACCCACGCCGGCTATATCAAGCGCCTGCCCACGAGCGAGTACCGCGCGCAGGGGCGCGGCGGCAAGGGCATGCGCGCCATGACCACCAAGGAGGAGGACTATGTGGACACGGTGTTCACCGCCTCCACGCACGACAACATCCTCTTCTTCACCTCCGCCGGGCGCGTCTACGTCCGCAAGGGCTACCGCATCCCGGAGGCCGGGCGCAGCGCCAAGGGCACGAATATCGTCAACATCCTGCCGCTGCAGCCCTCCGAGCGCATCTCCGCCATGATCCATGCCCGCGACTATGCCGAGGACGCCTATCTCGTCTTCGTCACCCGCAACGGCACCGTGAAGCGCCTGGCGCAGAGCGCGCTGAAGAACATCCGCAGCAACGGCATCCGCGCGCTGAACCTCGACGAGGGCGACGAGCTCATCTCCGTCCGCCAGACCGACGGCAGCCAGAACATCCTCATCTCCACGCACGACGGCTACGCCATCTGCTTTGCCGAGACGGACATCCGCCCGATGGGGCGCGACGCCGTCGGCGTGCGCGGCATGCGCCTGCGCGAGGGCGACTTCGTCGTCGGCGCGGCGCGGGCCCGCGAGGGCGGCATGCTCCTGTCCGTCACCGAGAACGGCTACGGCAAGCGCACGCCGATCGAGGAGTATATCCGCGGCGGCGGCGAACCGCAGCACCGCGGCGGCAAGGGCATGAAGAGCTACAACTGCACCGAAAAGACCGGCCCCGTCGCGGACTGCAAGGTCGTCGATGAAGACGACGACCTGCTCATCATCTCCGACGACGGCACGATCATCCGCATGGATGTCGCCGAGATCAGCGTCTACGGCCGCTCCACGCAGGGCGTCCGCCTGATGCGCGTGAGCGAGGGCGCCCGCGTCATCTCCATCGCCCGCACGCCGAAGGAAGGCACGGACGAGGTCGTGCCGTCCGACAGCGAGGCGTAACACCCCCGTAGGGCGGGGGGCTTGCCCCCGCCGCCTCCGGCAGGCGACGTAAACCCCTCAGGCAGCGCCGCAAACGGCGCTGCCAGCTCCCCTTGCAGGGGAGCCGATAAGGAATTTGCTATGATGAAACAAGTCACCATTTACACGGACGGCGCGTGCAGCGGCAACCCCGGTCCGGGCGGCTGGGGCGCGATATTGCGCTACGGCGATGCCGAAAAGGTCCTGAGCGGCGGCGAGCCGGAGACCACGAACAACCGCATGGAGCTGCAGGGCGTCATCCACGCGCTGCAAGCGCTGAAGGAGCCCTGCGCCGTCGAGCTGTGGAGCGACAGCCGCTACGTCGTGGACGCGCTGGAGAAGGGCTGGGCACAGGGCTGGCGCGCGCACGGCTGGCGCAAGCCGGATAAAAAGCCTGCGCTGAATCAGGACCTCTGGGAGATCCTGCTGCCGCTGACCGAAACGCATACGGTCCGCTGCCACTGGGTGAAAGGCCACGCGGAGAACGAATACAACAACCGCTGCGACGCGCTGGCCGTACAGGAGAGAGAGAAGTTTACATGAGGAAGACCATCGACTACGCCGCGCCGCCGCTGCGCGTCTTTCTGCGCTATTTCCGCCCCCACCTGCGGCTTTTCACAATCGACATGCTGTGCGCGGTGGCCGTCGCGGTCATCGACCTGCTCTTTCCCTTCGTCTCGCGTCGCTGCATGCAGGTCTATCTGCCGCAGGGGGCCTACCGCACCTTCTTCCTCGTGATGGCGGTGATCGTCGCCGCCTATGTGCTGAAAAGCGTGCTGTACTACGTGATCACCGTGGTCGGCCACTACATGGGCACGCTGGTGGAGACGGACATGCGCCGGGATATCTTCCTGCACCTGCAGTCGCTGAGCTTCAGCTTTTTCGACCGCAACCGCACCGGCGTGCTCATGAGCCGCGTGACCAGCGACCTGTTCGACATCACGGAGCTGGCGCACCACGGCCCGGAGAACATCCTGATCTGCACGCTGACGATCCTCGGCTCCATCGCGATCATGTTCACGATCCAGTGGAAGCTCGCGCTCGTGCTGCTCATCCTCGTGCCGGCGAGCGTCGGCGTCACGATCTGCACGCGCACCCTGATGATGAAGACCAATGTGGAGGTCAAAAAGAAGACCGCGGTCATCACCGCGGCCATAGAAAGCGGCATCTCCGGCGTGCGCACGGCCAAGGCCTTTGCCAACGAACAGGCCGAGGCGGAGAAATTCGATCAAAGCAACGCGCTCTACCGCAGCGCCAAGCGCGGCTACTACGGCGCCATGGGCAAGTTCATGGCCTGCATGGAGTTTTGCATGGGCATCATGCCCGTCGCGGTGATCGCCGCGGGCGGCGTGCTCATCATGCGCGAGGAGCTGGGCTACGTCGACCTCGTGACCTTCACGCTCTACGTCTCCACCTTCGTCTCCCCCGCGCGCAAGCTCGCAATGTTCATGGAGATGTACATGCAGGGCAAGGCGGGCTTTTCCCGCTTTCTTGAGATCATGCGCACGCAGCCGGAGATCCGCGACGCCGACGGCGCCGAGGTGCTGCGCAATGTCCGGGGCGAGATCGAATACCGGGACGTGTCGTTTTCCTACAGCGATGGGGTGCCGGTGCTGACCGACGTCAATTTGAAGATCGCCCAGGGCGAAACCTTTGCGCTCGTCGGCCCGTCCGGCGGCGGAAAGACCACGCTGTGCCAGCTTCTGCCGCGCTTTTATGACGTGTGCGCCGGCAGCGTGACCGTGGACGGGCACGATGTCCGCACCGTGACGCAGGCGTCCCTGCGGCGCAGCATCGGCATCATCCAGCAGGACGTGTTCATGTTCGCGGACACGATCCGCGAGAACATCCGCTACGGTCGCCCCGACGCGACCGACGCCGAGGTGGAGCAGGCCGCCCGCCGCGCCGAGATCCACGACGAGATCATGGCGATGCCCGACGGCTACGACACCTACATCGGCGAGCGCGGCGTCATGCTCTCCGGCGGGCAGAAGCAGCGCGTGTCGATCGCCCGCGTCTTTCTGAAGGACCCGCCGATCCTCGTGCTGGACGAGGCGACCAGCGCGCTCGACAGCGTGACCGAGCAGCGCATCCAGGCCAGCTTAGAGGCGCTCAGCCGCGGGCGCACCTGCATCGTCATCGCGCACCGGCTCTCCACGATCCGCAATGCCGACCGCATCGCCGTCGTCGAGGGCGAGGGCATCGTGGAGATGGGCACGCACGCGCAGCTCATGGAGAAAAACGGCGTTTACGCCGCGCTGCAGCGCGCGCAGACGCTGACGGATTGAACCAATCGAAACCACATATACAAGCAGGGAGGTCTCAACATGGAGAACAGACCGAGAGGCCGGGAACAGAACATCACCGGCAAGGGGAAGGACGTCGATATCCACGGCGCGGGACTGGGCACCGGTCCGGTCGGCAGCGCCGACGGACATCAGGGCAGACCGGGGCAGCAGGGCAAGAGCGGCGGGACGGGCAGCAGCTTTACCCGCGCGGCCGGGCGCAGCAGCCCGATCCTGATCATCATCATTCTTGCGGTGATCCTCCTCGGCAGGGGCAAGCTCTTCGGCGGCGGCGCGACGACGACCCCCGTCACGCAGCCCGCGGCCACGCTTCCGCCCGTCACCGTGACGGCGACGCCCAAGCCGAGCATCAGCAATTCGGGCGCCGGGACCTCCGCCGGCTATACCGGCGGCCAGTCGCTCGACCTCGCCAGCCTGCTCGGCGGCCTGTCCGCGGGCAACACCAGCACCGGCTGGTCGCTCAAGGCCAACACCGGCGAGCTGGACACCACCGTTGCCGCGGGCGCGCGCGCCAAGCGCACGAAGATCCTCGGCGGCGGCAAGGACACCGTCACGATCATGGTCTATATGTGCGGCACCG
>CAMJPK010000159.1 GCA_946407675.1 uncultured Clostridia bacterium
TCAAGGCCCCCGGCTTCGGCGACCGCCGCAAGGAGATGCTGCAGGATATCGCGATCCTGACCGGCGGCCAGGTCATCTCCGCCGACTTCGGCATGGAGCTCACCAACGCCGACATCACGACCTGCGGCCGTGCGCATCAGGTCAAGGTCACCAAGGACAACTGCACCATCGTGGACGGCGTGGGCGACAAGGCCGCCATCGCGGACCGCTGCAACGCCATTCGCCATCAGGCCGAGGAGACCAAGAGCGACTATGACCGCGAGAAGCTCAACGAGCGTCTGGCCAAGCTGGGCGGCGGCGTCGCCGTCATCAAGGTCGGCGCGGCCACCGAGGTCGAGATGAAGGAGAAGAAGCTCCGCGTCGAGGATGCGCTGAACGCCACCCGCGCCGCGGTTGAGGAAGGCATCGTGGCCGGCGGCGGCACCGCCTACGTCATGGCCGGCAAGGCCGCCGAGGAAGCGGCTGCCAAGCTGAGCGGCGATGAGAAGACGGGCGCAGGCATCGTTGCCAAGGCCCTGCAGGCCCCCATCCGCCAGATCGCCGCGAACGCCGGTCTGGAGGGCGCCGTGATCTACGACAAGGTCGTCTCCAACAAGTCCGTCAACTTCGGCTACGACGCCGCCAACGACAAGTTCGGCGATATGCTCAAGGCCGGCATCGTGGACCCGACCAAGGTCTGCCGCAGCGCGCTGGAGAACGCCTCCTCCATCGCCGGCATCGTCCTCACCACCGAGTCCCTTGTTGCGGACCTGCCCGAGAAGGAAGAGCCCGCGGCGGCTGCCGCCGGCGCAGGCATGGGCGGCGGCATGTATTGATCCGCAGCGCAAAACCGCATCGCAAACAAATCACAACAGCCCCGGCTCCCTTGCGGAGCCGGGGCTGTTTGCATATGATGGCTTCCCCTTGAGGGGAAGCTGTCAGCGAAGCTGACTGATGAGGTGTAGATGGTTTCCCCTTGCGGGGAAGGCCTTTTGTTACTGCACGATCCCGCGCGCCGTGATGACGTCCAGCTCCTTGCCGGAGTATTTGCCGCCGTAGTGCCATTCGACGCTGACCGCCGTGCCGGGGGCGGGGGCGTCCACGGTGAAGGTGGCCACGGGCGTGACGATCTGTTCCTTACCGTCATACTGGATCGCGGGGCAGTCCGCACTGTAGGTCTCGTCGCCGAGCTTCAGGACGATGCTCTTGTACTGGGCGGAGGCGAAGATGCTGTAGGAGACGATGCTGACGTCCGCCTTGAGCTTGCGCTGGCCCCCGGCGGCGTAGGTCTGCCAGTCGACGCGCACATTGAGCCCCGTGCCGCTGTCAGAGGTAAAGCTGCCCTCCGCGTCCGCGGGGACGGGCGTCGGCGTCGGCTCCGGGGTGGGCTCCGGCGTCGGCTCGGGCGTCGGCTCCGGGGTGGGCGCCGGCGTCTCGGATGGCGCGGGCGCGGGCGTTTCGCCGGGATCGGCGGGGGCGGGCGTCGCGCTCTCGCGCGGCGGCGCCGGGGTGACGGTGGTCTTCGCCGCGGGCGTGTCCTTTTCGGAGGGGCTGCCGCGCAGAATGAAGATGCTCGCCGCGACGATCACCAGCACCAGCAGAAAGATCATAAGCAGGGAACCGTTATTTTTCCGCATTTACCGTTCCTCCCGGAAATAAGCGATGCCGAGCGACTGCGGCGGCTGGTTCTCCCGCTTGTTGCGCACGGAGGAGAGGACCAGAACGACGATCGTGATGAGGTAAGGGAGCATCTTGTAGAGCTCCTTGACCGCGCCGACGCCGCCGGTCGGCAGAATGTTGTTGATGGACAGAATGTAGAGCCCGCCGTAGAGGATCGAGGCGAGCACGCCGGTGTCCGGCCGCCAGATCGTGAAAATGACGAGCGCGATGGCGAGCCAGCCGCGGTCGCCGAAGGCGTCGTTGCTCCAGACGCCGCTGGCGTAGTCCATGACGTAGTAGAGCCCGCCGAGGCCGGCGATCATGCTGCCGATGGTCGTCGCCAGATACTTGTACTTCGTGATGCTGATGCCCGCGGCGTCCGCGGTCGCGGGATTCTCGCCGACGGCGCGCAGGTTGAGGCCGGTGCGGCTGCGGCGCAGCATCCAGCCGGCGATCAGCGAAACGACGACCGCGACATAGGCCAGGAAGCTGTAGGAGAGAAAGGCCGTGCCGAACGCGCCGAGCTTGGACGCGAAGGGCAGCGTCTTGCGGAAGAAGCCGCTGGTGGCGGACAGGGAGATCGAGGCGACGGCGGAGTTGCTCATCTTGATGAGGTAGCCGCCGAAAAAGTTGCCGAAGCCGACGCCGAAGGTCGTCAGCGCCAGGCCGGTGACGTTCTGGTTGGCCCGCAGCGTGACGGTCAGGAAGCAGTAGATGAGCCCCATGACGAGCGAGCCGAGCAGACAGCACAGCAGGGGGATGGCGACGGCGAGGAAGCCGTTCATCGCCGCGGCGGTGCCGCAGGACTGCTCATAGAAGAACGCGCCGATGACGCCGCAGATGCCGCCGACGTACATGATGCCGGGGATACCGAGGTTCAGGTTGCCGCTCTTTTCTGTCAGCGTTTCGCCGGTGCTGCCGAAGAGCAGGGGGATGCCCTGCTGCACGGCGCGGGAGAAATAGAAGGCCAGCGTATTAAGCATGGGTACCATCCTCCTTCTCCTTGCCGGTGGCCGAGCCGATCCGGTAATTGATAAAAAATTCGCTGCCGATGATGAAGAACAGGATGATGCCGGTGAGGATGTCGCCGAAGGCGTGGTTGAGCCCGAAGTTCTGCGCGATCTGGCTGGAGCCGCGGCTCAGGAAAGCCAGCAGGAAGCTCGTGAGCACCATGAAGATCGGGTTGAACTTGGCCAGCCACGAGACCATGACAGCGGTGAAGCCGCGGCCGCCCGCGGTGGTGGTGCTGATCGTGTGGTCGGTGCCGCCGACGAGCAGCAGCCCGGCGATGCCGCACAGCGCGCCGGAGATGAGCATCGTGCGGAGAATGACCTTCTCCACCTTGATGCCGACGTAGCGGGCGGTGCGCTCGCTCTCGCCGACGACGGAGAGCTCGTAGCCCTGCTTGCTCCAGCGCAGGTAGGCGTACACCACGAAGGTCAGAACCGCGACGATGAGGATGTTCAGCAGGTATTCCTGCCCGCCGATCTCCGGGAACCAGCCGGCGCGGGTGTTCGGGTTGATGATGCCGACGACGCCGCTGCCCTTGCGGTCCCAGGTGTTGCAGAAGAAGGAGACGAGCTGGATCGCGACATAGTTCATCATCAGGGTAAACAGCGTTTCATTGGTGTTCCAGCGCGCCTTGAAGAAGGCGGGGATCAGCGCCCACACGGCGCCGGCGACGATGCTGGCGACGATCATCACGACGATGAGCAGGGCGTTGGGCATTTTGCCGCCCCAGTAGAACATGCAGGCCGCGGTGGCGAGGCCGCCGATGAGCACCTGCCCCTCGCCGCCGATGTTCCAGAAGCGCATCTTGAACGCGGGCGTCACCGCAAGGGAGACGCACAGCAAAATCGCCATTTCCTGCAGCAGCACCCAGAACTTGCGCACGGTGCCGAAGGAGCCCTGGATGATCGTGGCGTAGACGCCGATCGGGTCCTCGCCCGTCAAAAGCGTGGTGACGAGCGCGCAGACGATCATCGCGATGACGATGGCGCCGAGGCGGATCGCCCACGCGAGGTACCACGGGATCGTGGCGCGCTTGGAGATATGGAAACGGGAGCCGAGATTCATTCCTGCGCACCTCCTCCCAGCTGCGTCATCATGAGGCCGACCCCGCGCTTGTTTGCCCTCTGCCCCTCCACGACGCCGCTGACCTTGCCGCCGCACAGCACGAGGATGCGGTCGGAAAGCTCCAGCAGCACGTCAAGGTCCTCGCCGACGTAAATGACGGCGACGCCCTTTTCCTTTTGGAGATTGATCATGTCATAGATGGTATAGCTCGCGCCGATGTCGCCCGTGTAGTCTGAGTTCTTCTCGGGGTGGAAATATTCGCCAAAGAGCTCGTGGCGCACGAATTTCCTGCGGATATTCAGTTTCTCGATCTCTTTATCTGCGAAGTTATACATG
>CAMJPK010000160.1 GCA_946407675.1 uncultured Clostridia bacterium
CCAGCAGATCAAGCACGGGCTCTTTGAACAGGGTAAGCAGGAGCGTAAATGCAGTTATAACCATGATCAACCAGGTATAACCGGCGTTCTTATGGCGTTCAAACGCCGCGAAATCCCCTGCGCCGTAGTCCCTGGCGCAGACAGCCTGCACCCCATTATAGCCCAGCGCAACAAATGCTGAAACAAGCATGATGCAGGGCATCACGACCTCATAGGCTGCCGCGCCTTCCGCACCAAGGAAACGGCTGACGAAGAAGATGTTGATCAGGTTTATAACCACCAAATCCATCTCCGCGATCATGGCGAAGAAAAACGTTTTAGCTTCTCTATACCGTGATCTGCCGGTTTCGTTCTCCAGTCCAGTCATTCTTATCGTGCCTCTTTTCTGCAACCCAACCATGTTTTTGCAACAAATCCCGATTTATCAAGCTGAGTATACCATACGCTGACCGTTATAACAATAAGAAAGCTCTTTTGTCCGGTAGACAAAAGAGCTTTCTTGAATGGTGGAGCCGGGGGGAATCGAACCCCTGCGAAGGAAAGTCGCTGCGCGACTTGCTTCGCAACTTGATCCGCTTCGCTGTCGCTCCGCTCAAAAAATGCTTCGCATTTTGCGGACGTGGGGTTCAACACACACGCGCATAAACAATGCAGCGCCCGCAAAAGCGGGCGCTGCATTGTTGGTGGAGATGGGGGGAGTTGAACCCCCGTCCGAAAGCGCTTCCTCAGGACCTTCTCCGGGCGCAGGCGGTCATCAGGATTCCCCCGCCCGGCCGTGGACCGTCACACAACCGGGGTCGGTAGCTTCATTGTGCATGGTGCGCGCAAAGCTTAGCGCACGCACGTTCTCCGCTGATCGACGCCCCATCCCGGGCCGCGGAACTCCCGGGTGGGACGGCCGCTAGTTAAGCAGCGGCAAGAACAGGAGTAGTCTTGTTCTTTAATTTATAATTGCCCATTTTTCGGATGCTGGGCGCATCCGCCCGCTTGTCCTGCCTCCGCACCCCCGTCGAAACCGTTACATCCCCGCGAGAAGCTCGGAAGCGGCCCGCTTCCGAGCTTTGAGCGATGCGAAAAAGCTCAGACCTTGTTCGGCTCGGGGTAGTCCACGCCGAAGCAGTCGACCGTGACCTTCTTCATGACCTGCGGGGTCTTCGGCCGGTCGTTGTAGTCGCACTGGACGGCGGCGATGGCGTCCACGACCTCGATGCCCTCCACGACCTTGCCGAAGGCGGCGTACTGGTTGTCGAGGTGGGGGGCGGTGTCGTGCATGATGAAGAACTGGCTGCCGGCGCTGTTGGGCATCATCGTGCGCGCCATGGAAAGCACGCCGCGCTTGTGGCGCAGCTCATTGCGGAAGCCGTTGCCGGTGAACTCACCCTTGATGGAATAGCCGGGGCCGCCCATGCCGGTGCCCTCGGGATCGCCGCCCTGGATCATAAAGCCGGGGATGACGCGGTGGAAGATCAGGCCGTCGTAAAAGCCCTTTTTGACCAGCGAAATGAAGTTGTTGACGGTATTGGGCGCGATCTCGGGGTAGAGCTCGGCCTTGATGACGCCGCCGTTTTCCATTTCGATGGTGACGATTGGATTCATGTCGATATCCTCCTTAGTTTACAAATGATTTCATGTGTCGGTCGATGTCGCGGTCGGCCTGCCGCTTCGCGTCGGCCTCGCGCTTGTCGTAGAGCTTCTTGCCCTTGCACAGGCCCACCTCCACCTTCACGCGGCTGTCCTTGAAATAGACGGACAGGGGGATGAGCGCCAGCCCCTCCTGCGCGACGGCCGCGCCGAGCTTGAGGATCTCGCGCTTGTGCATGAGCAATCGCCGCGGCCGGTCGGGGTCCCGGTTGAAGATGTTGCCCTTTTCGTAGGGGCTGATGTGCATGCCGCGGACGAACAGCTCCCCGTTTTTGACGGTGCAGAACGAATCCTTGAGGTTCAGCGTGCCGGCGCGGATGGACTTGACCTCCGTGCCGCTCAGCTCGATGCCCGCCTCGTAGCGGTCGAGCACAAAATAGTCGTGGAACGCCTTGCGGTTCGCCGCCGCCTGCTTGATGCCCTGCTGCTTCGGCACGCATCTATGCCCCCTTTCTTCGTACGTCACAAACCCATTATATCATATCCGCGCAGGAAAAAAAGGTCTAATCGGTGAAATATTTGTAAAGAATGGGGCGGGCGTAGTCCGCGACGCGGGCCGACAGGGTGCAGCGGGCGAGGATCAGGGTGCCGCGCGGGGCGGGGAAGACCTCGCAGGCCACGCCGGAGCACGCCAGCGCGCCGCCGTGCCGCAGCGCGCAGGCGACGAGCACGCGCGCCGCCCCCGCCGTCACGCCGACGCCCGGCGGGAGAACGATGGATATGTACATGGGAAAGCTCTCCTTATGTGGCTTGCGTCATTGCGAGGCCGCGCAGCGGCCGTGGCAATCCGTCCTCCTGCGCGAGATCCTACGGATTCCCACGCCGGCGTACGCCGGCTCGGAATGACATGGTTTCATCATACCCCCGCGGTCCCGCGCCGTACCAGTGAAAAGTTATGGAAATCCGAAACAACTTGTGCTATACTACTAATTTAGACAAGTATACACTGGAGTTGAGAAGATGGATTACACGGAAAAAACCCTCGTGAGCGAGGAAAAATATAATGGTAGAATCATCCGCGTGCGCCGCGACACGGTGACATTGCCGGACGGCAGCGCGGCCGTGCGCGAGGTGGTGGAGCACTCCGGCGGCGTCGGCGTGCTGCCGGTGGACGACAACGGCGACGTCTGGTGCGTGCGGCAGTACCGCTATCCGATGGGGCTGCACCTTTTGGAGGTCCCGGCGGGCAAGCTGGAGCCGGGCGAGGACCCGCTGGCGTGCGCCATGCGCGAGCTGGGGGAGGAGACGGGCTTCACCGCCGCGCAGTACACCGACCTCGGCATGCTCTACCCCTCGCCGGGCTACTGCTACGAAAAGCTGTACATCTACATGGCCACGGGCCTGACGCGCGGGCAGGCGCACCTCGACAAGGGGGAGTTCCTCGACGTGGAGCGCTGGCCGCTGGACACGCTGTTCTACATGGTCATGCGCGACGAGATCCACGACGCAAAGACCGCGATGGCCGTCGTCAAGGCCAAGCTGATCCTCGATGAAAGGAAGAACCGTGATGAAGAAACGCGTACTCATCGTTGACGACGAAAAGGCGATCGTCGACATTCTGGAATTCAACCTCCAGCGCGACGGCTACGACACGCTGAAGGCCTACGACGGGCCGGAGGGCCTGCGCATGGCGCGCGAGGAAAACCCCGACCTTGTGCTGCTGGACGTGATGCTGCCCGGCATGGACGGCTTTGAGGTCTGCCGGACGCTGCGCGCCGAGGGCAGCGACGTCCCGATCGTGATGATCACCGCCCGCGAGGAGGAGACGGACAAGGTCTTCGGCCTGGAGAACGGCGCGGACGACTATGTGACGAAGCCCTTCTCGATGCGCGAGCTTCTGGCGCGCGTCAAGGCGAACATGCGCCGCACCCTCGCGCCCGCGCCGGAGGCGGCGGAGGGCGGCAGCGAGCTGCGCATGCGCGATCTGATCCTCGATGAGGACAGGCGCATCGTCGTCAAGAACGGCAGGGAGATCGACCTGACGCAGCGCGAATACGAGCTGGTGCGCTTCCTCGCGCGCAACCCCGGCAAGGTGATCTCCCGGCAGGAGCTGATGAGCGAGGTCTGGCAGTACGCCTACTACGGCGACCTGCGCGCCGTGGACGTGGCGGTGCGCCGCCTGCGCGAGAAGCTGGAGGACAACCCCGCCGAGCCGTGCTACGTGCGCACAAAGCGCGGCGTGGGCTACTATTTTCAGGAGCCGTCGAAGGAATAAGTATTTCGAGGAGTAAGCCATGAATCGGAGCCTGTATTCCAAACTGGTACTCATCATGCTTTTGCTCATAGCCT
>CAMJPK010000161.1 GCA_946407675.1 uncultured Clostridia bacterium
CAGCTGCTTCCTGAGCTGTTCGTTCTGTTTTTTGAGCTCCTCGTTCTGCTTCTCCAGCTCGTCGAGCTTCTTGTTGACCGGGGCGAGCTGCTTTTTCAGCTCTCTGGCCATCGCCGCGCGGTAAGCGCGGTTGCGCACCCATTTGCCCACCAGCGAAACCGCGACGCCGCCGCCGAGCAGCAGGGCGCCGGCCCGCTTGATGGCCTTCGGATTCGCGTGCGCCAGCACATAGCGCAGGAGCTTGTTCTCACCGGCGTCGCTCTTCGCCAGCACCTGCGGCAGCAGCTCGAGCGCCTCCTCGGCGACCGCCTTTACGACGGGCGCTTTTTTCTTCTTTTTCTTTTTCATCAGCATGGGGGATACCTCCTGATTATGATTCTGCATGTATTATAATGACGATATGACGGCGAAAGGCCAGAATGCTTTTCACCGCGCCGCTTTGCGGCGCGGGAAAAGAACGCGGCCGTTGTGCCGTATATTCATTGCAATGTGCGTCGGGCGAATACATTCGCCGTCCGATGATCATTATAGCCGCTCATGACGCCGGGCGCAACAAAAACCTTGCCTCCGCCCCCGCGATGCCGTATACTGGACGCAGAAGGAGAGGGGGACACGCGATGAGCGAGGCTTTTGTCAGAACCGAACACGTGCTTGGGAGCGAGGCCATGGCGAAGCTTGCCGCCGCGCGGGTGGCGATCTTCGGCCTCGGCGGCGTCGGCGGCTACGTGCTGGAGGCGCTGGCGCGCTCCGGCGTCGGGCAGCTGGACCTGATCGACAACGACAGGATCTGCCTCTCGAACCTCAACCGCCAGATCCTCGCCACGCTCGACACCGTGGGCATGGACAAGGCGGACGCCGCCGCCGCGCGGGTGAGGAACATCAACCCGGCCTGCACGGTGCGCACGTACAAGACCTTCTATCTGCCGGAGACGAAGGAGCAATTCGACTTTGCGCAGTACGACTATGTGGTGGACGCCATCGACACCGTGGCGGGCAAGCTCGCGCTCGCCGAACAGGCGAGGGCGGCGGGGACGCCGATCATCAGCGCGCTCGGCACCGGCAACAAGCGCGACCCCTCGCTGCTGCGCGTCTGCGACCTCTTCGAGACCGAGAACGACGCGCTCTCCCGCGTGATGCGCAAGGAGTGCCGCCGCCGCGGCATCGAGCGGCTGAAGGTGGTCTTCTCGCCGGAGGAACCGCTCTGCCTCGGCCCGGAGATCATCGAGCCGGATTCCCGCCGCCGCTCCATCCCAGGCTCCACGGCCTTCGTGCCGCCCGCCGCCGGCCTGCTGATCGCCGCGGAGGTGGTGAAAGATCTGATAAGTTGACATATTATGATATACATAAAATAGTAAACATATTATGATTAACATATTACAGTTTACATATATTGGTTTACATAATTAACCGGAGGGATCACGATGAACGAGTACGAAAGAGAGCACAGCGCCGTCGTGCGCAGAGCCGGCGCGGAGTGCGCGGTGCTGCTGAAAAGCGGCGGCGATTTCCCGCTGGCAGCGCCCTGCACCCTCGCCCTCTACGGCAGCGGCGCGCGCCAGACCGTCAAGGGCGGCACCGGCTCCGGCGAGGTCAATTCCCGCTATTGCGTGAGCATCGAGCAGGGGCTCGAAGACGCGGGCTTCACGATCAGCACCAAATTCTGGCTCGACTGCTATGACAGCGTCCGCGCCCAGGCGCATAAGGATTTCGTGCGCGCATGCAGGCGGGAGGCGAAGGAGCGGCATGTGCTGCCCATGGTCGAGTTCATGGGCCGCGTCATGCCCGAGCCGGAATACAACATTGGCTATCGCGGCGCCGGCGACACGGCCGTCTACGTGCTCGCCCGCATCTCCGGCGAGGGCTCCGACCGTGAGGCCGTGCCGGGCGACATTCTTCTCACCGAGACCGAGATCCGCGACATCCTGGAGCTCAACCGCCGCTACGCGCATTTCATGCTGGTGCTGAACGTCGGCGGCGTGGTCGACCTGAGCCCGGTGCTGGAGGTCGGCAACATCCTCCTGCTCAGCCAGCTCGGCGTCGAGACCGGCAGCGTGCTGGCGGATCTGCTGCTGGGGAAGGCCTGTCCCTCCGGCAAGCTGAGCACCACCTGGGCCGCCTGGGAGGACTACCAGCGCATCGGCGACTTCGGCGGGCGCGACGACACGCAGTACCGCGAGGGCGTCTATGTCGGCTATCGCTATTTCGATTCCGCGGGCGTCAGGCCGCTCTTCCCCTTCGGCTTCGGCCTCGGCTACACGAGCTTTGTCATCAAGCCCGGCGCGGTGACGGCCGAGGGCGAGAAGATCAGCGTCAAGGCCACCGTGACCAACACCGGCAGCCGCCCCGGCAAAGAGGTCGTGCAGCTCTATGTCACCCCGCCCGCTGCGTGGATGGACAAGCCCTACCAGAGCCTCGTCGCCTTTGCCAAGACCGGGGAGCTGCAGCCCGGCGAGAGCGCGGAGCTGACGCTCAGCTTCCCGCTGCGCGACGCGGCGAGCTTCGACGCGGAGCAGAAGGGCTGGGTGCTCGAGAAGGGCGACTATAACCTGCGCCTCGGCAGCTCCTCCGTCGCGACGAAGGTCACGGCGCTTGTGAGACTCGACAAGCCCGTCTTCACCGAGAAGGTCCGCCGCGCGGTCGCCGCGCCCGCGTTCGACGACTGGCGCCCCGAGCAGCCGAAGCACAAGGCGCCGCGCTTTGTCAAGGTGCTGCACGTCAAGGCTGCCGACATCGAGACGGTAAAGTACGACTATGAGAGCGAGTATGAGGTCGACCCGCTGATCGCCGCGCTCAGCGACGAGGAGGCGGCGCTGCTGAACGTGGGCGGCTTCGACCCGAAGGGCGGCGCGCTCAGCGTGATCGGCGAGGCCTCCCGAGGCGTCGCCGGCGCCGCGGGCGAGACCACACGCGCGCTGCTGGACAAGGGCATCCCCAGCCTGGTCATGGCCGACGGCCCCGCGGGCCTGCGCCTGAGCCGGCAGTACTATGCGGATGAAACGGGCGTGCACGCCGTGGGGGACGGTCTGCCCGGGAGCGTCCGGGAATGGCTGCCCGACGCCGCGCTGCTGCTGATGAGCCTGACGGGCAGGAAAAAGAAGATCGAGGGCGAGATCCGCGAGCAGTACGCCACCGCGATCCCCATCGGCACGGCCATCGCGCAGAGCTGGAACGAACAGCTTGCCGAGGAGCTGGGCGACCTTGTCGGCGACGAGATGGAGCGCTTCGGCGTGCACCTGTGGCTGGCCCCGGCGCTGAACATCCACCGCGACATCCGCTGCGGCCGCAATTTTGAGTATTTCTCCGAGGATCCGCTGATCTCCGGCAAATTCGCCGCCGCCATCACGCGCGGCGTGCAGAAGCACCCCGGCTGCGGCACGACGGTCAAGCACTACGCCGCCAACAACCAGGAGACCAACCGTTACGCCAGCAACAGCCAGATGAGCGAGCGCGCCCTGCGGGAGATCTATCTGCGCGGCTTCGGCATCTGCGTGCGCGAGAGCCAGCCATGCGCGCTCATGACCTCCTACAACCTGCTCAACGGCACCCACACCTCCGAACACCGCGGCATCATTGAAAAGGTCCTGCGCCGCGAGTTCGGCTATGAGGGCATCGTGATGACCGACTGGGTCATCCGCGCCATGTCCGGCAAGGGCGGCAAGTACGGCGTGCCGAACCGCGCGCTCGTCGCGGCGGCGGGCAACGACCTCTTCATGCCCGGCGGGAAGAAGGATCTGGACGAGCTGCTCGCAGGGCTGTCGAAGCGCCGCGTCAGCCGCAGACAGCTGGACGTCAACGC
>CAMJPK010000162.1 GCA_946407675.1 uncultured Clostridia bacterium
GATATAGGCCTGCAGAAGCAGGTCCACGATGGTGACGAAGCCCGCGATGACGACGACGAAGATCGCCAGACGGATCTCGCCCGGGATGATCTTGCGGATGGCCGAAACGACCACGTTGCAGCAGGTCAGGATAATCAGGACGGACAGGCCCATGCCGATGCCGTTGAAGAGGCTCGTCGTGATGGCCATGGTGGCGCACATGCCGAGCAGCTGCACGAGCACGGGGTTGTTGGTAATAAGGCCCTCTTTGAATTGTTGTTTGATATTCATGTCCGGCCTCCTTTACAGCGATTTGACGGCGTCAATGACCGTCTGGATCTCGGTGGCGGCCGCGCGGCTGGTGAGCGTCGCGCCGGAGATGGCGGACACGGAGCCGCCGTCCTTGGAGAGCTTCGCGCCGTCGGTCAGACCGACCATGCTCTGCGGGAAGGGATCGGTGGGATCGGCCGCCTTGGCGCCGAGGCCGGAGGTCTCGGAGTGCTCGGTGATGCCGATGCCGGTGCAGGTGAGGTCCTGGTCGAGACCGATGACCATCGTGATCATGCCCTGCGCGCCGGAGAAGGTGGTCTCGGCGACGTAGCCGATGTCGTTGCCGGAGGCGTCCTTCGCGGTGCACAGCTTGGTGATGGAGTTGGAGGGATCGTTGGCGTAGGAGCCGGCTTCGATCTCTTCATAGGTGTTGCCGTCGCCGGGCATAACCATGGCGTAAGCGGCGTCGCGCTTGCCGTTGAGGTACTGCTCGATGGGGCCCTTGGTGATCTCGTTCACCGCGCCGAGCACCAGCGCGATGACCGCGGCGACCGCGAGCAGAACGAGAGCGAGCTTGAGGATCTGGCTGCCGCCGGACTGTTTGGTTTCCGTCATTGTGCTGCCGCCTCCTTTGCTTCTTTCTTGGCTGCCTTGGCGGCTGCCTTCTTGGCCTTCACGTCTTCACGGGAGACGCCGAACTGGCGGCGCTGCGTGAGCTGATCGAGGAACCACGCGCAGCAGTTCATGATCAGAATCGCGAAGCTGACGCCCTCCGGGTAACCGCCGAAGCGGCGGATGACGACCGTGAGGATGCCGCAGCCCGCGCCGTAGATCAGGCGGGCGTTGAAGCCCGTGGGGCTGGTGGAGTAATCGGTGGCCATGAAGATGGCGCCGAGCATCAGACCGCCGGAGAGGAGGTTGTAGACCATCCAGTCGACGTGGCTGTACGCCTCGCCGCCGCCGAAGATCAGGCTGAGCACGGCGACCGTGCCGATGAAGGCGACGGGGATGTGCCAGGTGATGACCTTGCGGCAGATGAGGTAGATGCCGCCGAGCAGCAGCGCAGCCGCGCTGATCTCACCGAAGCAGCCGGGCATCCGGCCGATGAACATGTCCGCCACGGTGAAATACTCGGGCAGGGCGACGCCCGCCTTCATGGAGCTGAGCGGGGTGGCCATCGTGATCGCGTCGACGGAGGCCTTCAGACCGTTGGGGGTGGTCCAGCGGGTCATGAGCATGGCGTAGGACGCGAACAGGAAGGCGCGGCCCGCGAGCGCGGGGTTCAGGAAGTTGGTGCCGATGCCGCCGTAGAGCTGCTTGACGAACACGATCGCGAAGAACGCGCCGATGATCGGCAGCCAGAACGGGGCGTTGGCGGGAAGGGTCATGGCGAGGAGCAGACCCGTGACGACGGCGGAGAGATCGCCGATCGTGGCGTGCTTGTGCAGGAGCTTGCGGTAAGCCCACTCAAAGAACACGCAGGAGAGCACGCTCGTGCAGACGGGAATCAGCGCCTTGAAGCCGAACTGCCAGACGCCGACGCAGATGGCGGGGATCAGGGCGATGATCACGTCGAGCATGATGTTCGACGTGCCGCGCGGCGCGCGGACCTGAGGCTGATAGCCGGCGTCAAACGTATATTCTTTTCTTGTCATTTGGCTTCAGCCTCCTTTTTCGCGGCGGCTTCCTTCGCGGCGGCCTCGGCGCGGGCCTTTTCCTCGGCGGCGCGGGCGGCGAAGAGGAGCTTCGCGGTTTTGAAGGTGTGCGTCAGCGGCAGTCTGCCCGGGCAGTTGTAGGAGCAGCAGCCGCACTCGATGCAGTCGAGGATGTGATACTTCTGCATCTTCTCGAAGTCACGCTTCTGGAAGTACTTGTACATGTAGACGGGCTCGAGCTTCATCGGGCAGACCTGCAGGCACTGGCCGCAATGGATGCACGTCGGGTTCTCGACGTTGCGGTCCTCTTCCTCGGTGAAGAACAGCAGACCCGCGGTGCCCTTGATGTTCACCGCGTCGATGTTCGAGCAGATGAGACCCATCATCGGGCCGCCGAGCACGATCTTGCGGGGCTCCTTGACGAAGCCGCCGACCTGCTCGACCATGTAGCGGATCGGGGTGCCGACGCGGACCGTGGCGTTCACGGTCTTGCCGAGCGCGCTGCCGCCCATCGTGAGCGTACGCTGATAGCACGGCACGCCCTCATAGCACGCGCGGTAGATGGCGTAAGCCGTCTGGGTGCTGATGACGTTGCAGCCGACGCCCGCCGGCAGACCGCCGGGCTTGACCTCGCGGTTCGTGATGGCCTTGATCTGCAGCTTCTCACCGCCCTGGGGGTACTTGACCTCCTCGGGCACGATCTCCACGCCGTACTGCGCGGGGTTCTTGGAGTTGAGCAGATCAATCGCGTCCTGCTTGTTCTTCTCGATGCCGTAGTAGGCCTTGTCGAGACCGGAGGCGATGCGGGCAAGCTGGATGCCCTTGAGGAGCTCCTCCGGATGCAGACGCATGGTCCAGTGGTCGCCGTTGAGGTACGGCTCGCACTCGGCGCCGTTGATGATGAGCGTGTCGACCTTGCCCAGACCGCCGCGGATCTTGAACGCGGTGGGGAACATGGCGCCGCCCATGCCGACGATGCCGGCGTCGCGAATGCGCGTGAGAATGGCTTCCTGATCCTGCAGCTCCGCCTCGGTCAGCGGGGCCAGATCGGTACATGGGGTGTCCTGATAGTCATTTTCGATTACCACGGCCGGGATGTTGTCCCCCAGGGGATGGGGTCTCGGCTCGATGGCGATGACCTTGCCGGACACGGGCGAATGAATCGGGGCGGAAACCGGCGCGGGATTGTCGCCGATCTTCTGGCCCATCGTCACATAGTCGCCCACCGCGACGATCGGCTTGCACGGCGCACCGATGTGCTGCGCCATGGGCACGACGACCTGCGGCGGCGGCGTAATGGAGATCACCGGAACGTCCGGCGCCTTCATGTAGTTCGGATGAACTCCGCCATGATACTTAAAGGGCATTTGCATCACCTCTCTATTTTATGACTAAGATATTGTATCATAACCGGTTTCACAAGTCCACCAAAAAGACGGTTTTGACTTAATTTAAATATTAACAAAGCTGCCAAAACGTCAGCATTTTCAGCAATTTTTGCCATTTTTGCGGCACTTTCACAGACCGATGTTCCCTTTTGCCACACGATGTATTTTTTTGTCGAAAAACAAAAAGAGCACTTAACAAAGTGAGTAAAATCGGGTAGAATAGAGCAGTTAACAGATTTGAATGTGGAGAGTGGGGAGTGGTGCTGCGGTGTCGGCTTGCGCCGACGAAATTTGATTTGCGGCGCGATGTGGGCATCGCGCCCTACAAAGA
>CAMJPK010000163.1 GCA_946407675.1 uncultured Clostridia bacterium
TGTACCGGGAGACGCGGAAAAGCTACTACCCCCACGAGCTGCTCACCGCCTTTCTGCGCCGCCGCTTTGCGGAGACGGACGCGGACTTTCAAAGCGAGGTGCTGCGCGCCTCGGCGGAGGTCTATCGGGCGAGCGGGCGCACGCGGGAGGCCGTGAGCTGCTACTTCCGCGCGCGCCATTATGCGTCGATCCTCGCCTGCCGGCTGGTCTGCCTCATCACGGAGCAGTTCGACGGCGCCTCCTATACAGAGCTTGCCCGGACGGTGCTGCGCGAATGCCCGGAGGATATCCAGATCCAATACCCGCTCTCCCTGCTGCGCCTGTGCTACGCGCTTTACGCCGGCTGCGCCTTCGCGGAGTTCCACGCGCAGATGCAGCGCGTCCGCGCGCTGCTGGAAACGCTGGACGATCCGCAGATTCTGGGCGAGTGGCATCTGATGAACGCGCTGGACTTCTTCCCCGATCTGGACGCCATGCGCGAGCAGTACCGCATCGCAGAAACGCTGATGAAGACGCCCTCGGAGGTGTTCGTCCGGGACGAGCCCTTCCTCTTCGGCTGCGCCTCTATGTGGTATCTGTTTTACGCGGAGCCGGGGACGATGCTGCAAACCGCCGACAAGCTGGCCGAGACGATGAAGCTCTACAACCGCCTGACAAACGGCCACGGCGCGGGCGCGGCGGAGATCTACCGCGGCGAGGCCTACTCCGTGCAGGGGCGCTTTGAGGAATCGGACATCCAGGCGTATCAGGCGGCCTTCCTCTCCGAGCAGTCCGGCAATGCCACGGCCACCTACGGCGCGGCGCTGCTGCTGGGCATCAACGCCATCTACCGCTCGGACATGGTGGGGCTGCAAAAGGCCATCGACTATCTGGAAAACAAGGCGCAGGGCTATGCCTTCCTGCGCAACAAGACGCTGGGGACCTACATGGTGGAGACCGTCCGCGGCTATCTGCTCGGGCTCATGATGGAGACCGGGCGCAGCGCGCTGTGGACGCAGGGCGAGGCGGACTCGCTGGCCGACCTCACCTTCACCAACTTCATGATCAAGACCTGCCGCATCACCGACCTGCTCCTGAAAAAGGAGTACAAGCGGGCCATCGCCTCCGTGGAGGCGGCGCTGCAGCTCGACCGCCGCCTGATCTCCACCTCGACGCGCAACTTCATGTACTGCGGGCTGGCGCTGAGCTATATGGCCATCGGCCGGCTTCTGAAGGCGGCGGAGTATCTGGACAAGTCGCTGACGCTGGCGGGACAGGACAGGAACTACACCTTCCTTGCCTGCTTCCGCAAGTATTTCCAGGTGCTCTTCCTGATGCCGCAGATCGCGGCGAAGCACGCCGACGTCATCCGCGAGATCAAGGCGCTGGACATCCGCTATACGCGCGCCGACGAGAGCCACATCTTCGCCATGCTGGAGGAGGTGCCGGAGCTCTCGGAGGAGCTCACGCGCCGGGAGCGCGAGGTGGCGGAGCTGGCGGCGAAGGGGCTGCGCAATCCGGAGATCGCGGAGGCGCTGGGCATCTCGGAGAACACCGTGAAGCACCATCTCAAGATCGCGTTTCAGAAAATGAACATCGACCGGCGCAGCAAGCTCATCGACATGCTGCGATGAAGCAAAGGGCGCGCTGCAAAATGCACAGCTATGTCATTGCGAGGCCCCGTAAGGGGCCGTGGCAATCCGTTTCCCTTCGGAAAGAAGACGGATTCCCACGACAGTGTGCGCACTGTCTCGGAATGACGGGGTGTGACTGCATTTTGCAGCGCGCCCCGATTTTTTGCAAAAATGACCCTTTCGGGTGATGTATATGTGAGGAAATCACGGTATGCTGTTCGTGTAAGCTGAAAACAAGTATGGTTTTTTGAGGAGGTGCGCCATGGATTCCGTGTTGAAGGCTGCCAGACCGCTGCCGGATTACCGGCTGGAGCTTGCGTTTCAAAATGGGAGCACCGCCATTGTCAACATGCGGCAGCGCGTCCGGACGCTCCGCTTTGCCCGCCTGGCCCCGGCGCAGGTCTTTGCGACGGCGCGGGCCGAGGGCGATAAGGTCGTCTGGCAGGACGGAAAAACAAGCTTCGGCGTCTACTGCAGCGAGCTGCTGGACGCCATGCTGCTGGATTGAGCGAAGGGCGGTGAGAACGCATGAGCTTCTATGCCGGAGCCATTTTGCTCACGGAGCTGCTGATGGTGGCCATGACCTATCACGTGGCGCATTACCCGGGCTTTACGCGCGTGGAGAAGCGGTGGTATCTGTTCGCGTTCATCACGGTCTTCTTCTGCGCCGGCGCGGAGTTTGTCGCCAAGCAGTTCGACGCCTGCGGGCCGTCCTTTGCGCTGCCGCTGACGATCCTGACGGTGGTCCAGTTTTCCCTCTCGCCGATGCTGCCGGTCTTTTTCGGCGGCGCGCTCGGATTGTACCGGCCCGCCATCGTCGTCGGGACGGTGTTCTCCCTGCACGCGCTGGCGGAGATCGTCTCCGCCCCCTTCGGCTGGATCTTCTATTTCGACGAGGCGGGCAAATACATCCGCGGCCCGTACTACATCATCTATGAGATCGCCTATCTGTTCAGCTTAGTGTTCCTGATCGTCAGCATGATCGTCGTGAGCCGGCGCTTCAAACGGCGCGATCTGCCCACGATCATCATGGTGTTCGTGCTGCTGGCCGCGGCGATCTTGCCGCTGCTCCTGTTCAAGGTCTACACCGACTACATCGGGATCGGTCTGTGCGCCGTGCTCTGCTATATCTACTACAACGATCTCATTCAGGAGGACACGCAGCAAAAAACCGTCGCCAATCAGGAGAGAATGTTCCAGATGCAGGAGCACACGATCTCCGCCATGTCCCGGCTGATCGAAAGCCGCGACACCGAGCGCGGCGAGCACGTTTCACGCATCGGCGACTATGTCGGGGCGCTGGCGGAGCATGCGCGGCGCGACGGCGTTTACGCCGATCAACTGGACGACGGCTTCATCGCAAAAATGCGCATGATGGCGCCCATGCACGACATCGGGAAGATCGTCGTATCGGACCGCATCCTCACCAAGCCGGGCAAGCTGACGCAGGAAGAATTTGAGTGCGTCAAGCGCCATGCCGCCGAGGGCGGGCGCGTCGTCCGGGAGGTGATGAGCGGCGTCGCGGAGGAAGACTACGTCTCGCTGGCGTCGGACATCGCGACGTATCACCACGAGCGCTGGGATGGCGCGGGCTACCCGGCGGGGCTGGCCGGCGAGGGCATCCCGCTGTCGGCCCGGATCATGGCGATCGCGGACGTGTTCGACGCGCTGATCTCCGAGCGGTGCTACAAGCAGGCCGTCTCCAAGGCGCAGGCGTTTGAGATCATTCGGCAGGAATCCGGGACGCAGTTCGACCCGCAGCTTGCCGCGGTCTTTTGGAACCACAGGGAGGATTTCTGACATGACGTTTTATACAGGCATCACGATCCTCACCGAGCTCATCATGCTGGCCATGACGATCCACGTGTGCAGCCACAGCGCCTTCACGAAGCAGCAAAAGGTCTGGTTCCTGCTGACCTTCGCCGCCGTCATGGCCTGCGCCGCCGCGGAATACGCGGTGCATTGCGG
>CAMJPK010000164.1 GCA_946407675.1 uncultured Clostridia bacterium
GGGAAGGAGACCTCCGCTTACGTTTCACTGAATAAATCAGCGTTTACTCAAGGGGAAGGCCAATTCGAAAATCTCTCCGAAAGAGGTCATACGTATGAACACAAAAAAGCTTCTCTCCCTGCTCCTCGTCCTCGCCCTCGCCGCCGCGGCGCTGGGCGCGCTGTCCGTCTGCGCCTTCGCCGCGGACAACGAAGCCGCCCCGGAGGACGCCGAGGCCGCCGCCGCCGAAAAGACCACCGGCACCAAGGCCCTCGCCGCCGCCGCGGTCGTCGGCGTCGCCGCCGCGGTCGGCGCGGGCGCCATGGCCATCGCCATCTCCAAGTCCACCGAGGGCATGGCCCGCCAGCCCGAGGCCGCCGGCAAGATCAACTCGGCCATGATGCTCGGCCTCGTCTTCATCGAGACCACGATCATCTACGCCCTGATCGTCGCCATCCTTATTATCTTCGTTCTGTAAGCGACGCCACACCGTTGTAAGGAGAATCCCATGTTAGGCTTTGACATCGTGCAGGTTTTGCTGCACATGCTGAACTTTGTGATCCTCGCGGGCGGCCTGACGCTGCTGCTCTACAAGCCGGTGACGAAGTTCCTTGCCGAGCGCAGGGCACACTTTGAAGCGCTGGAGGCGCAGACCGCCGCCGCGAAGGAGGAGAGCGACCGGCTGCAGGCGGCCTACGCCACCCGCATCCGCGACGCGGAGGCCGAGATCGCCGCGCTGCGCCAGAAGGCCGAGCGCGAGGGCGCCGCCGCCGCCAAGAGCTACATCGACGCGGCCAAGGAGAAATCCGCCGCCATTCTCGCCGCCGCGGAGGACGCGGCGGAGATGCGCCGCGCCCAGATCCTCGACAGCGCGCAGACCGAGATCGGCGAGCTGGTGCTGGAGGCCACGCAGAAGCTCCTGAGCGACACCGCCGACCCCGAGCGTACCCACGCGCTGTATGACGAGTTCCTGCGCCGTGCCGAGGCCGACGCCGCCGGGAGGAAGCAGCAATGACGACGGGCGGCGACGACATTTTTGAGCCGGCAGCGGAGCCGGAAAAGAACATATTGCAGGTCGTGATCCGCTGCATGACGCCCCCGGACGAGGCGCAGCGGGCGCGCATCCGCGACCTGCTGATCGCCGAGCGCGGCTGCGACGACGTGGAGTTCGTCATCCGCCGTGACGAATCGGCGGGCGACGGCTTCAACATCTTCGTCGGGGACGACAACTACGACTGGTCCACGCTCGGGCGCGTGCGGCAGCTGCGCCGCAGCTTCCAGTCGCTCCAGCGCGAAAAGCAGTTCGGCGGCATCATCTCGCTTCTGCGCGAGGACATCGCGGACTTCTCGCTGCACACCGGCCACCAGCAGGTGGGCACGGTGATCGCCGTGAGCGACGGCATCGCCGTCATCTCCGGGCTGCACGAGGTCTGCTACGGGGAGATCGTCTTCTTCCCCGGCGGCGCGAAGGGGCTGGTACAGGACCTGCGCGCGGACGGCACGGCGGGCGTCATATTGTTCTCCGGCGCGTCCGAGATCGCGGCGGGCGACATCGTGCTGCGCACGCGGCGCACCGCGGGCGTCCCGATCAGCAACCGCATCCTCGGCCGCATGATCGACCCGCTCGGCGCGCCGATCGACGGCAAGGGCCCCATCGACGCGAAGGAGTACTTCCCGCTGGAGCGCCCCGCCCCCGGCATCGTGGAGCGCAAGAGCGTCTCGCGCCCGCTGGAGACGGGCATCCTCGCGATCGACGCGATGTTCCCGATCGGGCGCGGCCAGCGCGAGCTCATCATCGGCGACCGCGAGACCGGCAAGACCAGCGTCGCCGTGGACACGATCCTGAACCAAAAGGGCAAGAACGTCATCTGCGTCTACGTCGCCATCAGCCAGAAGGCCAGCAGCGTGCAGCGCGTCGTGAGCGCGCTGGAGCGCGCCGGGGCCATGGACTACACGGTGATCGTCTCCTCCCCGGCCAGCGATCCGGCCTCTCTGCAATACATCGCGCCCTACACCGGCTGCGCCGTCGCGGAATACTTCATGTCCCACGGGCGCGACACGCTGGTGGTCTATGACGATCTGAGCAAGCACGCCGTCGCCTACCGCACGATCAGCCTGCTGCTGGAGCGCAGCCCCGGCCGCGAGGCCTACCCCGGCGACGTGTTCTACCTCCACTCCCGGCTTCTGGAGCGCTCCGCCCAGCTCTCCGACGCGCTCGGCGGCGGCAGCATGACCGCCCTGCCCATCGTGGAGACGCAGGCCGGCGACGTGTCGGCCTATATCCCGACGAACATCATCTCCATCACGGACGGCCAGCTCTTTCTGGCCTCCGACCTCTTCTATTCCGGGCAGCGCCCGGCCGTCAACGTTGGTTTGAGCGTCTCGCGCGTCGGCGGCGCGGCGCAGACGGGCCTGATGAAAAAGGCCGTCGGCTCGGTGCGCCTCGATCTGGCGCAGTACCGCGAGATGCAGGTTTTCGCGCAGTTCGGCAGCGAGCTGGACGAGCAGACCGCGCTGCAGCTCAAGTACGGCGCGGGGCTCATGCAGCTATTGCGCCAGCCGGCGCACGCCCCGTTTTCGATGCGCGATCAGGTGATCCTGCTTTTGACGGCGCAGGCGCGGTATTTCCTCGACGTGCCGCCGAAGGAGATCCAGAAGGTCCGCGCCGAGCTGCTTGCCTGGTTTGAGCAGACGCACGCCTCGCTGTGCCTGCGCATCGACCACGCCAGCGCGTGGTCGGACAAGCTCAAGGCCGAGATCCTCGCCAAGATCGCCGAGATCAAGGCGAAACTCGACAGCCCGGACGCCGGGACGGCGAAGTAACGGCTCGCAAAAACAAGCATCCAATGAGGTGTGCCATGTGCAAATCGTGCAAGAAGAAATCCGGCGGCGGCAAGAAGAAGTGATCATTTTCACCGGACGGTGAAAATGGTCCCGCCCCCGCCCCGGCGGGGCTTTTTGTCGAGGTCAACAAAATGGTCCTGCGATCAATTTCGTGACGTCACGAAATTGGTGGGGCGCTCCCTTCGGGGGGCGCTCTATTTTTTGCGGTTGACCGCGGGGGATTAGTTGTGCGAATGGTCGCACAAAACGCAACCACAAAGGAAAGGATACCGTCATGGGACTGGTAACGAGGTACCAAACGCAGGAAGAAATCCCGGAAGAAGTGCGCGAGGATTTCGTCGAGGACACCGTGAGCGAAAAGAACAAGGGAACGTGGGTTCACAAGGACATTTTCGCGCTGGAAAAGTCTCTCGTTATGGAGCGCAACGATCACAAGTCAGCAAAAGCGAACATCGCGCAGTTGACCGATCAGTTGAACGGAGCGAACGGCGAACTGGAGGCTCTTCATCAACTCGGAACGCTGGACGAACTCAAGGAACTGCGGGCAAAAGCCGATGCCGCGCTTCCGCCGCCGAAACTGGAAGAGTTGCGAACCCAACTTGCCGCCACCACCCAGCAGTTGCGGGAGGCGCAGGATTGGAGGAAGAACAACGAAGCCCGCCTCAAGCAACTTGAAGAAGCCGAGGCGAAACACGCGCGCGAAAAAGACCA
>CAMJPK010000165.1 GCA_946407675.1 uncultured Clostridia bacterium
TGACGGGGGATTTACGTCATTCCGAGGAGGCCGAAGGCCGACGTGGGAATCCGCGTCCCTGCGCGGCGGGGGACGGGTCAGCTCTCCCGGTCGGCTTCGAGGTCGAGGATCGTCCGGAACTGCGTCTCATAGAGCTGGCGGTACAGCCCGCCGTGCGCGAGCAGCTCCTCGTGCGTGCCCTGCTCCGCGATGCGCCCGTCCGCGACGACGAGGATGCGGTCGGCCTTCAGGATCGTCGACAGCCGGTGCGCGATGACCAGCGAGGTGCGCCCGCGCAGCATCTGCTCCAGCGCGTCCTGGATCGCGTGCTCGCTGATGGAGTCCAGCGCGCTGGTCGCCTCGTCGAGAATCAGGATCTTCGGGTCCTTCAAAAGCGTGCGCGCGATCGAAAGCCGCTGCTTCTCGCCGCCGGAGAGCTTCAGCCCCCGGTTGCCGACCTCGGTGTCGTAGCCGTCGGGCTGCGCGGCGATGAAGTCGTGGATGTTGGCGACGCGGCAGGCGTTCTCCAGCTCGGCCTGTGTCGCGTCCGGCTTGGCGTACAGCAGGTTTTCGCGGATCGTGCCGTTGAAGAGATAGGTGTCCTGCGTCACCATGCCGATGTTCGCGCGCAGGTGTTCAAGGTCGATGGCGCGCACGTCGATGCCCGCGACGGTCACGAGCCCGCCGGTCACGTCGTAAAGCCGGGGGATCAGGTTCACGACCGTGCTCTTGCCGGACCCCGACGGGCCGACGATCGCGTAGGTCCTGCCGCCGGGCACGAAAAAGTCGACGTCCGTCAAAAGCGGCTTGTCCGGCGTGTAGGAGAAGGCGACGTGCTGAAAGCGCACGTCCGCGCGGTAAAGGTTCGGCTTTTTGCCGTCGGGGGGCGAGGTGATGGCGATGTTGCGGTCAAAGTAGTCGAAAATGCGCGTGAACAGCGCCAGCGAGCGCGTAAAGTCCACCTGCAGGTTCAACAGCGACTGCACCGGGCGGTACAGCCGGTTGATCAGCGCGACGGTGGCCGTGATCGTGCCGACCGTCAGCGTCGGATCGACGCGCCTGATGATGAACCAGCCGCCCGCGAAGTAGATGAGCAGCGGGCCGATCTGCGTGAACATGCCCATGAGCACGAGGAACCACTTGCCGCTGCGCTGCTCGCGCATGGCAAGCCGCGTCACGTCCTCGTTGACGGCGACGAAGCGTTCATACTCCGTCTTTTCGCGCGTGAACAGCTTCACGAGCATCGAGCCGGACACCGACAGCGTCTCGTTGACAAGCTGGTTCATCTCGTCGGCCTTGGCCTGGCTCTCCGTGAGCAGCTGGAAGCGCGTCTTGCCGACCTTGCGCGTGGGCAATATCAGCAGCGGGATCACGACGATGCCGACGATGGCGAGCTGCCAGCTCATCGTGAACAGCGCGACGAGCGTGGTGACCACCGTGGCGACGTTGGAAACGACGGAGGCCAGCGTGCCGGAGATGACGCCCGACACGCCGGAGATGTCCGTGTTCATGCGCGTGATGATGTCGCCCTGCTTCTCGCTGGTGAAGAAGCTGTGCGGCATGTGCTGGAGGTGGTCGTACATCTGGTTCTTCATGTCGAAGATGATGCGGTTGGCGATCCAGGCGTTGATGTAGCTTTCCAGCACGCCGATGACCTGGCTGGCCGCCAGCGTCACGAAGGCCAGCAGCAGCAAGCGGATGAGCAGGGCGAGGTCCTCGCCGAGCAGCGCCTCGTCCACGATCTTTCCCGTGATGATGCTCGGCAGCAGGCCGATGGTGGCGGACAGGAGGATCGCGAGAAAGACGAAGGCGAACTGCAGGCGGTAGGGCTTGAGGTAGGAGAGGATGCGCTTTAGAAGCGCGGGCGTGACGCGCGGCATGTTCGCCTTTTCCTCGTCGGTGAGGAAGGCGCGTGCGCCATGGGGGTGGCCGGGCGGCGCGGGCATGGGATCACTTCCTTCATGATATGGCGATCCCCCGCCGGGGAATCAGCGGGGGACGGGGGTGCGAATGCGCAATCCATCGTTTTTGACGGGGCTTTGCCTCGGCAAAAACACTTACAAGGCGAAGCGGGAGCGAGCCCTCGCGCCGACCAAACCCGGCGCAAGCCGGGTGCGATCAGCGCGAGTGATTCGAATGCGAGCCCAGCGAAGCGGGTCGCATTCGAGATGATTACTTTTCTACAATCTCCAGCATCTCCATCGGGCAGGCCTTGACGCAGATGCCGCAGGCGATGCACTTCGCCGCGCTCTCCGCGCCCTCGGGCAGCACGACCAGATGGAAGGGGCAGACCTCGACGCACTTGCCGCAGCCCACGCACTTTTTCTTGTTGATCATGTAGACGCCCTTGGCGTTCTGGGTGATGGCCTCCTGCGGGCAAGAGCGCGCGCACTTGCCGCACTGGATGCAGGTGAAGGGGGCGGGCTGCGCGCCCTTCATGCGGATCTGGACGAAGGCCTTGTCCGGGTCCTCGGTCTTGAAATATGCCTTGGAGCAGGCGATGGAGCAGCTCAGGCAGGCCTGGCAGTCGATGCCCTTCTTGACGGATAGTTTTTTCATGTAACGATTCTCCTGTGGTGGGATTTTGTTGAATTGGGTAACAAAACAAGTATATCGCAGGGGAACGCAAATTGCAATACGCAAATAGGAGGTGACGGCAATGGAGCAGATACCCGACCACCCGGTGATCCGGCAGATCGAAAAGACCGGTTACCCGGCGCAAAGATGGAGGAGGAAGGACGATGGCAAAGGACTACACGGCGATCCCGCACGGCTATCTGAGTGAGTGCGAGATGCTCACGGACGAGGAGTTCGGGCGTCTCATCCGCGGATTGCTGCGCTACAGCATGGACGGCACGCCCATCTGCGCTGACGGCAACGCCCGCTTCTTCGCCCGGCGCATGATGAACCAGGAGGACATCAACCGCAAGCGCTATTCGGACGTGACGCACGGGCGCACGCGCGCGCAGGACAGGCAACAGCCCAACGTACAGTCAAGTACAGAATAGCCCAGTACAGAAAAGAAAAGAAAAGTACAGAAAAGAAAAGAAAAATCCAGTTCAGAGAAAGACAGGGAAGAAAGAACCGAACCGGCATTTCCTGTGGAAAACCCCATCTGCTGTGGAAAAACCTGTGGAGAACTGTTCGGTTCTGTGGAAAACCGACACGAGGAGATGAAGCTATGGCGAATTATTATCGCCTATACTGGACCTGCCCGTACTATCACGGCTGCTCGAAGCGCGCGGTGCGCTGTGAGGGCGGGGAGATCCGCCTGCCCGACGACGCGGCGGCACAGGCCTATTTTCGGGAGTATTGCACCGATTTGAACGGCTGGCGGCGGTGCACCGTGGCGCGCGCGATCTCGCGGCATTATGAGCGCGAGGAGGGGTAAACGGATTGCCACGGCCGCATGCGCGGCCTCGCAA
>CAMJPK010000166.1 GCA_946407675.1 uncultured Clostridia bacterium
CGAGCGTGTTGTGGTGCGTGATGAAGGGGCGCGCCGTGGCGCCGCCGGAGATCGTATTCAGCACGGGCGTCTCGACCTCCATGTAGCCGTGGTCGTCCAGATAGCGGCGGACGTGGCGGATGAAGGCGGAACGGATCTCGAAATTGCGGCGGCTGTCGGTTGACATAATCAGGTCAACGTACCGCTGGCGGTACTTGAGCTCGGTGTTCGTCATGCCGTGGAACTTCTCCGGCAGCGGACGGAGGGACTTCGAGAGCAGCACGACGGACTCGACGTGCACGCTGATCTCCCCCGTCTTGGTCTGGAAGACGAAGCCGGTGACGCCGATGATGTCGCCGATGTCATACTTGCGGAAGTCGGCAAACTCCTGCTCCGTCACCGCGTCCTTGCGGATGTAGAGCTGGATCTGGCCGCGGTCGTCCTGAATGTGGCAGAAGATGGCCTTGCCCATGCCGCGCTTGGACATGATGCGGCCGGCGACGGCGACCTGCTTTTCGTTGAAGCCGTCGAAATCGGCCTTGATCTCGGCGGAATACGCGGTGCGCACAAAACGCGTCTGCTCAAAGGGGTTGCGGCCCTCGTCCTGCAGCGCCTTGAGCTTGTCGCGCCGGATCTGCAGCAGCTCGGAGAGGTCCTGCTCGGGCGCGGGGGCGGGAGTGTTGGTTTCGTTGGACATATTTCTTTCTTTCCTCTCGCGGGCAATTCGTGAATCGCCCCTACAAGTTCTGTTAATTATTTTCCAGAGAGAGAATCTTGAACTTGAGCTCTCCGGCGGGGGCTTCGACCGTGACGACGTCGCCGACGCGGTGGCCCTTGAGCGCAAAGCCGAAGGGGCTGTCGTCGCTGATGCGGCCGTTCATGGGATCGACCTCCTGGGAGCCCACGATCTGGTACTCCTCCTCGGAGTCGTCCTCGAGATCCTGCACGCGCACGCGCGAGCCGATGGAGACGACGTCGCTGGACTCCGCACTCTTTTCGACGATGACGGCGTTCTCCACGAGGTCCTTGAGCTCGGCGATGCGGGAAGCGATTTTGCCCTGCTCGTTCTTGGCCTCGTCATACTCGCTGTTCTCGGACAGGTCGCCGAAGGAGCGGGCCTCCGCGATGCGGGCGGCGGCTTCCTTCATGCCGACGGTTTCGAGCTGCTGGAGCTCTTCCATGAGCGCCTGGCGGCGCTCCTCGCTCATTTTGTATCTGCTCTCGTTAGCCATGTGATGAAAACTCCTTACGTTTTTGTTGTTAATTCAAAACTGCCGAAATTGCGGCATTGAGCTGCTGGTCGACTTCCGGATCGTCGCCGGGGGTGACGGTCTGGTCGGGGATCAGGCCGCCCTGCTCGGAGAGGTCCACGCGCTGGGGCGTGAGATATTTGTTGCTGGAGATGTGCACGGCGCTGCCGTCACTGAGCAGCTCCGTCGTCTGGCTGCGGCCCTTGCCGGTGGTGTTCTCGCCCACGATGGTCGCCCAGTCATATTCGCGCAGGGCGGCGGCGAAGAACTCGGCCGCGCTGTAGGTGTTGGCGTTGACGATCACGCTCATCGGCACCTTGACGCAGACGTTGTCCGACTTCGTGACGGTCTCCTTGCCGGAGCGGTCGACGCCGACGAAGAGATCGCCCTCGGGGAGAATGTGGTCGAGCAGCGTGATGAGCTCGGAGAGCTTGCCGCCGGGATTGTTGCGCACGTCAAAGACGAGCGCGCCCGCGCCGTCGCTCAGCAGCTGGTCGATGGCCTTGATAGCGCTGTCGCCGCAGCCGCTCTCGAAGTTGTTGATCTGCACATAGCCGACGTTGTTTTCGAGCATCTTGAACGAGACGGGGTCGGTGTGGATGACGGTGCAGTCCACGGAGACGGTGCGGGTATGCCCGTCCTCGCCGCGGATGGAGAAGGAGATCGTCTTATCGAGCTTCGCGCGGATGAGCTGCTGCACCTCGCTGAGCGTCTTGCTGGAGACGTCCGTGCCGTCGACGGCGAGAATCACGTCGCCCGCGACGAGACCCGCGATCTCCGCGGGAGACTGCGCCGTGACGGAGACGATCTTAAAGCCGCCGTCCGTCACTTCGGGCTGGATCGTGACGCCGATGCCGGCGTATTCGTTGGCGGAGTACATGAGATAGGCCTTGTATTCCTCGGGCGTCATGTAATAGCTCCACTGGTCGCCGAGGGAGGTGACCATTGCGGCGGCGGCGCCGTTTTCCATGGCGGCGGGGTCGCTCTCGCCGATGTAGTTCTGGTCAATGACCTCCTTGACCTCCATGAGCTTGCGCGCCATCTTGTAGTTCGCGACGCCGCCGAAGCGGTTGAAGAACATGAGGCACATCACGCCCGCCGTGATGGCGATGCAGAGGATACAGGCTATTATCGTCACAAGCGCCGAGCGAAGCGGGGCGAAATCCGTCCGCCGGCGCGCTTTTTTTCGTTTGCCGCGCGCGGTGCGCGGGGTTTGAGGGGTATTTTGTTCTTCCATGGAGTTCCTCCATTCAGCACGTTACCGGACAGCCAGATTCTGGCTGTCCGGTGTGAATGTTAGTTGGCGTAGTTCAGCGGATTGACCTGCTGGCCGTTCACGGCGACCTCCCAGTGCAGGTGCGGGCCGGTGGAGTTGCCGGTGGAGCCGACATAGCCGATCGTCTGGCCCTGCGAGACGCTCTGGCCGGAGGAAACGATGATCGAGCTCAGATGGCCGTAGAGCGTGGTGATGCCGTTGCCGTGGCTGATGACGATGCAGTTGCCGTAGCCGCCGTTCCAGCCGGCCAGAATGACCGTGCCGGAGTCGGCCGCGAGGACGCTCGAGCCGTAGCTCGCGCCGATGTCCACGCCGGAGTGGTACTTATTCGTGCCGGTGATCGGATGGACGCGCCAGCCGAAATAACTCGTGATCGTGTGGCTGTCCGGCGCGGGCCAGATCATGCTGCCGGTGCCGGTGGCGTAGGTCGGGGTGGTCGGCTGGGACGGCTGAGCCGGCTGAGACGGCTGCTGCTGTTGCTGCTGCTGCGCCTGACGGCGGGCGGCCTCCTCGGCTGCCTTGCGGGCTGCCTCTTCGGCGGCGCGGCGCTCGGCCTCGAGCTGGGCGACCTTCTCGTTGATCTCCGCCTGCAGGGCCTGCTTGGCGGCCTCGGTCTGATTGTATGCGGCCGTGTAGGCGTCAATGTCGGCCTCGAGGCTCTTGACGAGCGCCTCGGCCTCGGACACCTGCGCCATGAGATCGACCTTGCGGGCTTCAAGCTCGCCCTTCTTGCCCTCTTCCTCGGTCTTGGCGGACTCGAGCGCCTGCTCGGCCTCCTCAACCTTGGCTCTGGCGTCCATCATGGCCTTTTCCAGCGCCTTGTCGTAGCTCATGACCTCGCTGATCATGTCGATGCGCGTGAGCAGATCGGAGATGCTGCGGCTCTCGAGC
>CAMJPK010000167.1 GCA_946407675.1 uncultured Clostridia bacterium
CGAGTTTAATGATGAGGTTCCGGATGGGCGGATCGAGCCGGGTCATTCGGTTGAGCGTTCTGGTCAGTACCGCCTTGACGATGCGGATGGCGATGACGCAGACCAGGAAGGTGATGAGGCCGGAGATGATCGTGTTGAGGGCGAGGTTGCCGGTGAGTGTGTTCAGATTATCACGGGCTTGCTGTACAGTCTGTTCAACGTCGACAATTTCCATGTCGGTATCCTCCTATGCTATTCTTTTGTTCACATTGCCTTTCTGAATCGGCTTTTGACCCATCTGTTTACGCAGTCCCCTCCAGAGCTCATACAGCCTTCCGTACCGGAGCATCTTCAAACAGCTGTTTATTCTCCTGTTCGCCCAACATTCATCGCCTCTTCCGAAGGGCAGGGTTTACCGGCCTCAGGAACCGCTTGCGAGGGATTCAGCACGATAATTTGATTATATCATACCCCTCCCCCGCTGTACAGCACGAACAAAAAATGCCGCAGCGATTCAGTACACCCCCGTCATTCCGAGCACAGCGACGCTGGGGAAGCGTGCGACGTTCCATGCTCGCCGTGTCGCAGCGCCGGCTCGGAATGACAGGCGTGGAGGTTTGTCTGCACATTGTATCCTGCGCTTGACAGCGCAGTGATTTTCCCTATATAATACAAGCAATCCAATAATCCCTCTTCATCCGCGGAATGCGGCACATGGAATCGGGTGCAAAGCCCGGCGAGTCGGTCACTGTGAAGCCTCCGGAAGAGAGGATGAGTCAGATACATGGAAGAGGGAGCTGCTTCTGCCGGAACCGGAAGCATGTTGACGGACGCCTGCGGCGTCTGCTTTTGACGTGCTTTTCGAGAAGCACGTCTTTTTGTTTTCCGAATGTGCAATACGCGCCTGCGCGCTGCAAATAAAGCTTTGTAAGGAGAAAACACATGAAAAAGATTCTGGCCTTGCTTCTTGTACTCTGTATGCTCTCGACGCTCTTTATCGGTTGGAGCGGCACAGCGTTTGCGGAGGAACAGGAAGACGACGAAGAAAACTACGACACCGGCGACGCCTCCCTGGATGATCCCCTGAACCAGGACGGCATCGGCGAAAAGGAATTGCTGGTCGTGTCCTTCGGCACAAGCTATAACGACAACCGCCGACTCACCATCGGCGCGATCGAGAATGCGCTGCAGGAGGCTTGTCCGGATTGGCGTGTGCGCCGCGCCTTTACGAGCCAGATCATCATTGACCATGTGGCAAAGCGCGACGGCGAGATCATCGACAACGTCCATGACGCGCTGGAGCGCGCGATCAAAAACGGCGTCAAAATCCTTGTCGTGCAGCCCACTCACCTGATGGACGGCTTCGAGTACACCGATCTCCGAAACGAGCTGGCCGAATATGCCGACGCCTTTGACCGGGTCGTGCTTGGCGACGCCCTGCTGACGTCGGACGCTGACTTTACGGCCGTTGCGGAGGCTGTTGTCGCGGCGACGAAAGAATATGACGACGGTGAGACCGCGGTCTGCTTCATGGGCCACGGCACCGAGGCGGCGTCCAACGCCGTCTACACGAAGATGCAGGATGTCCTGTCCGACATGGGCTGCGCGCATTATTACATCGGCACTGTGGAAGCCGAGCCCTCCGTGGAGGATGTGCTGGAGGCGGTAAAGGCCGGCGGCTATAAGCGCGTCGTTCTCCGTCCACTCATGATCGTGGCCGGCGACCATGCCAACAACGACATGGCCGGCGACGAGGACGATTCCTGGAAAAGCGTCTTCGAGGCCGCGGGCTTTGAGGTAAGCTGCGTCGTCGAGGGCCTCGGCCAGCTTGAAGCGATCCGGCAGCTCATCGCTGCACACGCCCTCGATACCATGGCAAAGGTGAAATAAGCGCGGCAAACGGTATCCTCTATAAGAGCGAAAAGACTGCAGAAGTCCAAGCGGTTCGGCTTGGACTCCTGCAGTCTTTTAATTATTTAAGGAAACGCAGAATAAATCCCCGCGCACATCCTGACGGCGTATTTTCTGTCTGGCTTTGCCTGAAAATCTCGAAATACACAAAGTATTCCATCGCTTTTCAGGCTTCGCCAGACAAAAAATCCGCTCGCCAGTCTGCACACGTCGATTTAATCAGCGCTTCCTTAACACTATATGCGTTATGTCCACAACAATCCCGTCTCAATCATCGTCGGAAAGGAAAAAGAGAGACAAATTATGCTGACTTGTTCACATAATATAGTTGCTCAAATTTATCCGACCGCTGCGATCAGACTTGCGGAACGGTCAGGGATTGTGCGGAATGCGGCGATCGTCGCACCAGTCAGCGGCATAGCAGCCATTCGGGCAGATCACGCTTACATCGCTGCCGTCAAAGGCGTCGTTCGCGATCTCGCTGACGGAGCTTGGGATCACCGCGATCAGCAGATTGTTGCAGTCGGCGAATGCCTTGCTGCCGATGGAGCGCGTTCCCGCCGGAATATTGACCTGCTGTGCCGCGCCGCCTTCAAATGCTTCCTCGCCGATCTGCTTAATCATTGCGGGAATGCGAAGGACGCTCTGCGCGGAGACGATCCTTTCCGGCTGGATGACGGCCTTGCAGACCGCGCAATACTCCGCGCCGCGCGCGCCGTTCGTGCTGCCCGTGGCGGCGACGCTGGGATCACAAACCCGGTTATGGCCCGAAGCGGGAATGTCCGCCAGCGTCACAGTCTGTATCGTGAAGGCCGGGTTCTTAAAAGCGGCGGAGAAATAAGTGGTCTTGCCCTCTGTGGTGCAGGTTGGCGCGAGAGCCACAGCGGAGGTTGCGCTCACGGTCTCGGTCTCGACATGGCTCGGGTCATTGGCGCAGACGCGCGTTGCGGTCAGCTTCGTGTGGTCGGCGTTCCATTCATAGCGCACCTCACCCCAATCGTGACCGAGGGCAGGGATCGCCTTATAGCTTGTGAAGTCGCAGCGCGTGCAGGTTTCGTAGGGCGCCCAGCCGTCGGCGTCGCAGGTCGGGGCCTGCCCGTCATGGTGCACCAGGTCGTGGATCAGGCGGTAGCGCGCGCCGCTCCTCTTCTCGTTCTCGTCGCCCCAGCGGGCAACGCCCCAGGAATACTGTCCCTTTGCCGACGCGATCACGGGGGCGCTGCAGTTGGCGACGATCAGCATGTCGTTGTCCATGTAATAGTTGATCGGATCGGGACAATGCTGGATGTTGTCCGGGATGTAGAGCGTGATGTCGTTGCAGCCGGAGATGAACTGGGTCGGCAGCTCCGTCAGATTGCTGCCCGGCTCGATCACGACCTCCCGCAGGCCGTAGCTGTTTTGCAGGAAGCCGGTTCTGATGGTCTTTACCGAGGCGGGGATGATG
>CAMJPK010000168.1 GCA_946407675.1 uncultured Clostridia bacterium
GGGTGGGCTCGGGCGTGGGTTCCGGGGTGGGCTCCGGGGTGGGCGCGGGGGTGGATGTGATCGCGGGGGCGGGGTTCGGCGTCGTCTCCGGCGCGGCGGGAGCGCCGCGCAGCGCGCGCAGGCCGATCAGCAACAGCAGCAGCACGCACACGACGGCCAGAAGCACCGTCAATCCCTGTTTCTTTGTCATAACACCGCCTCCGAGGATCTCAAATCAGCATATCAACTATACGCGCATTACCTGAAAAAGGCAAGCGCCGATTTGCGCTTGCCTTTTTCGGGTGGTCAGAACATCGCGATAAGCTCCTCTAAGCAGATACCTTTGTCCGTCATGTACTTTGCGGCGTCCTCGCCGACGTAGCGGAAGTGCCAGGGCTCATACCAGCCGGTGATCTCCTGCTTGTCCTTCGGGTAGCGCAGGACGAAGCCGTACTGCGCGCAGTGCTCGCGCAGCCATTTGAGCAGCGGCAGATTCTCGACCTCCTCGGCCTTCATCGTCGTGTCCTTGTTGTCCATGATGTCCGCGCACAGGCCGAGCTGATGCTCGCTCGTGCCCGGGTAGGCCACGATCTTGCGCGCCTCGGCCTCCGCCTCCAGAAGCGTCATCGTCGTGCCCCACTGGATCTGGCTGGCGCGGCCGTTGAAGAGGTAGGCCTGCGTCGAGAACGGACGGTAAGCCGCACGGATGCAGACGGTATAGCCCGCCGCCTCCGCCGCCGAGAGCATCTCCTCCAGCTTGTCCGCCGCGCGCGCGTCGAAATACTGGTCGTCGCGCACCGCGACGACGTCGGGCGCGAAGGTGTAGGCGAGGACATAGGTATTGTTGACGAGCTTCAGGTTCCAGTCGTTCCGGGAGACGTTCGGCAGGATCTCCGTGATATAGGGCGTCGGCTCCGGCGTCGCCTCTGCAGGCGCCTCGGTCTCCACCGGGGGCATCGTCTCCGGGATGGGGTCGTCCGTGACCGTCGGCGCGTTGGGGCGCCGCACCTGCTGCGGCGACATACGTGAGCTGATCAGCACCAGCAGCACGACCATGAGCACCAGCAATATGATGCTTTTTTTGTTTTTGACCATTGCTTCTCCTTTTCCGGATCGTCCGGTGCGGCGGACGTCGTCAGAAACGGTTTGAAATTTTCCGATCTCTGTGTGCTTCCGATATGAGACCACATCATAGCACATATTCCCGGATTACACAAGTTTTTCTCCACTATCGTCGATTTTTCCGGGGGAATTCCGAGGTTTTCCCCCACATACGCACATCATTCGACACGCTTCAACGGCAGGACAGGCGGATGTCCACGAGCGCGTCATAGACGCGGCAGGAGATCGCGTAGCACAGCGTTCCGCCCGGCGTGGAGTAGACCGCCGCGGCGCCGCCGTCCGGCTCGTCGGAGAGGTAGCGCAGCGTCCAGCCGTTCTCCGTCGCCAAAAGCTCCGCGATCTGCGAAGCGTCGGTCTGCTCGGGCTTGGCGTAGTTCTTCCGGTTCGTCAGGCACTCGCGGCTGAGGTAGTAGTAATAGAGGTCGCCGGTGTCGGCGTCGATGCACACGTCCAGCCAGTTCTGCCAGTCGCCGCGGCGCTCCAGCCACATGCGGCACACGTGGATCTCCCGCCCGTCCGCGTCGCTGATATAGGTGTATTCCGTGCCGGTGGGCGTGAAATCTTCGAGGCCCTGATCGTCGATGCTGCGGGCGATCAGCGTGCGCATGACGGTCTCGCAGGTATCGCGCAGCTTCTTCGGCACCGGGTCGGGCTTTTCCACGGTGAAGCCGCTCTCTGCGTCGCCCGGCGTCCAGTAGCGCGCGAACATCAGCGCGCGCTCCTCCAGCGTCATGGGCGCGGGCGCGTCCGTCCCGCCGGGCGCCGTCCGGAAGGCCAGCGGCAGCAGCATCGCCGCGATGAGGACCAGCAAGGTCGCGCCGAGCCCGACGAACAGCTTCGTGCGGTCGTTGTTCAGCTTGAGGCGCTCAAGGAGCTTCTTCACTCGGTGCGCCTCCCTTCAGGAGGATGCGCACGGTCGTGCCCTCCCCCTCGACGGACTCGTATTCCAGCTTGGTCCCGTGCAGCTCGGCGATGCGCTGGCAAAGCGCCAGGCCGAGGCCCGCGCCGTTTTGCGCGCGCGAGCGGGATTTGTCGATCATATAGAACGGCTCGGTGATGCGGCTGAGCTCCTCGGCCGGCATGCCGCGGCCGTGGTCGCGGACATAGAGCGCGTAGCCCCCGTCCTGCACCTTGCCGAACAGCTCGATGACGCTGCCCTTCGGGCTGGCCTTGCGCGCGTTGTCCACAAGGTTGATCATCAGCGTCTTGAACAGGTCGGGCTCCACCTCGATCTCGCCGGGCTCCCAGCGCATGTCGAGCGTCATGTTCTCATTGCTCAGGCTCGGCACCGTGACCGCCGCGATGGAGCGGATGAAGTAGCCGACCTCGAACTTTTTCGGCTCGAACTCCTGCTTGCCGGCGACGATGATATCCATGAGCTTTAAGGAGAGCGCCTCGAGGCGCTTGCCCTCGGAGAAGATGTAGCCCGCCGCGGTGAAGCGGCTTTTCGGCGCCATCTCCTTGCTGCGCAGCATATCCGCGTAGCCGATGATGGCCGTCAGCGGCGTTTTGAGCTCGTGGGCGAAGGAGCCGATGAACTCCTCGCGCCGGGCCGCGACGTTCTCGAGGTTTTCGATGCTGCGCTCCAGCTCGCTGATGCGCACGCGCTGCAATCGCGCCTCGCGCGTCTCCTGCGAGGTGATGAGCCATGTAAACAGATAGACGAGGAAGCCCCCCGCGAGCACGGCGAGCAGCAGAAACACGATATACAGGCCGTAATGCGCGCCCGCCTCCGGCACCTTTTTCAGCAGAATACACTCGCCGATGCAGCAGACCGCGGCGATCACCGCGGCGGCGATCAGCGTTGTTTTCAGCGGGCGGCGGAATTTCAGCTCCAAATCCTCTTACACCTCTAAGCGGTAGCCGACCTTGTAGATCGCCTTGATCTTGTCCTCCCAGTGCAGCTTCTTGCGCAGGCGCTGGACGTGCAGGTCCACCGTGCGGGAATCGCCCATGTAGTCGCTGCCCCAGACGTGCTCGTAGAGCGTCTCGCGGAACAGCGCGATGTTCTTGTTGCGGGCAAACAGCAGCAAAAGCTCGTATTCCTTCATGGTCAGCGGGATCTCGCGGCTGCCGCGGCGCACGGAGCGCGAGCGCGTGTCGATCACCACGTCGTCCACGACGA
>CAMJPK010000169.1 GCA_946407675.1 uncultured Clostridia bacterium
CGCGCAGCGCGGCCTGTCTGTCTGCGCCGGCGTCATTGTCCCCTCGCTGTTTCCCTTTTTGCTGCTCTCGTCGTATCTGACGGCCATGGGGCTGCCCGCGGCGCTGGGAAAGCTGGCCGCGCCGCTGCTATACCGCTTATCGCTCCCCGCCGTAAGCGCCGCGCCGTTCCTGCTCGGGCTGTGCGGCGGGTATCCCGCGGGCGCAAGCGCGGTCGCGGCGCTGGTGCGCAGCGGCGCGCTCACGCCGGAGGAAGGGACGCGCCTGCTCCCCTGCTGCAACAACACCGGCCCCGGCTTCCTCATCGGCGTGGCAGGCGCCGCGGTCTTCGGCTCGGTCCGCCTCGGTGCGCTGCTCTACCTCAGCCATGTCCTCGCGGCGCTGACGCTGCTGCTCCTGTCCCGCCGCCGCCGCGCCGCGTCTCCCGCTGCTTCGAGCGTACCCGCGCCCCGCTTGGGAAGCGTTTCCGCCTTTCCCGCCTGCGTCAGCGGCGCGGCGGAGACCACGCTGCACATCTGCGGCTACGTCGTCTTTTTCTCGGTGCTCACCGCGCTTTTGCAAAGCGTCGGTCTAATCTCCGCTCTTGCCGGGGCGATGGCCTTGTGCTTCGGCATGGAACTGCGCGTCTGCCTGGCGCTGCTCAGCGGGCTGTTGGAGCTCGGCAGCGGCGTCGCCGTCCTGCGCGGCGCCGCCCCGACGCCCGCGAACCTCGCCCTTGCCGCCTTTTTGCTGGGCTTCGGCGGCCTTGCCGTCCATGCGCAGACGCTCTATGCCGTCTCCGGCACGCAAATCAAATGCGCCCGGCATTTCGCCGGACGCATCGTCCATGGGCTGCTCTCCGCAGCGTATGTTCTGTGCTTGCTTGCGCTTTTCAGGCGCCCGCGAATCTGAACACGATCCCGACCGCCGCCGAGGCCGCGATAAAGATGACCGGATGCAGCTTCTTCGTCCCTTTCACAAGGTTGGTCAGCACCCAGATCAGGGCAAACAGCGCCATTCCCTTCCAGTGAAAGAGATCGGCAAGAGCGCGGCTTTCCGCAAACGCCGCGGTATCCACAAGGCACAGGCGCATCACGGCCACGCAGGCCGCGCCGATCATCCCGACGGAGGCGGGGCGGATGCCGTAGAATACGCGCTCCACATATTTGTTCGTCCGGAACGCTTTCAAAAAAGCGGCGACGAGCAGAATGATGAGAAACGACGGCAGGACCAGTCCGAGCGTTGCGACGATGCCGCCGGGAACGCCCGCGACGGTAAAGCCCACATAGGTCGCCGTATTGACGCCGATGGGACCTGGCGTGGATTCACCGACGGCGATCATGTCCGCCAGCATCCCCTGCGTGAACCAGCCGGTGCGCTCCGCCATCTCCGAAAGGAAAGGGATCGTCGCCATGCCGCCGCCCACCGCGAACAGCCCGGTTTTGAAAAACTCCCAGAAAAGCCGCAGGTAGATCATCGCTTCGCCTCCCGCGCCTTCAGCGCAACGCCGGCGAGGGCCGCGGCGACGACGAACACCACGGGCGACAGCTTCGTAAAGACCGCCAGCGCCAGCACGGCGAGGAAGATCAGAAGCGTCGGCAAGTCCACGACTGCCTTCTTCCACAGCTTCACGACCGCGTTCAGGATCAGGGCGCAGACGCACACCCGAATGCCCGCAAAGGCGTTGCGCACGACGGCGAGCTGTGCAAAGTTCTGGAGCACGGCGGCGATGACCGTGATGATCACGAGCGACGGAAACACCACGCCCAGCGTGGCTGCGGCGGCGCAAAGCGGGCCGCCGAGCTTCTGGCCGATGAAGGTCGCCGTATTGACCGCGATCACGCCGGGCGTGCATTGCCCGATCGCGTAATAGTCCGCCAGCTCCTCCTCCGTCGCCCAGCCGTGGGCATCCACGATCTCACGCTGGAGCATGGGCAGCATGGCGTAGCCGCCGCCGAAGGTCAGCACGCCGACCTTGGCAAACGCAACAAACAGATTGCCGAGCAGTTTGAGTTTCATAGCAAGCCCCTTCGCACACAAAGAAAACGCCGCCGAGAAAGATCGGCAGCGTTTTCGTCAGATCAGATCAAAGCAGAACCAGTACAAACGTCAGCAGAACGAATGCCAGCGCGACCCATTTGGTCCAGCGAGCGAACTTCGCGTCCCAGGTCTTGGACTTTGCCTTGAAGGAATAGCTATCATTCGTGCCGCCGATCGCGCCGGACAGGCCGGAGCTCTTGCCGGACTGCAGCATGATGATGACGATCAGGAACAGACCGCAAAGCATCTGAATGATCATAAGAGCCAGTTTCATTGAGATTTCATCCTTTCCGATATCCCGCGGCCAAACGCCGAGAGTCATACACAGTTACCTGAGTATGATAGCACAGCGGTTTTGCGTTTGCAAGACTTTTTTTCACTTTTCCGCGGGTTTTTCCGTCTTTCAGCCGATCTTCCCGGTCCAGAGCAGAACGGTCAGCACAACGCCGCCGATCATGATGAGGAAACCGAGGAGCTTGAGAAGGACGCGGAAGCCGCCGGTGGCGGAATTGGACACCATGCGGAAGAGCACCATGCCGAACAGCGCAAGGCAGATGGCGGGTGCGATAAAGATTCTGGGATTCATAGAACGAGGTCCCTCCGATCAGGAATTTTCTGTGCCGCGCCTGCAGCCCCAGAAGAACAGCGCCACGGTACCCGGTCCGGTGTGGCTGCCGATGAGATTGCCGACGTCGTTGATCTCGACAGGCCCGTTGAGCTTCGGGAACGTCGCCTCGACCAGATCGGCGACATCCCTGGCGTCCTGCCAGCAGGCGGAGTTGCTGATGTAGCACTTGCCGTCATAGTCCTTGCCGCCGGCGGCATACTGCAGCATGCGCTTGACGATGGTTTCCTTGACCTTTTTCTTCGTGCGGATCTTCTCCATCGGGATCAGATGCCCCTGCTCGTCCATGTGCAGAAGCGGGCAGATATTTAGCACGCCGGCGACAAAGCCCGCGGTCTTGCTGACGCGGCCGCCGCGGATGTAAAACTTCAGATCCGTGGAGAAAAACCAGTGGTGCAGCTCCAGCTTGTGCTCCTCCAGCCACGCCGCCAGCTCGTCGATCCCCATACCCGCGTCGCGCAGGTCGGCCGCCTTGTCCATGATGAGGCCGTAGCCGGAGGACGCGCCGAGGGAGTCGATGACGTAGATCTTCCGCTCCG
>CAMJPK010000170.1 GCA_946407675.1 uncultured Clostridia bacterium
AGGAGATGAAGATCGTGCCGGAGGTGCCGAGGGAGATGTTGCAGCCGCCCTCGCCCACCGTGCCGGTGCCGACCGCGGCGGCGGCGTTATCCCCCGCCCCGGCGACGACCTGCACATCCGGGCGCAGGCCCAGCGCGTCGGCAAGCTCCGGGCGGAGCGTGCCGATGACCTCGCAGCTCTCAAAAAGGCGGGGCATCTGCGCCCGGCTGACGCCGCAGATTTGCAGCATTTCCTCCGACCAGCGCCGGTGCGCAACGTCCAGCAGCAGCATGCCGCTGGCGTCGGAGTAGTCGCAGGCGTGGACGCCGGTGAGCATGTAGTTGATATAGTCCTTCGGCAGCATGATCTTCGCGATGCGGGAAAAGTTCTCCGGCTCGTGCGCGCGCACCCAGAGGAGCTTCGGCGCGGTGAAGCCCGCGAAGGCGATGTTCGCGGTCAAAGCGGAGAGCTTTTCCTTGCCGATCGCGGTGTTCAGCCAGTCCGTCTCCGCGGCGGTGCGGCCGTCGTTCCAGAGGATGGCCTTGCGGATGACGGCGTCGTTTTGATCGAGGATGACGAGCCCGTGCATCTGGCCGCCGCAGCCGATGCCGGCGACCTGGCGCGCGTCGAAGCCGCGCAGCAGCTCTTCCAGTCCGGCGCGGCAGCCCGCCCACCAGTCGGCGGGGTCCTGCTCGCTCCAGCCCGGCTGCGGGAAGGCGATGGGGTATTCCTTCGTGACGGCGTTTTTGATCGCGCCGGCGTCATCGACGAGCAGCAGCTTCACCGCCGAGGTGCCGAGGTCGATCCCGATGTACAGCATCGTCAACCCTCCTTTATGGCGACGGACAGGCATTTGCGCCCGGCGAGTTCTTCGGTGCGGGCGTCGGGCTGGCCGAAACCGGCATACAGCGTCCATTCTCCGCTGCCGCTGCGGCGCACGCCGTCCTCCCCGACGACGGTGAAGGCCGCGTCGTCAAGCGCGACGGTCAGCGTCTGGCTTGACTTGGCGCCGACGCGGACGCGGGCAAAGCCGGCGAGGATCGGGTGCGTCGGCGCGTCGGCGCTGTGCGCATCCTTCACGTAGAGCTCCACGACCTGCTCCGCGTCAAAATCGCTGCGGTTTTCCACGGTGACGCGGGCCGCCGTCTTGTCGGCGGAGAGATCGCGCAGCGCCATGTCCGCGTAGCTCAGACCGTAACCGAAGGGCCAGAGGGGCGTGCCCTCATAGTATTTGTAGGTGCGGCCGCGCATGGAATAATCCGTGAAGTCCGGCAGCTCAGCAAGCGCCTCGTTGCGGTAGAAGGTCACGGGCAGCTTGCCGGAGGGAGAGGCCTTGCCGAAGAGCAGCTCCGCGACAGCCCTGCCGCCGCGCGCGCCGGGATACCACCCGAGCAGCACCGCGCCGACGCGCGCCTCCGCTTCGCCGAGATCGACGCTGCTGCCCGCAAGCAGCACCACGACGGTCGGCTTTCCGACGTCCAGGACCCGCGTCAGAAGCGTGCGCTGCGGCGCGGGGAGCAGCAGGTCGGGCTTGTCGCCGGCGTCGCCGGCGTTGGAGTCGTCGGGCTCCTCGCCCTCCCAATGCTCGTCATAGCCCAGCACGAGCACGACGAGGTCGCTCGCGGCGGCGACGGCCTCTGCCTCCGCCAGCCGGTCGCCCGGCTGCCCCAGCTGCTCCACGCGGTCGCGGAAGAGGTGGCAGCCCTCGGAATAGAGCACACGGCCGTGCCCCTCCATGGCTTCCTGAATGCCCTCCAGCACGGTGATGTAGCGGGAGGAGGTGCCGTAGTAGTTGCCGATCAGGGAATTGCGGCTCAGGGCGTTCGGGCCGATGACGCCCACGGTGCCGACGGTGTCCGCGCACAGGGGCAATATGCCGTCGTTTTTCAGCAGGACGCAGCTCTCCAGCGCCGCGCGGTGTGCCAGCGCGTGGTGCGCCGGACATTCGACGACGCTGTAGGGGATCGTATCGTACTCGCTGCCGTCGTCCATGATGCCGAGCAAAAAGCGCGTAGTGAAGAGCCGGACGGCGGCCTCCGTGACCTGCGCCTCGGGCACGAGCCCCTCCTCCACGGCCTTCACGATGAATTCATAGGTGCAGCCGCAGTTGAGATCGCAGCCCATACGCAGCGCCAGCGCGGCGGACTCCTGCGGCGTGTCGGTGACCATGTGGCCGCTGTGGAAGTCGCGGACGGCCCAGCAGTCGGAGACGACGTGGCCGGCAAAGCCCCACGCACCGCGCAGCGTATCGACCAGCAGCGCCTTGCTGCCGCAGCACGGCTCGCCGTTCGTGCGGTTGTAGGCGCCCATGACGGATTCCACCTGCGCCTTCGTCACAAGATCCCGGAAGGCAGGGAGATAGGTCTCCTCCATATCCTTCGGCGTCGCGCGCGCGTCAAAACGGTGGCGCAGCGCCTCCGGGCCGGAATGGACGGCAAAGTGCTTGGCGCAGGCGGCGACCTTCAGCGTCTCGCCGCTGCCCTGCAGCCCGCGGACGTAGGCCTGCCCCATACGGCTGGTGAGATAGGGGTCCTCGCCGTAGGTCTCCTGGCCGCGGCCCCAGCGGGGGTCGCGAAAGATGTTGATGTTGGGGCTCCAGAAGGTGAGCCCGTGGTAGATGTCGCGGTCGCCGCGGGCAGACAGCGCGTTGTATTTCGCGCGCGCCTCGCTGGAGACCGCCTCGCCCATCGACGCGACAAGCCGATCGTCGAAGGTCGCGGCCAGACCGATGGCCTGCGGAAAGCTCGTGCCGGTGCCGCCGCGGGCGTAGCCGTGCAGCGCCTCGTTCCACCAGTTGTAGGCGGGGACGCCGAGCCGCTCGATTGCGGGGGAGTTATAGCGAAGCTGGGAGGCCTTCTCCGCCAGCGTCATCTGCGACACCAGCGCGACGGCCTTCGCTCTTGCGTTTGCGCGATCCATAGCTGATTTCAACTCCTTTATGAAAAAGGGGACGGCAGCGCGGAAACCCGGTCTGCGTCCCCCTTCTGATCTCAAATGTTGAGGGGGATCAGCCCTTGATCGCCCCAGCGATAAAGCTCTCCTGAATCTTTTTGCTCAGGAAGATATACATGAACAGCGTCGGGAAGGTGGCGACGACGAGCGCCGCGCCGATGGGGCCCCAAGCGGTGGTGTACTGTCCGGACAGCGCCTGAATGCCGACCGGCAGCGTCTTCAGCGCGCTCTTGCTGATGAA
>CAMJPK010000171.1 GCA_946407675.1 uncultured Clostridia bacterium
GGCCTCGTCGTCATCCCGCAGGACATGGACGTGACGGACTTCTGCCCGGTGCAGCACCCGGCAGACGACCCGGAAAGCGGCATCATCACGACGCATTTTGAATACCACTGCATGGAGGACAACCTCTTAAAGCTCGACGAGCTGGGGCACGATGATCCGACGATGATCCGCATGCTGGAGGACCTGACCGGCGTAAACGCCCGCAAGATCCCGCTGGACGATCCGGAAACGAAGAGCATTTTCCGCTCCCCGGCGCCGCTCGGCCTGCCGGACGACGACCCCATCATCGGCAAGACCGGCTCCATCGGCATCCCGGAGTTCGGCACCGGCTTCACGCGCCAGATGCTCGTAGACACGCAGCCCGACGGCTTCGACATCCTCGTGCGTCTGTCCGGCTTCTCCCACGGCACGGACGTGTGGCTCGGCAACGCGCAGGACCTCATCACCAGCGGCACCGCCACGGTCAAGCAGACCGTCGGCTGCCGCGACGACATCATGCTCTACCTCATCAGCATGGGAATGGAGCCGAAGATGGCGTTCAAGACGATGGAGGCCGTGCGCAAGGGCAAGGTGAAAAAGGGCGGCTTCCCGGACGGCGTGGAGGAGCGCATGCATGAACTGGGCGTGCCGGACTGGTACATCGAATCCTGCCGCAAGATCGCCTACCTCTTCCCGAAGGCCCACGCCGTGGCTTACGTTATGATGGCCTTCCGCATCGCGTGGTTCAAGGTGCACCATCCGCTGGCCTTCTATTCCGCTTACTTCTACCGCCGCAGCCAGAAGGATTCCTTTGACGCCGACTGCATGGTCCGCGGCATCGACGTGGTGCGAAAGCGCATCCACGACATTCAGAACAACCCCGACCACAGCGCCAAGGAGGACGATTTGCTTACGACGCTCTACGCCGTCTACGAGTTCTATCTGCGCGGCTTCGACTTCGCGCCCATCAGCTTTGCCGAATCCGACGCATTGAAGTTCCTCCCCGTCGGCGACAAGCAGCTGCGCCCGCCCTTCGTCTCCGTCTCCGGCCTCGGCGAGACCGCTGCCAACGATCTGGCCGCCGCGCGCGCGCGGGGCGGCGGCTTCGTCTCGCTGGAGGATGTCAGCGCGGCCTGCCCGAAGGTCAGCCAGACGCACATCGACATGCTGCGCGCGCTCGGCGCCTTCGGCGACATGCCGGAGACCAGCCAGATGTCGCTGTTCTGAGCCCCCAACCGCCCCGGCGTGCGGAACATGCGCGCACCGGGGCGGTTTTCGATGAGAATTGTCGAAGGATTTCCCGCGCACAGACATTGCTCTCATACCGCCGCTGTGATACGATAGGACGGAGAAAGCCGGTACGGAACGGAGGGAAAAACGAATGGATGCGGAGAAGCAGATCCGGATCTTTATCGCGGATGGCTCCCGCGACTGCGCGCTGCTGCTGCAATCGCTTCTGGAGCGGGAGGAGGACATCGCCGTCGTCGGCGTGGCGACGCGGGGCGACGACGCGCTTGCGCGTTTCCCCGACAGCGGCGCGGACCTGCTGCTGTGCGACCTGCTCCTGCCCGGGCTGGACGGGCTCGGCCTGCTGCGCCGCCTGAAGGAGGCCGGCGTCCTGCGCCACGCCATCGTCCTCTCCGGCTTTTTCAACGACGCCGTCGCCCGCGCCGCGAGCTTTCTCGCGGACTACTATCTGCCCAAGCCGGTCAGCGGCGAGGAGCTGATGCGCAACATACGCGCCTGCCTCCTCGGTACTGCGCGCAGCTTTTCCCGCAGCGGGCGCGCCGGGGTGCGCCGCGCGCTGCTGGACGTTTGCGTCATGCCGCATCTGGACGGCTTCCGCTACCTGCAAAGCGCGCTGGAGCGGACGCTGGAGGACCCCGCGCTTTTGCGCGGCGTCACCAAAGCCCTCTATCGGGACATCGCCAAGGAATTCGCCACCACCCCCGCCTGCGTTGAGCGTTCCATGCGCGCGGCCATCGAGCGGGCGTGGGCGCGCATGGACGCGCCGCAGCGCGCCCGCCTGTTCGGGCCGCAGGCCGCGCAGTGGGACAAGGCGCCCTCCAACGTCCCTTTCCTGACCGCGATGACCGCCTTTCTCGACGGTCGGGACGCATTTCTCGGGGAAAAGCAGGGAAAACGGGCAAGTTTTGATTGACACTGTCCGCAATTTCCGCTAATATATATGCATCTCAATTGGAAGCGCAGGCATAAGAGTCTTCCGAAGCAAGATAATTTGACCGCCCCCGCCGCGCGCGCGGCGCCGGGCCAAGGCCATACGGACAGCCGGGTCGAATGCCGCTAACGCCGCGGAACGCGGCCGGCAACTTTCGTTGCCTTATTGATTGAGTTAAAAGCTCAGTTTCAAAAGTTGGTTACTTCATAACCGTGCCGCATGGGCATACAACTTGTGAAATGGTCAATAAGAGTAGTAAAAGTAATCTTTGCTATATAGACTCTTGAACGCCCCCATTTGGGACCCGGACATGCGCGACGCCCGATCATCGCGTCAGCGCGCGTCTGCCGGCCGTCTGCAAGCGATATGCCGCATGGGCATATCGCTTTTTTCGTTTTTGGAAAGCAGGTGGGCGTATGCAAAAGATCATCGAGCTGAAAAACGTCTCGAAATCCTATGACGGCGAGCTGGTGCTCGACAGCATCAATCTGGACATCTACGACAATGAGTTTCTGACGCTGCTGGGCCCCTCCGGCTGCGGCAAGACGACGACGCTGCGGCTCATCGGCGGCTTTGAGCAGGCCGACCGGGGCGACATCATCTTCATGGGCGAGCGCATCAACGCCGTCCCGCCCCACAAGCGCAACATCAATACGGTCTTTCAGAAATACGCGCTGTTCCCCCACCTGAACGTCTTTGAAAACGTCGCCTTCCCCCTGCGCGAGCGCAAGGTGCCGAAGGCGGAGATCGAGCAGCAGGTGACCGAGATGCTGGAGCTCGTCAAGCTCTCCCATCTGGCAAAGCGCCGCGTCACCGGTCTGTCCGGCGGCCAGCAGCAGCGCGTCGCCATCGCCCGCTCGCTGATCGCCCGCCCGAAGGTGCTGCTGCTGGACGAGCCCTTGGGCGCGCTGGACCTGAAGCTGCGCAAGGACATGCAGCAGGAGCTGAAAAAGATCCAGAAGGCCACCGGCATCACCTT
>CAMJPK010000172.1 GCA_946407675.1 uncultured Clostridia bacterium
CAGTCTGTGGTACGCTGGCCTCTCCTGCAGCTACGGCTACTGCGGGCTCGAGGGCGCGTACTGGGCCTTCGGCGGGCGGCTTTCCGTGACCGGGAACAGGGGTGAATATCAGGCGGCAGCCTGATAGAGGGGGCTTTGCCCCCTGACAATAAATCAAACAACAAGCCCCGGTCTTTGACCGGGCAGGGACTGACAGTGCATCCGCTGGTGGTCTTGCTTGTCGGTGGCTGCGCTGGGGCAACCTGAACAACGGTCTTGGTAATGCTGGCCTCTCGTGCTGCAACGGCAACAACGGGCTCGGGAACGCGAACTGGAACATCGGCGGGCGGATTTTTGAATAATGTTTGACGCAACAAGAGCTGGGGCGGCTGCCCCGCGCACTGTCTTTTCCGCGCTGCGGCGAAAATGCGTCGTTCCGGCACCGGGGACGGGAGACCGCTCCCCGGACGCGCGGCGGGTATCTGGCCGCGTCGTGGGTTTAGTAGATGAAACCGAACGACCCTGAGATTCAAAAAGCATACGAAGGGAGGACTCCCTTTGAAGACCTATTGCAAACACGCGAACCCCACCGACCCGCAGATCATTGAGCGCTACGCCTACGAGGCCATGAGCGGCAAGCTCAAGCGCAAGGATTACAGCGAGTTTGTTGCCGGGTACTGCGCGCTAAGCGCGAAGGAGATCCGCAAGCGCGCCCGCGCCGCCGTCACCTGGTACCCGGAGATGGAACAGGCGCTGCACTTCATCGCGCTGGACATCGCGGCGCGGATCCGCGCCCGGCGGCTCGATCTGCCGCCCGTCCGCTATTCCGAGCGGCACGACGGCATGTGCCATAAGATTCGCAGGATCGGACTCATGAGCGTCATGCAGCAGCTTATGGAGCATGTGGCCGTCGGCTGCATGGAGGAACTCTGGCGAGCGAAGTACGAGTATCACCAGTATGCCTCCATCCGCGGCCGCGGCCAGCTCAAGGGAGCCAGGCGGATTCTCAAATGGACGCGCAGCGGAAAGACGAAGTATTTTGTCAAGCTGGACATCCGCAAGTGCTTCCAGAGCATCACGCGCGAGACCGCCATGCGATGGCTGGAGCGAGACATCGGCAGAAACCGCCTGTTGCTGTGGTTTGTGGACGAGCTGCTGAAGATGCACGGCGACGGTCTGATTATCGGGAGTCTCCTGTCTCAATTCCTCTGCAACTACTTTATGAGCTATGCCTATCGTTTTGTCATGGGCCTGCGCAAAGAAAGGCGCGGCAGATCCGTCCGGCTTGTGAGCTGCGCCCTGTTCTACATGGACGACATTCTCCTGACCGGACAGGACCGGCGGAACCTCGTCATGGCGGTGCGGCGGCTGACCCGCTTCATGCGGGAGAGCTTCGGCCTGAGCATCAAGGCCACATGGAACGTGCGCAGGCACGAGGACGCGCCCATTGACATGATGGGCTACGTCGTCACGGCAAACGGCAGGCTCAAAATCCGGCGGCGCGTCTTCCTGCGCGCCCGCCGCAGCTACCGGAAAGCATGGCGCGGCGACCGCACGCGCATCACCCTGTACCGCATCGGCGCGTACTACGGTTACTTTAAGGCGGCCCGGATCCACCGCCTGAGACCCGCCAGGCGCAGGGATCCCGCGTGCATCCACATCCTTGGCACGCAGCAGCTTGCGGGAACCATTCTGGGCGCACAGATAAGGAGGGATTACCGATGCGCTGCATGAGTATCTCTGCCGAACGGCAGATGGACGTCGAAGTCGTGATCGGCGACGCGACGGCCACCGTCTACATCCGCCGCGACGCGACGGAAAAGGAAAACGACGAGGGCAAGTTCTGGGAATGCGAAGAGGCCAGCATGTGTCTCCCCGCCGAAGACGCGCCCGGCGTCGAAGAGGTGCGGGAGGATCTCGACGCCTGGTTTGAATACGCTGCCGGATGGCATGAACCGCGTGTGCGCAGCCGCGAGCAGCTGCAGGCCGACGTCGAGTACATTGCCGCCCTCACGGGTATTGATCTGGAGGTGTGAGTCATGGCCATGCACAGCAAGATCTATCAGACCGCAAAGCAGAACTACAAGGCCGGCCTTTGGAGCAAGGAGCGCCTGCGCTCGCTTGTGGATGTCTGGAAGCTGTCCGCCGCCGAGTATAAGGAGATCACGGGCGAGACGTATGAACCCCGCGACGATTAGCTATCAGACCATCGAGGAGCTGACCGAACTGTGCGAGAAGCAGGCCGAAATCATCCGACGGCAGGCCGCGGCCCTCGCACAGCTCGGCGCGGCCATGGATGAAGACGACCGCAACGGAAGCGGTCTGCTGGAGGAGGAATAACGATGTACTATGAATGGGAATGGCTGAGCGATCTGGCCGTGATCCCCGCGTGGGAGTGCGTGCTGATCGGCTTTGCGGCCGGGGCGCTCGTCGTCGGCCTTATGTGGTTTTTCAGCTGACGGGGGTGAAATGATGAGCATTCGAACAATCCATGACACGCTCCTTGCGGGCGGCATGACCGAGGAAGGCGTGTGCGGGCTTATGGGCAACATGCGCGGCGAGTCCGCCATGCGCTCAAACAACGCGCAGGACGCCTTTGGGATCGACGACGCCACCTACACGACGCAGGTGGACAACGGGCTCCGGAGCTTCTCTGACGACAGCATCGGCTACGGCCTCTGCCAATGGACGCGAGCGTCCCGCAAAGCGAAGCTGCTGGCCTACGCGAAAATGCAGGGCTGCTCCATCGGCGACGAGGATATGCAGGTGCGGTTCTGCCTGCTGGAGCTGATGAACGACTTCCCGCAGGTCTGGGCCGTCCTGACGAGCTCGACCGATCTTTCCCGCTGTACGGAGATCGTCCTCAACATCTACGAGAACCCGAGGATCAAAAACTACGCCGAGCGCTATACCTACGCGCGGGAGTTTTTCGACCAGTTCGCCGCCGGAACCCCCCAAATGTCCACAGTGGACACAATTTCCGAGCCTGCCGCCGCGCCGTCAAAGCCCGTATATCCCTGGAAGCCCGACCTCGCCGTCATGCTGCTCCAGACGCTCATGAAGCACGACGGCTTCTGGGATGATGAGATCGACGGCTACAAGAGCGAGGAGTTTCGCGATCTGGTCGTGGACTACGCCCAGGCTGTGGCCGAATG
>CAMJPK010000173.1 GCA_946407675.1 uncultured Clostridia bacterium
TACTATATAACCAAAAATATGCCCATTTCGGAAAAGGAACGTCTATGAGTCAGTTCAACATTTCCTGGCAGCGCATCCCCAGCCTCCTGTCCACGATCCGCATCTCGGACATTCTGGACATTCTGGTGGTTGCCTACCTGATCTACAAGTTAATCATGCTCATCCGGCGGACCAATTCCTTCCGTCTGGCCCGCGGCGTGCTGCTCATCCTCATTGCGCTCGGTCTCTCCGGTGTCATGAACCTCACGATGGTCAACCGCCTCCTGCGCCGCACGGTGGAGCTCGGTCTGATTGCGCTGGTCATCCTCTTCCAGCCGGAGCTGCGCCGCCTGCTCGAGCGCGTCGGCAGCAACTTCCCGGGCTTCCTCAACCCGCGGCGGCTCGAAACGCTGGAAGCGGAGGGGGATATCACGCAGACCGTCATGGCCTGCGAGGACATGTCCTCCACGCACACGGGCGCGCTCATCGTCTTTGAGCGCAGCAACATGCTCGAGGAGCAGATTCTCAGCGGCACGGTCCTGAATGCCGAAATCACGGCGGAGCTGCTGAAGAACATCTTCTTCGTCAAGGCCCCGCTGCACGACGGCGCGGTCATCATCCGCGGCGGAAAGATTGCCGCCGCCGGGTGTGTTCTGCCGCTCACGGGGGATAATAATCTCAGCCCCGACCTCGGCACGCGCCACCGCGCGGGCATCGGCATGAGCGAGCAGTCGGACGCCGTGGTCATCATCGTCTCGGAGGAGACGGGCAGCATTTCCATCGCCGTGGACGGCATGCTCAAGCGCCGCCTGTCGCGCGAAACCTTTGAAGCGATCCTTCGCAGCGAGCTGCTGCCGAAGGAGAGAGGCAACGATCAGCGCTTTGACTTCCTGAAACAATGGCTGCCCAAGCGCCGGGAGAAGCAAGATGAACAAGACCGAAAAGACTAATATCTGGGATAACAAGATCCTCTGGATGATTGTGTCTCTGCTGCTCTCCTTTCTTGCGTGGGCGTATATCTCCTCCACGGAGGACACGAGCGTCGAGCGCATCTTCACGGGCGTGCCCGTCGTGTTTCAGGGTGCGGAGGAGCTTCGCAGCTCGCGCGGCCTGATCATCACGGACGCCAGCGCCGATTCCGTCACCGTCAAGGTCAGCGGCAGCCGCGCCAGCATCGGCAATCTCCACGCCGCCGATCTCACAGCCGTCGTGGATGTGAGCGGCATTTCGCAGGTGCGCGACATGACCGTCAGCTACACGGTCCGCTTTCCGGACAATGTGAATATGAGCGGCGTCGAGGTGCACAGCAAAACGCCGGAGACCATTGAGTTCTCCGTCGTGCAGGAAAACAGCAAGACGGTCGAGGTCAAGGGCGTCTTCACCGGCAGCGTGGCCGAGGGCTTTACCGTCGATCCCATCGTCGTGGAGCCCGCCTCCGTCACGCTCTACGGTCCCGCCAGCGAGCTCGATCAGATCGACAGCGCCTGCGTCTATATCGACCGCCAGAATGTCAGCGCCACGATCGGCCCGCTCAACAGTGAGTTTGTGCTTCTGGATGCGGACGGCTCTACCATCCGCCCCGCCTCCGTCACGAGCTCGCAGACCAGCGTCACGGTCACGGTCCCCGTTCTGATGAACAAGGAGCTCGCCCTCAAGGTCAATCTCGTCGAGGGTTCCGGCGCCACGGCGGACAACACCGTCGTGGAGATCGAGCCCAAGACCATTCAGGTTGCGGGCAGCACCGCCACGCTCGAAAACCTCAACCAGATCGTCATCGGCACGGTCGATCTCACCGATTTTGCCGAGACGACCACGATCACGTTCCCCATCACGCTGGACAACAACATCCGCAATCTCACCGGCACGACCGAAGCGACCGTCACGGTCACGGTCACCGGCATGGAGACGAAGAAGTTCACCGTCACCAACATCACCCTCACCGGCGGCGCCGGCACGCTCCGGACGACCCAGAAGGAGATCGTGGTCCGCGGCACCGCAGAGGATCTCGCAAACATCACCGAGGAAAACATCCGCATCGTCGCCGATCTCACGGAATACGCCGGAGCCACCGGCACGATCGAGGTTCCGGCCCGCGTCTATGTCGACGGGTATGAAAAGGCCGGCGCCGTCGGAGACTATACCGTCTCCGTCACCTTAGGATAGAAGGAGTCTGTTTCATGACGCAAAACGCTGTCGTTACCAGAATCATCGACCGCCGTACCGCCGAGGTCGAGGTCGAGCGCGGCACGGCCTGCGGCGGCAACTGCGGCGCCTGCGAGGCCTGCGTGTTCCAGAATGTCATCCGCGCCGTCGCGGTCAACAAAGTCTCCGCGCTGCCTGGCCAGCAGGTCGTCATCGAGAGCAAGACCGGCGATGTCATGAGCGCCGCGATGCTGCTCTATATCGTGCCGTTCGTGCTGCTCTTCATCGGCTATGCCATCGGCGCGGCGCTGCATCTCGCCGAGGGCGGCTGCATCCTGGTTTCCGCTTTGTTCTTCGCCGTCGGCGTCGCCGCGAATGTGATTTATCAGCGCCGCAAAAAGAGCGGCGGCATCACCTTCGATATCATTTCTGTTCGGGAGTAAGCAAGTATGGATATTCTGAGCATGACCGGCTACGGCTCGGCCAAGGGCACGGTGGAGGGACTGAACATCACCGCCGAGCTCAAAAGCGTCAACAACCGCTATCTGGACGTCTCCGTCCGCCTGCCGCGCGGCTTTCTCTTTGCCGAGGAGGCGATCAAGGCCGCCGTGCAGCAGCACATCAGCCGCGGCAAGGTCGATGTGTTCCTCACGGTCGATTCCTCCCAGGCGGCCGATACGGTCGTCCGTGTCAACGAGCCGCTGCTGCGCGCCTATCTCGATGCGATCGATTCCATCGCCGCCGAGCACGGCCTGCAGAACGACGTGACCGCGCTCTCCGTCGCCCGCTTTCCGGACGTGCTCTCGGTCGAAAAGGCCGAGGCCGATCAGGACGCCCTGCGCGCCGGACTCGTCTCGCTGATGGACGAGGCGCTCGCGGAATATGACCGCATGCGTCTGCGCGAGGGGCAGAAGCTCCGCGAGGATGTGGAGGGCCGCCTCGTCACGATCGAAGCGCTCGTCACCGAGGTCGAAACCCACGCGCCCGAGACGGTCGAGGCGTATCA
>CAMJPK010000174.1 GCA_946407675.1 uncultured Clostridia bacterium
TGAGACGGTATAATGTGTCGGCTTGATCAAAAGGGGAGGTCTGCACCGTGGACGATACCTTTCTGCGTACCATGCTCTTCGATTTTTACGGCGATCTGCTGACGGACAAGCAGAGGGAATACTACGACCTCCACTACATGAGCGACCTGTCGCTTTTCGAGATCGCGGAGATGAACGGCACCAGCCGGCAGGCGGTGTGGGACATCATCCGCCGCGCCGAGCAGACGCTTCGCCAGATCGAGGAAAAGACCGGGCTCGTCGCGCGCGCCATGCAGCGCAGACAGACGCTTGCGGAGATCGCCGCACTTGTCGATGCGCTGCCGGACAGTGAGATCAAGCAGACGATCACCCGGAAGCTCGCCGGGATCGAGGACTGAAAGGAGGCGCGGAGTATGGCATTTGAATCCCTGTCGGAAAAGCTGTCCGCGGCCTTCAAACGCCTGCGCGGCAAGGGCCGCCTGACCGAGGCCGACGTCAAGGAGGCCATGCGCGAGGTGCGCCTGGCGCTTTTGGAGGCCGACGTCAGCTACAAGGTCGTCAAGGACTTCGTCAAGCGCGTCAGCGAGCGCGCCGTCGGCGCGGAGGTGCTGGAGTCCCTGTCGCCCGCGCAGATGGTCATCAAGATCGTCAACGACGAGTTCATCGCGCTGATGGGCAGCGAGAGCGCCAAGCTCAACATCAGCCCCAAAAGCCCCAGCGTCGTGATGCTGGTCGGCCTGCAGGGCGCGGGCAAAACCACCAACGGCGCCAAGCTCGCCGCCTATATGCGCAAGCAGGGCAAGCGCCCGCTGCTTGTCGCCTGCGACGTGTACCGTCCCGCGGCGATCAAGCAGCTTGAAACCGTCGGCAAGCAGCTCGACATCCCCGTGTTCCAGATGGGGCAGGGGGACCCGGTGGAGATCGCGAAGGCCGGCGTTGCCCACGCGAAGAAGCACGGCAACGACCTCGTCTTCCTCGACACGGCCGGCCGCCTGCACATCGACGAGCAGCTCATGGACGAGCTCAAGCGCATCAAGGAAGCGACCGAGCCTGCGGAGATCATGCTTGTGGTCGACGCGATGACCGGCCAGGACGCGGTGAACGCCGCCTCCGCCTTCGACGAGGCGCTTGGGATCGACGGAATTATGTTAACCAAGCTGGACGGCGACGCCCGCGGCGGCGCGGCACTCAGCGTCAAGGCCGTGACCGGCAAGCCCATCAAGTTCGTCGGCGTCGGCGAGAAGCTGGACCAGATCGAGGTCTTCCACCCCGACCGCATGGCCGGGCGCATCCTCGGCATGGGCGACGTGCTGACGCTCATCGAAAAGGCCGAGGCCAGCATCGACGAGAAGAAGGCCAAGGAGCTGGAGGAGCGCCTGCGCGCGAACAAGTTCACGCTTTCCGACTTCTACGATCAGCTTGTGCAGCTCAAGAGCATGGGCAGCATGCAGGACATCCTCTCGATGATGCCGGGCGTTGAAGCCAAAGCACTTTCCGGCGCGAACATCGACGAAAAGGCCATGGCGCGCACCGAGGCGATCATCCAGTCCATGACGCCCTATGAGCGTGAAAACCCCGGCGTGATCGGCTCCAGCCGCAGAAAGCGCATCGCCGCCGGCAGCGGCACCACCGTCATCGACGTCAACAAGCTCCTGCGTCAGTTCGACGCGATGCAGAAGATGATGAAGCAGGTCAACGCCATGAGCGGGAAGCAGAAAAAGCGCATGAAGCGCATGGGCGGCTTCCCGGGCATGCCGAGCGGCTTTGGCTTCTGAGGAAACCGCAAACAGCAATACCGGCAATCATGCCTGTATATATTATGTCAACTAAATGGAGGTGAAAATACATGGTCAAGATCAGACTGCGCAGAATGGGCGCGAAGAAGAACCCGTACTACCGCATCGTCGTTGCGGATTCTCATTTCCAGCGCGACGGCCGCTTCATTGAGGAGATCGGCACCTATGATCCCACTGCAGCCCCGTCCGCCGTCAAGGTGGATCTGGAGCGCGCCAAGTACTGGATCGCCAACGGCGCTCAGCCGACCGATACCGTCAAGGCCCTGCTCAAGAAGGCAGAGGCGTAAGGAGAAAAAACCTGAAATGAAAGAACTGCTGACCTATCTGATACAGAACCTCGTAGACCATCCGGACGAGGTCTCTGTGACCGAGCGCGCATCCGGCAGCGAGACGGTGTTTGAAGTCCGCGTCGCTGACGGAGATATGGGCAAGGTCATCGGCCGACAGGGCAGGATCATCAAGGAAGTTCGTGTCCTGATGAAGGCTGTTGCCCAGCGAAAGGGCAAAAAGGTTTCCGTCGAGGTGCTCGACTGAGCACAGCGCAAAAAGCCCCCGCATTTGTGCGGGGGCTTTTTGGGAATCTGCGAGGTACTGAAATAATGGAGAAATCGAAGTTTCTGGAGGCCGGGGAGATCGTCAGCACGCACGGCATCCGGGGCGAGGTCAAGATCCTGCCCTGGACCGACAGCGTGGACTTCCTGCGCCGGTTCAAAACCTTATATATCAACGAAAAGCCCTATGCGGTGCTGCACAGCTTTGCTCACAAGGGCTGCATGATCGCGGCATTGGAGGGCATCGAAGACGTCAACGCCGCGATGGCGCTCAAGGGGCGGACGGTCTGCTTCGCCCGCGCCGATGCGCGTTTGCCGAAGGGCAGCTTTTTCCTCGCCGACGTGCTGGGCGCTAAGGTCGTCACCGAGGACGGCGCGATCGTCGGGGAGATCGTGGACATCATCGAAAACCCGACGCAGAACGTCTACGTCGTGCGCGGGGAGACGGAGCACCTGATCCCCGCCGTGCCGGAGTTCATTTTGAACACCGACGTGGACAACGGCGTCGTCACCGTGCATCTGATCGAGGGCATGTGAATGAAGATCGACATTCTGACGCTCTTTCCCGACAACATGAACGCCTTCCTGCACGAGAGCATCCTCGGCCGCGCCGCCAAAAAGGGCATTGTCGAGATCCGCTGCGTGCAGATTCGGGACTTCACCGAGAACAGGCAGAATCAGGTGGACGATTACCCCTACGGCGGCGGCTGGGGCTGCGTGATGATGGCGCAGCCGCTGGCCGACTGCGTCCGCAGCGTGG
>CAMJPK010000175.1 GCA_946407675.1 uncultured Clostridia bacterium
CCACAAGTGCGGCGGCAAGGGCTGCCCGACCTGCAAGGGCGAGGGCTGGATCGAGATCCTCGGTGCCGGCATGATCCACCCGAAGGTGCTGGAGGGCTGCGGCATCGACTCCAGCGTCTATTCCGGCTGGGCCTTCGGCATGGGGTTGGAGCGTCTGGCGCTCCGCCGCTTCAACATCAGCGATCTGCGTCTGATCTTCGAAAACGACGTCAGATTTCTGGAGCAGTTCTGAGGAAAGGAGAGATCGAACATGTTACTGAGCAGAAACTGGCTGAACGAATTCGTTGACCTGATGAACGTCAACGACCACGATTTCTCCGAGGATATGACGCTGTCCGGCTCCAAGGTGGAGACCGTCGAGCGCCTCGACGCGGACATCCGCGGCGTCGTCGTGGGCAAGATCCTTGAAATGCGCCGCCACGAGAACAGCGACCACATGTGGGTCTGCCAGATCGACGTCGGCAAGGCCGCCCCGGTGCAGATCGTCACCGGCGCGCAGAACCAGCAGGTCGGGGATTACGTCCCCGTCTGTCTTGACGGCGCGGACCTGCCCGGCGGCAAGCACATCACGGCCGGCGCGCTGCGCGGCGTGGAGAGCGTGGGTATGTGCTGCTCCTACGCCGAGCTCGGCATGGACGAGCGCGATTGGCCCCACAGCGAGGCAAACGGCCTGTTTATCCTCAATTCCGACCCCGACCTTGCCGCGGCGGGCCTCACCCCCGGCGACGACATCACAAAGGTGCTCGGCCTGAACGACAGCGTCGTGGAGTTTGAGATCACGCCGAACCGCCCCGACTGCCTGTCCGTCATCGGGCTGGCGCGCGAGGCCGCCGTGACCTATGACAAGCCGCTGGCGCTTCACACGCCCGTGATTCGCGGCTGCGGCGGCGACATCCGCGACCACGCCGCCATCGACATCGACGACGGTACGCTGTGCCCGCGCTACACCGCGCGGCTGGTGAAAAACGTGAAGATCGCCCCCTCCCCGCTGTGGATGCGCCAGCGCCTGCGCGCTTCCGGCGTGCGCCCGATCAACAACATCGTCGATATCACGAACTACGTCATGCTGGAGTACGGCCAGCCGATGCACGCCTTCGACTTCTCCTGCGTGGACGGCGGCCACATCATCGTCCGCACCGCGAAGCAGGGCGAGAGCATCCAGACGCTGGACGGCAAGGACCACGCGCTGACCGAAAAGATGCTGTGCATCTGCGACGAACACAAGCCCGTCTGCGTCGCGGGCGTCATGGGCGGCGCGAACAGCGAGATCGTCGGCGACACGGCGATGGTCCTGTTTGAATCCGCCAACTTCAACGGCACCTCCGTCCGCCGCACCGCGGCGGCGCTCGGCATGCGCACCGACGCCTCCAGCCGCTATGAAAAGGGGCTCGACCCGCAGAACACGGTCAAGGCCGTGCAGCGCGCCTGCGAGCTTGTAGAGATGCTCGGCGCGGGCGAGGTCGTCGACGGCGTCATCGACGTGGTCCCGCAGCCGCTGGAGACCACCGTCGTGAAGCTGGAGCCGGAGAAGATCAACGCGCTTTTGGGCACGGACGTGTCCGCCGAGGACATGAAGGCGATCCTGCGCAAGCTCGGCTTCGAGCTCGACGGCGACGCCATCCGCGTCCCGTCCTGGCGCGGCGACGTGGCGCATTACTCCGACATCGCCGAGGAGGTCGCGCGCTTCTACGGCTACAACAACATCCCCATCACGCTGATGCGCGGCGACACCACCTGCGGCGGCTACACGCCCGTGCAGAAGACCGAGCTGGCCGCCGGCGCATGCTGCCAGGCCATGGGCTATGACGAGATCATCACCTACTCCTTCATCAGCCCGACCTACTATGACAAGATCCGCTGGGCCGCCGACGACCCGCGGCGCGACAGTCTGAAGATCCTCAACCCGCTGGGCGAGGACACCTCCATCATGCGCACGACGATCCTGCCGAGCATGCTGGAGATCGTGGCGCGCAACTACAGCTTCCGCAACCGCGCCGTCCGCCTGTATGAGCTGGGCAAGGTCTACTTCAAGCGCCCGGACGGCCTGGCCGACGAGCCGCGCATCCTCTCCCTCGGCGCCTACGGCGACGGCATCGATTTCTACGGCCTCAAGGGCGCGGTGGAGGAGCTGCTGAGCACGCTGCGCGTCCCCGACGTCCGCTTCGTCACCGAGCGCGACAACCCCTCGTACCACCCCGGCCGCTGCGCCCGGGTGTTCTCCGGCAAGACCGAGCTCGGCGTTCTCGGCCAGATCCACCCGCTCGTCGCGGCCAACTACGGCGTGGACGAGGAGATTTACTGCGCGGAGCTGGCGTTTGAGGTGCTGCACGCAAAACGCGGCGACACGCCGGTTTACACGCCGCTGCCCCGCTTCCCCGCCACGACGCGCGACCTCTCCGTCGTCTGCGCCGAGGACGTCACCGTCGGCGCGCTGACCGCGTGCATCAAGGCAAACGGCGGGCAGTATCTCGAGGACGTGCGCTATGTCGGCGTCTACCGCGGCCTGCCGATCCCGGCGGGACAGAAATCCGTCACCTTCGCCCTGACGCTGCGCGCGCAGGACCAGACGCTGACCGTGGAGCACGCGGACGAGACCATGCAGTCCGTGCTCGCCGGGCTGGCGCGGGAGCTCAGCGCCGTCATCCGCTGATGCGTCCGGCAAAGCCATCGGAAATTGTAACGCAACCGTAACAATATTTCGCTTTACACGCGCCAAAATGCTGGTATAATATCTAGATGTAGGATTTGATACGAATTGACTTGACGCGGGAGGGCGTGCTGCTATGGAAGACGAAACCATCCGATTTACGGCCATCGACAACAAAACCCAGATCAAGGAGATCCTGTCTTCTGTATACAATGCGCTTTTGGTGAAGGGCTATAACCCGATCAATCAGCTGGTTGGTTACATCCTCTCGGAGGATCCCACCTACATCACCAACTACAACGGCGCCAGAAGTCTCATCACGCGCATCGACCGGGACGAGCTTCTGCAGGAGCTTCTGCTCAGCTATCTGGGCAAATAATCCGGCAGAAGCTCGTCCCGGTCGATGCGCGTGATGAGACTTCTGGCGCCGT
>CAMJPK010000176.1 GCA_946407675.1 uncultured Clostridia bacterium
CCGGCGCCAACTGCGGCGCCTGCGGCTACGCCGGCTGCGACGGCTACGCCAACGCGCTGGCCGCGGGCGAGGAGGAGAAGACCAACAAGTGCATCGCCGGCGGCCAGGAGGTCGCCAAGGCCGTTGCCGAGACGATGGGCCTCGCTTTTGAGGCCGTCGTGGAGGTCAACGCCTTCGTCCACTGCCGCGGCGACTGCCTCAACACACAAAAGCGCACCGAGTTTCAGGGCGCGCGCAGCTGCGCCGCCGCCAAGCTGCTCTTCGGCAGCGACGGCGCCTGCCACTACGGCTGCATCGGCTACGGCGACTGCGCCAGCGTCTGCCCGGAGAACGCCATCAACATCATCAACGGCATCGCCCACATCAACGACATCCGCTGCATGGGCTGCGGTGCCTGCGCCCGCACCTGCCCGCAGGGCATCATCGAGGTCCTGCCCAAGGAGTTCGAGGTCGAGGTCTCCTGCTCCAACCACGACAAGGGCCCGGCCGTGAAGAAGGCCTGCGCCGCCGGCTGCATCGGCTGTACGCTGTGCGCCAAGAAGTGCCCCGCCGGGGCGATCACGATGGTGAACAACCTGCCCGAGATCGACCATGAAAAGTGCACCGGCTGCGGCACCTGCGCGAGCGTCTGCCCGCAAAAGGTCATTCTCTTCGGCAATAAAGTGTAAAACGATTCTGAACCGACAGCGCCGGGGCTTGCAGCCCCGGCGTTGTCATATTATAATAGCCACATGAAACATAAGACGCTGAAAAACGATATCCTGCTGATTGCCGCGCTGCTCGTGCTCGCCGGGGCGGTCTTCGGCCTGCTGCGCCTGACAAGGGCGCGGGGCGGCGAGGCCGTCGTCACCGTGGACGGGCAGACCGTCGCCGTGCTGCCGCTTGCCGCGGACACGGCGCTGACGGTAGGGGAGGACCGCGGATTTCGCAACACCGTCGAGGTCGCCGGCGGGCGCGTGCGCGTCACGGACGCCGATTGCCCGGACCGTCTCTGCGTCCGGCAGGGCTGGATCTCCTACGACGGGGAGAGCATCGTCTGCCTGCCGCACAAGCTCGTCGTCGCCGTGCGCGGCGGCGAAGGCGGGCCGGACGCGATCGCGAGGTGAGGGGAGATGAAGGCAAAGTCCGTCGCCCTGACCGGCCTGCTGATCGCGCTGGCGCTCATTTTAAGCTATCTGGAATCGCTCGTGCCGCTCTCCTTTGCCATCCCCGGCATCAAGCTTGGCCTGCCGAACCTCGTGATCGTCTTCGCGCTCTACCGCCTGCGCCCGGGCATTGCCGCCGCGATTTCACTGCTGCGCGTGGCGCTCGTGGCGCTGCTCTTCGGCAGCGCGCTGTCGCTGGCCTACTCCGCCGCGGGCGCGGTGTGCAGCTTCCTCGTCATGGTGCTTTTGAAAAAGTCCGGGCGCTTCGGCTGTACCGGCGTCTCCGTCGCCGGGGCCGTAACGCACAACCTCGCCCAGATCGCGACCGCCGCGCTCCTGCTCGAAACGAGCGCGCTGGCCTGGTATTTCCCGGTGCTCTGCGTTTCCGGCACCGCCGCGGGCGTCTGCATCGGCCTGCTCTCCGCGCTGCTTGTCCAGCGCATCCCGGAGGGGAAGAAGTGATTATGTAAACTAATAGAGACGCGGATTCCCACGTCGGGCTTTGCCCTCCTCGGAATGACACAGACCCCCGGTCATTGCGAGGCCGCGGGTTCAACCGCGGCCGTGGCAATCCGTTCTCCATTCGCGTTCCGCGCCGGACAATGGACGCAAAACGAACATTATGTTAACCAGCACAATCCACAGCCTGCGCCGCACGGCGCGGGCTGATTTTGTGCGTTTGCGCATTGACAAATCCAATTCTATGAGTATAATTGTATACAATTATCCCAAACGCAAGAAAGCGAGGACCAAGAGCGATGCTGGAGCTTTCCAACAAGACCAATCTGCTGGAGCAGAAAAACTACAAATACTCCCTGCAGGACGTCGAAAAGCCGAACCTATACGACGACCTGTTTACCTATGAGGACGTCCCCAAGGTCTCCTTCAACCACCGCCGCGTGCCGATGGGCATGCCGGAGGAGATCTGGATCACGGACACGACCTTCCGCGACGGGCAGCAGAGCGTGGAGCCCTACTCGGTCGAGCAGATCGTGCAGCTCTACAAGCTGATGCACCGGCTCGGCGGCCCCTTCGGCATCATCCGCCAGACGGAATTTTTCGTTTACAGCGAGAAGGACCGCAAGGCCGTCGAGGAGTGCCAGTCGCTGGGACTGGACTTCCCCGAGATCACGACGTGGATCCGCGCGACGCCGGAGGACTTCCGCCTGGTGCGCGACCTCGGCATCCGCGAGACGGGCATCCTCGTCTCCTGCAGCGACTACCACATCTTCAACAAGATGCACATGACCCGCGCGCAGGCGCTCGACCAGTACCTAGGCACCGTGAAGATGGCCTTTGACGCGGACGTCATGCCGCGCTGCCACCTCGAGGACATCACGCGCGCGGACTTCTACGGCTTCGTCGTGCCCTTCGTCAACGAGCTGTCGAAGCTCTCCGCCGAGGCGGGCATCCCGGTGCGCATCCGTGCCTGTGACACGATGGGCCTCGGCGTACCGTACTCGGAGGTCGCGCTGCCCCGCAGCGTCCCCGGCATCATCTACGGCCTGCAGCACTATTCCGACGTGGACAGCTCCATGCTCGAATGGCACGGCCACAACGACTTCTACAAGGCCGTCGCCAACGCGACCACCGCGTGGCTCTACGGCGCGTCCAGCGTCAACTGCTCGCTGCTCGGCATCGGCGAGCGCACCGGCAACGTCCCGCTGGAGGCGATGGTCATGGAGTACGCCTCGCTGCGCGGCAGCATGGACGGCATGGACCCGACGGTCATCACCGAGATCGCGGACTACTTCAAAAACGAGATCGGCTACAAGATCCCGCCGATGCAGCCCTTCGTGGGGCGCAGCTTCAACGTCACCCGCGCCGGCATCCACGCCGACGGGCTGATGAAGGACGAGAAGATCTACAATATTTTCGATACGGGCAAGCTGCTCAACCGCCGGCCGAGCGTGCTGATCGGAAAG
>CAMJPK010000177.1 GCA_946407675.1 uncultured Clostridia bacterium
CCTCGAGCACGGCGGACTGCAGGCCGCCGATGACGTTGTGGTTCTCCACGGTCAGGACAGCGCCGGTCTTGCGCGCGGAGGCGATGACGGTCTCGCGGTCGATGGGCTTGATGGTGTGGATGTTGATGACCTCGGCGTCGACGCCTTCCTCCGCGAGGAGCTTGGCAGCCTCGACGACGTCGGCGGTCAGCATGCCGGAAACAAAGATGGTCAGATCCTTGCCTTCGCGGATCATGTCGGCCTTGAAGAGGTCGAACTTGTAATCCTCCTTGAAGACGACCGGCAGCTGCTTGCGGAACAGGCGCACATAGACCGGGCCGTCATAGTCGTTCAGGACGGGCATGGCGGCGCGCAGCTGCACCTCGTCCACGGGCTCGAAGATCACCATGCCGGGGATGGAACGGATGACGCCGATGTCCTCCATGCTCATGTGGGTGCCGCCGTTGAGCTGGGCGGAGATGCCGGGGTCGGTGCCGACGATCTTCACATTGCGCTTGGCATAGGAGATGGAGATCGCGATCTGGTCGCAGATGCGGCGGGTGGCGAAGGGCGTGAAGCTCTCGATCCAGGGCTTGAAGCCGTAGCTGGAGAGGCCGGCCGCGATGGAGGCCATGTTCTGCTCGGCGACGCCGCAGTCAAACATCTGCTCGGGGAACTGCTTGTAAAGCGCGAGGGTGCCGCTGGCCTTGCTCAGGTCGGCGTCCAGCACACAGACGTGCTTGTCTTTTTCCATCATTTCCGCGAGGCACGCGGCGTAAACAGCTCTCATTTCCATGGATTAGTCCTCCCCTCTGATTTCACGGATGGCGGCGGCAGCCTGCTCTTCCGTCACGTTGGTGTTGTGGTTGGCGGTGCCGAGATCCACGATCCACTGCACGCCGCAGCCCTTCAGGGTGTTGAGGATGATCATGGTGGGCTTGCCGCTGCCGCGGTTCGTCTTGGCCTGCGCCACAGCCTCGGCCACCTGGTCCACATCGTTGCCGTCCTTCACGTCGATGACGTTCCAGCCGAAGGCGGCCCACTTGCCGCACAGGGGGTCAAGATCGTTGACCTCGGCGGTGGTGCCGTCGATCTGCATCTTATTATAATCGGTAAAGGCGATGAGGTTGTCGAGCTTCTTGGCGGCGGCAAACATGGCGGCCTCCCAGATCTGACCCTCCTGGCTCTCGCCGTCGCCGATCATGGCGTAGATCGTGGCGCCGTCCTTCTCCAGCTTGGAGCCGAGCGCCACGCCGACGGCGCAGCTGAAGCCCTGGCCCAGAGAACCGGTCGTCATGTCGATGCCGATGGTGCGGTTCATGTCGCAGTGAGAGGGGAGATTCGTGCCGCCCTGATTCAGGGTGAGCAGCTCCTTCTTATCAAAATAACCGCGGTTGGCCAGCGTCGCATACACGGCGGGGCCGGCGTGCCCCTTCGAGCAGATGAAGCGGTCGCGGCCCGCCATCTGCGGATTCTTCGGGTCGATGTTCATTTCCTTAAAGTACAGAACGGCAAGTGCTTCCACCACGGACAGGCAGCCGCCGATGTGGCCGACGCCCAGATGTCCGATGCAGGTGAGAATATCACAGCGGATATCCTTGCAGATTTCTTTCAGATCGTAGTTCAACGGTAAGTCCTCCTTGATATTGAAATCTGAAAACGTTGTTGGGTTCGGAAGCGATTGTTTCACGCTTCTAATCAATTGAAGTGTAAGCCCTCGCACAGTATTTGTCAATACGCCGTTTGATGTGTTTTTGTTCTTTTTCATGTTCGGCGGATGATTCTTTTTCAGTGCCGCGGTTTTGTAAAAAACGCTTGACACGGCGGCACGGTCGGCATATTCTGTTTTACAGCGTTAATCAATTTTGAAATCTGTTTGGAGGTTCCCATATGAATTTCAATGCTGTCTATATCCCGGTGGGCGTGCCCACCTACCATCTGGAGACCGCGCAGGATCAGTTTGAGCGCTCCTGCGCCATGCTGCGCGCGGTGGACCCAGACTTCGTCTGCCCGAACGAGATGCTGCTCGGCCTCGACAAGCTGCGCGCATTCATCGAGGGAAAGAACCCGGATCTCGTCGTGTTCCAGAACCTGACCTTCGCCAACGCCGCCTTCATGTCGCAGGTGCTGCGCCGGTTTGACTGCCCGGTGCTGCTCTGGACGCTGCGCGAGCCCGTGATCGACGGCGGCCGTCTCCGCCTCAACTCCCTGACGGGCGCCTACTCCGCCGCAAACGCTCTCGCCGCCTTTGACGGCAAGCCCTTCCACTGGTGCTTCGGCGCGCCGGAGGAAGAGAGCGTCATTTCCGCGGTGAAGGCCGCCTACGGCGCGGCCAAGCTCAAGAAGGCCATGCGCAGCCTCACCGTCGCCTCCATCGGCCACACGCCCGAGGGCTTCGGCTTCGGCCGCGCGCTCGACAGCGAGATGATGAGCACCTTCGGCGTGGAGCTGCAGAGCATCGAAGCGCGCGAGCTCATCGAGCGCGCCAAGGGCTACAGCGACGAAGAGTGCGCGGAGTATCTCCGCGAGACCGAGGGCTGCACGGCGGGCTTTGAGAAAACCCCGGAGAAAAACCAGCTCGACCACGCGCGTCTGCTCAAGGCCTATTCCGATTATGTGAAGGAAAACCACATTGGCGCGCTCTCCTCGCGCTGCTGGCCCGACTTCTTCACCTCCTTCGGCACGCCCGTTTGCACGGTGCTCTCCATGCTGAACGACGCCGGCGTGGCCGCCGCCTGCGAGGCGGACGCCTACGGCGCGCTGTCCATGTGGATGGGCATGCAGCTGTCCGGCGAAGCGGTGTTCTTCGGCGACCCCGTGGCGCTCGATGAAAATGAGAGCAGCATCACCTACTGGCACTGCGGCATGGCGGCCTGCTCCCTCGCGCGGCGCGATACCGGCGCCGTCGTCGGCGTGCACCCGAACCGCAAGATCGGCCCGGCGATGGACTTCGGCTGCGAGACTTTTTCTGACGCCACCGTGTTCCGCATCGGCCGCAAGCCGGACGGCTCCTTCCGCTTCTTCA
>CAMJPK010000178.1 GCA_946407675.1 uncultured Clostridia bacterium
ATGAGCTTGCGCATCAGCGCGGCGTCGCGGAGGAGGACGAAGCGAATTTCGTCGCCGTGCTCGCCTCGCTCTCGGACGGCGATCCGGTATCCTGCTATTCCTCCTGCCTGCTTGCCTATATCCATCTCGGCAACGCGCTCTATACGGCAGACCATGCTGCGTGGGCGGCAAACTATGAGCGGCTGTCCGCTGGCGTGGTGCACGATCTGGAGGAAAACAACCGATACTGGAAGCAGTTTGAAACGCCGGTCAGCACGGTGTCGGACCAGGTCTATACCGGCTTTCTGCAGAGCTACGGGCAGACACTTGGATTGAAAACCTACGGAAAATGCGTCGATCTTCTGATCGCATACTATTACGATCAAGCTGTGGAGGCGATACAATGATTACCGTACTGCTCATTCTTCTCATACTCGTTCTCCTGCTCCTCGCGGTCGGCTATGCTGCGTTCTTCGTTGCCTGCGTCCGCATGCCGGTCGATCCGGACCCGCGCAAAAGCAAATTCCTCAAGGCGTTCAGCGAGAAGATCATCGCCGGGGCCGACTGGTTCAAGGCGCAGGGGCCGGAGCGCGTGCAGATCCGCAGCGACGACGGACTGCTGCTCACGGGGTATTTTCTGCCTGTGAAAAACGCGAAGGGCACGCTGGTGCTCGTACACGGATACCGCAGCAGCCCCTTCACCGATTACGGCTATTCCGTCGGGTACTATGCCTCGCTCGGCTGGAACATTCTCGCGGTCTGCCAGCGTTCGCACGCGGAAAGCGAGGGGCAGTACATCACGTATGGCATCAAGGAGCGCTTCGACATCCGCGACTGGACGCTCTATCTCGCCGACCGCTTCGGCCCCGACCACAAGATCGCGCTCATCGGCATCAGCATGGGCAGCGCCACCGTCCTGATGTCGCTCGGCACCGAGTTGCCGCCCAATGTGAAATGCGCGATCGCGGACTGCGGCTACACCAGCCCCTATGAGGAGTTCGTCCATGTGCTCAGACGCCGCCGTCTCCCCCGCCGCCCGACGCTGGACATTGCAAATCTCTATGCGCGGCTGTTTGCCGGCTTCGGCTTCAAGGATTATTCCACCGTGGAGGCGCTGCGGCACAATCATCTGCCCGTTCTCTTTGTCCACGGCGAAAAGGACAAGCTGGTGCCGATCCGCTTCACGGTTGAAAACTACGCCGCCTGCACCGCCGAGAAGCGGCTGGTCACGGTGCCGGAGGCCGGGCACGGAACCAGCTATGTGTTCGCCACGGAGACCTGCCAGACGGCGCTGCGCGAGTTTCTCGAAACCTATGCGTCCTGATGGTACGATTGCAAAAAACTCCCGCTCGGTTGTTACACCGGGCGGGAGTTATTCTGTCAATGCGCGATCATTCGTATTCAAATGTGCTCTGGCCCTTGGCGAGGACCGCGACGTAGGTCTTCCCCTCGCTGACGGTCAGCTCGCTGCCGTCGGCGCGGTAATAATGGAAGCAGTCCTGCACGCTGTCGCGCTTCCATGTGATGGGCTCCAGCTTGCCGCCGCAGGCATAATAGCCGTCGCCTTCCGCGATCAGGGTAACGCGCAGGCGGCCGTAGTTATCCAGGACTCTGGTCGCCGCCTCCATGGCGATGACGTTGCGGAATTCGATTGGCGCCTTGGTGTTTCCGTCGGCAAAGTCGCTGTCGAACTGCACCGCTGTGTAAACGCCGGTGTCCGCATGGTATGTCAGGTCGGTGTTTTTACCGTAGACGTAGTTGATCTTGATCGTTTCCGCGCTTTCCCCGTTTTCCGGCGTCGCGTCCTTGACGAAGTTCAGGCCGTTTTGATAATCCTCCGGCAGCGTCAGCGTAAACTTCTCGTGCTCCGCGGCGGCGAGAAGGTTCTTGCCCTCCGTGAACAGGGTGTGCTCGATGGCATAGCCGGAATATTTGCGCGTCTGGTCGCGGTAGAAAACCTCCAAATTGCCGTAATAGCCGCGGACGCCGTCAATGTCGCTGAACTTCTCGCTGCGGATGCGGCTGTACGCCTCTTCGCTGCCGCCCGCGTGGACGGAGACGGCGCCGTAACCGAGCGCGATGTCGATGAAGTAGGGGCGGATGCTGCGGACGCTGCCAAGATGCTCGGCAGAAGTGATGTCGGAGTAGATGCACATCAGTCGGGTTGCGCCGCCCTCGGCCAGCGCCTCATAGATGATGTCCGCGCTGCCGACGCCGCAGATGGGCTGCGCCGCCTTGATATTGTTGATCATCACCGCAAAGGGGCGGGTGTAATCCGGCTCGTCCAGCGGCGCGCCGTTGAAGAAGTTGCGATAGAGCGGTTCCGGCTCGGGCGTCGGTTCCGGGGTAGGTTCGGGCGTCGGCTCCGGCGTGGGCTCCGGGGTGGGCTCGGGCGTCGGCTCCGGCGTGGGCTGCGGCGTGGGTTCGGGCGTCGGCTCCAGGGTGGGCTCCGGCGTCGCCGCTGGCTCGGGGCGCTTCGTGCAGCCGACCGCCGCCAGGAGCAGTATCGCAAGCAAAAGCGCGATCAATCGTTTCATAAGTCATTACCTCGATGCTTCTGTTTCTGTGCGCAGGGTAACACGCAATTGTCAACGAATTGCATCATTTGGCACCTCAGCGCGCGCGGGTACGGATCTCCTCTCCGATCTTCGCGACGAATTCGCCGAGCGACATTGCGCCCTTGTCCTCGCCCGCACGGGTGCGGACGGAGACCGTGCCGTTTTCGATGTCACGGTCGCCGAGGACGATCATATAGGGCACCTTTTCCAGCGTGGCCTCGCGGATCTTCTTGCCGATCTTCTCGTTGCGCTCGTCCACCTCGGTGCGGATGCCCGCGGCCTCCAGCGCGCGGCAGATGGACTTCGCGTAGTCATTGGCGCGGTCCGTAACCGTCAGCAGCTTGACCTGCACAGGGCTCAGCCAGGTCGGGAAAGCGCCGGCAAAATGCTCGGTGATGATGCCGATGAAGCGCTCGATGGAGCCGAAGACGACGCGGTGGATCATCAC
>CAMJPK010000179.1 GCA_946407675.1 uncultured Clostridia bacterium
AGCTGCAGCGCCACGTCGGTGTTCGGCAGGATCGGGATCCACTTGTCCGCGTGCACCGCCGCGCCGTAGTTGAGGTCCGGGCAGACGTAGACGCTCTTGATGCCGAGATCGGTCAGCCAATAGCACAGGCGGCTGGGCATGTGCGACACGACGCCCAGCGGCGTCACCTCCGGGTCGCAGCCCCAGAACAGCAGCAGGTCGCTGTGCTTTGCGATGTCCGGGAACAGGTTCGTCTGCGGCGCCATCTCGCCCACGGGCTCGCAGCCCCAGACGTACTTCGCGCCCCAGAACCAGCCCTCCCAGGAGTCCATGTTGCGCATCTGCAGCGTGTAGCCGCCCATCAGCGACAGCAGGCGGTTCGGGCAGCCGTGGCTGGGCGCGACGTTCTTGCCCTCGCCGTGCATGTCCGCCTGGCACAGTACGGCCTCCGGGCCGTACTTCTCCTTCTGGCGCTTGAGTTCCTTTGCCACGATCTCCGCGGCCTCGTCCCAGCTGATGCGGACATACTTTGAAACGCCGCGCGTCTCGGGGTGGCGGTCACCGTCCGGGTCCCAGTCCACGCGCTTGAGCGGATACTTCACGCGGTTGGGCGAATAGACGCGAGACTTGTAGCCCAGGCCGAAGGGCGTGATCGTCACGCGGTCGGGCGCGGAAAAGGTCTTGCCGCGCGCTTCGATCTTCCACGGATTGCAATGCGCGTCCGTGTATTCCTTATCGTAAAAATACGGGCGGATGCGCGTGATGCGCCCGCCGTTGGAATCCACCATGCACGGGCCGCCGCTCTCCGGTCCCATCAGGGAAAAGGAGACGATATTCTGCTCCTCCGGCAAAAACTTGTTCTTCTGATCCATACATCCTCCATCTCGCCGCGCGATGTGCTTCGCCGCCTCCGGTCAAGCGGCCGCAAGTTCCGAGGTTTTGTGTTGGTTGGCGCATAAGATATAAAGAATTTTTATTTCTGTCATTTTTTCTTCTTATATCATACCGCAGCACAAGCGGAATGTCAAGCCGCGGCTGTTGTGCGCGTACTGTGTACGTTTTTGATAGAAGATGTGTATAATTAATAGATGATCGTATTGACGTAATAGAATTTTTGATATATAATCCTTCCAGGAACATGCAAATACGAGCATCGGGGAGAAAGATATGGACATCAATCAACTGCGTTACTTCATTTCGGTCGCGCAGACGCTGAATTTCTCGGAAGCCGCGCGCCGGAACGGCCTGACACAGCCGTCGATCAGCCATCACATCAGCGAGCTGGAAAAGCAGCTCGGAACGCGCCTGTTCGTGCGGGACAAGCGCTCCGTTTCCCTGACGGACACCGGCAGGGCCTTCCTGCCCAGCGCCCTGGAGATCGTGGAGCTGGCGCACAGCAGCGAGATGAAGCTGAAGAAGATGGAGACCGGCCGCAGCGGACACCTCAACATCGCCGGCATCACCTCCTCCTCCGGGATCCTGCACCGCTGCATGCGCGCGTTCAACGCGGAGTATCCCGACATCTCCGTGAACCTGTTCTTCACCAACGGACGCCACTCGACCGTGACGATCAACGAGGAGCGCTACGACGTGCACATCTCCATGAAGGAGCTGGTCCCCAGCGGCGAGACCTTCAACATCCTGCCTTTGGAGTCCGACTGCCTCTGCCTCGCCCTGCCGGCTGACCACCCGCTGTGCGAGCAGTTCCGCGAAAGCGGCATCGACTTTTCCAAGCTGCGCGGCGAGCGCTTCATCGCCTTCTCCGAGACCGACGGGCCGATGATCTACAAGCAGGTGCTCTCGGTGTGCCGTGCCCGCGGCTACAACCCGAACATCTACTGCCAGCAGGAGTGTGCGGAGGCCGTTGCGATCTCCGTCGGCGCCGGCTGCGGCATTGCGTTGCTCTCCGCCAACCTGAAGGAGGTCTGCTATGCCGAGAACGTTGCGCTCTTCCCCATCGAGGGCGAGGACGCCCGGCGCGACTACGTCATGGCGTGGCACAAGAACGTGCTCAATCCCGCTGTGCAGCTGTTCATCCAGACCGTGGAGCCGATGTACAGAAAGTAAGCCCTTCGGCAATCTCCGCGGCGCGCAGGGATCGTTTCCCACGATTCCCTGTGCGCCGCTTTTGTCATTTCTGACCGAGAACGCCGTCCTTAATTTATAATAAATACATGGTTGACATTAGAATTGTTCCAAGGTTTATACTAGATTTGCGAAGTGTGTGTCTTCGCGCCTTACCATCGTTGGCAACACAAAAGTTATCATAAATTCACAACAGGAGGAGAGCAGATTTTGGAAAAAGTATTTACCAATCTGACCACCGGCGGCCCGATCTCCGTCTACGTTGAAGACGGCAAGATCACCCGCATCCGCCCTCTGCAGGTCCCGGAGGAGGATTACCCCAAGGCCTGGACCGTTGAGGACAAGAGCGGAAAGAAGTATTCCCCGCCGAAGGCCATGCGTGTAGCGCAGAACATCATGGCTGAGAAGAACCGTCTGTATTCCAAGGACCGCATTCTCTACCCGATGAAGCGCGTGGACTGGGACCCGGACGGTGACCGCCACCCCGAGACCCGCGGCATCTCCGGCTATGAGCGCATCAGCTGGGACGAGGCCGCCACCATCCTTGCGAAGGAGATCAATCGTCTCGCCCCCCGCGACGCCGACGGCAACTTCGACGGACATGCCATCACCGCGCTGACCGGCTCCCACCACAACTGGGGCATCGTCGGCTACAAGATGGCGCCGTTTGGCCGCTTCTTCTCCATGCTCAACTACACGCCCATCCTCGACAATCCGGACTCCTGGGAAGGCTGGATGTGGGGCGCTCCGCACATGTGGGGCTTCTACTGGCGTCTCGGCCAGCCCGAGCAGTTCGACCTGCTGCAGGACGCCTTCAAGAACACCGACATGGTCGTGTTCTGGTCCAACGACCCCGACTCCACCCACGGCATCTACTCCGGCCAGGAGAGCAACATCTGGCGCG
>CAMJPK010000180.1 GCA_946407675.1 uncultured Clostridia bacterium
TCGGCTCCCCTGCAAGGGGAGCTGGCAGCGCCGCCGCGCGGCGCTGACTGAGGGGTCTCTCCACGTCGGCTCCCGCCGCGCGCCCCTCTGCGCACAAACGCCCCGCGGTCCGGACGGGCCGCGAGGCGATTTGCAGTGGTTTTTCGGCTTACAGGCCGGCCTGCTCCAGCAGACCGGGGACCTTGCTCTCCCAGCCGAGCGCCATGATGTGGACGCCCTGGCAGTAGGGCTTGCAGGCCTTGATGATGCGGGCGGCGATCTCCACGCCGGTGATGCCGGCCTTGGTGCGCTCCTTGTCGGCGCGCAGCTCCTCGAGCATATCGTCGGGGACGTGGACGCCGGCGACGTTGGCGTTCATATACTTGCACATGCCGACGTTCTTCGGGATGATGATGCCGAGCTGCACGGGCACGCCGAACTGCTTGGCCTTCTCCATGAAGGAGATGAACTTCTCCGGCTCAAAGACGGCCTGCGTCTGGAAATACTCCGCGCCGGCCATGACCTTGCGCTCCATCTTGGCAAGCTGCGCGTCGATGCTGTCGGAGCAGGGGCTCACGACGGCGCCCTTGGCGAACTTCGGCGGCTCGCCGACCAGCTCGTTGCCGGCCAGATCGTGGCCCTCCTCGAGCATCTTGACGGTGTGCAGCAGGGAAACGGAATCCAGGTCAAACACGGGCTTGGCCTGCGGGTGGTCGCCCATCTTGGTGTGGTCGCCGGTCAGGCACAGGATGTTGTCGATGCCGAAGGCGGCGGCGGAAAGGACGTCGGACTGCAGGGCGATGCGGTTGCGGTCGCGGCAGGTGAGCTGATAGATGGGGTTGAGGCCCGCGTCCTTCAGCAGCTTGCAGGTGGCCAGCGAGCCCATGCGCATGACGGAGCTCTGGCTGTCCGTGACGTTGACCGCGGTGATCTTGCTCAGATATTCCTTGGCCTCGCCCACGATCTCCTCAGGATGGCAGCCCTTCGGGGGGCCGACCTCGGCGGAAACGACAAATTCACCCTTGGCAAACAAATCAGTAACTTTCATTCTTTTATTCTCCTATTCCTTTCAGAATCAGATCACTTGGTAACTTCGAGGTCGGTCGCGTAGTTGCGAAGCTGCACCGGGCTCTGGACGAGGTCGAGACGGCCGAGCATCTTGAGGCGCTGATAGATGCGCTCCCAGCCGCAGTCCATCTCGGGGTCCACCTCGCACTTGCCGTTCTTGGAGCCGCCGCACTGGCCGTTCACCAGGCTCTTGGAGCAGGCGGTGATCGGGCAGATGCCGCCGGTGAGGTTCAGGTAGCACTCGCCGCACTGCGCGCAGTCGTACTCCAGCGGGGTGACGCCCTGGAAGCCGGGCATCGGCAGCGTGTCGCAGCAGGCGCACACGCGCTTGCCGGCGAACATGTCCGCGACGGTCTGCACGCCGACGCCGCAGGAGAAGACCAGGATCGTCTCCGCCTCGGCGATGGCCGCGGCGTGCTTCTCCAGGCGCTTGGTGAGATTCTCAACGTTGCAGATGTAGTCCGTTGTGATGGTCCCGGTGAGCTTGCCGTCGGCGGCCAGCTCGGCCTGCAGCGCCTCGGCCTCGCTGACGGGGAAGCGGACCTCCTTGCAGCCGTGGCAGTTGATGACGAAGGCCTTGCCGCGGATCAGGGACTTGATGACCTCCGCGTCCTTCATTTGGGTAATCAGCATCTCACTTCGCCTCCTTTACCGCTTTTTTGCCGGCCTTGATCTTGCTGACCAGCGGGATCTTCGAGGAGCAGATGTACTCGCAGCAGCCGCACTCCATACAGTCGAAGATGTTCTTCTTCTTGAGGCCCTCGATGTTGCCCTCGTCCACGTACTTCTGGAAGTAGAGCGGGGCCAGCTCCATCGGGCACACGTCCACGCAGCGGCCGCACTTGATACAGGCGACCGGCTCGGTGTGGTCGGTGTCAAAGGCGATAACGCCGTTGGAGCTCTTGAGGATCGGGACGTTCAGGTCGGGCTGCTTGAAGCCCATCATCGGGCCGCCGAGCTTGACGGTCACGTCGTCGGCGGTCAGGCCGCCGCAGTAATCCACGAGCGCCTTGACCGGCGTGCCGACCTTGACGATGAAGTTGCCGGGGTTGGCGATGCGCTCGCCGGTGACGGTCACGACGCGCTCGATGAGCGGCGTGCCGGTTTGGATGGCGTCGCAGACGGCCTTCGCGGTGGACACGTTGCTGACGACCGCGCCGACGTCCGCCGGCAGACCGCCGGAGGGCACCTTGCGCCCCAGCACGCGCTTGATGAGCATTTTCTCGGCGCCCTGCGGGTACTTTGTGCGGGCGGTGACGACCTCGATGTTCTCGAGGCCCTCGACCTTCGCGGTCATCTTTTCAATGGCGTCGGGCTTGTTGTCCTCGATGACGATGTAGCCCTTCGGCGCGCCGACGGCCTTGAGGATGGCCTGCAGGCCGAAGATCACGTCGTCCGTCTGCTCCAGCAGCACGCGGTGGTCCGCGGTGAGCAGCGGCTCGCACTCGCAGGCGTTGATGAGCACGGCGTCGATCGGCTTGCCGGGCTTGAGCTTCACGTAGGTCGGGAAGCCCGCGCCGCCCATGCCGACGATGCCGGCGTCCTTGACGATGTCGATGATCTCGTCCGGGCTGAGCGCGGCCAGCTCGCCGTGGGGCTTGACCGTCTCCGCAAGCTCGTTCTTCTTGTCGTTTTTGATGACGACGGCCATGGCCGGCACGCCCTGGATCGGGTGCAGCCGCGGCTCGACGGCGACGACCTCGCCGCTGACGGAGGCGTGCACCGGGGCGCTGATGAAGCCGGCCTGCTCGCCGATGACCTGGCCGACCTTGACATGGTCGCCGACCTTGACGACGGGGTTGGCCGGGGCGCCGATGTGCTGGGACATGGGGATGACGACCTCGTCCGGCTCCGGGAAGCGGGACAGCGCGATGTACTCGGCGAACTCCTTGCGCTCCGCCGGGTGGACGCCGCCGTAATA
>CAMJPK010000181.1 GCA_946407675.1 uncultured Clostridia bacterium
CGACAACATTATCGTTGCATTTTTCACACGCTTGCGTTATAATACCTCTATTAGACCGGCTGGAGGAACAACGCCCCATGGAGAGCAACCCGATCCTTTTGAGCGAGCTCTCGCTCGACAGCGACATCCCCCTGTATTCGCAGATCGTCAACACCGTCAAGCGCAATCTCTCCGCGGGGACGCTCAGCGCGGGCGAGCTGCTGCCCAGCGAGGCGGAGCTGTGCCGCGCGTACAACGTCTCGCGCAGCACGGTGCGCCAGGCGATCGGCATCCTCGAATCGGAGGGGCTGGTCGTGCGCAAGCAGGGGAAGGGCACCTTTGTCGCCGCGCCGAAGGTCCGGCGAAGGACGGAGAACGTCTACTCCTTCACCAGCGAGATCCGCGCGATGGGCATGACGCCGTCCTCCACCCTCATCGAATTCGACGTGATCCAGCCGACGCCGGACATCGTCAAGGTGCTGGAGCTGCGCGATCCGGACGCGCGCGTCTACCGCTTCACCCGCATCCGCAACGTCAACGACGAGCCGCTGATCCTCGAGACGAGCTATTACGCCTGCGCGCTCTACCCGAACCTCACGCGCGAGCTTGTGGAGACGCACAGCTTCTATTCGCTGCTCTACGAGGTGGGCGTCGTCCCGGCCAACGCGGTCGACAGCTACGAGGCCGTCGTGATCGGCCGCGCCGAGGGCGAGCTGCTGCGCTGCAAGCCGGGCAGCTGCGGCTTTTCCGTCCAGCGCCGCACCTTTGACGCCGACGGCCGCTGCTACGAGTTCACGCAGAGCCTGATGCGGGCCGACCGCGTGAAGCTGGACGTCTATCTCCACAAGGACGGCGTCTCCTTCTCCCGCAGCGTCGATCAATCTTCCACGTAAGCAAAGCAGATTTGCTTATTTATAAACGTCCATACTATCATTTTACGGAGGGAATACAAAATGGGTAAAATCAAAGTTGGCATCAACGGCTTCGGCCGCATCGGACGCATGATCATGCGCTGCTCGCTGCAGCACCCGGACATTGAGATCGTCGGCATCAACGACCTGTGCACGCCGGACTATCTCGCGTATATGTTCAAGTATGACACCATGCACGGCAAGTTCAACGGCACCGTGGACTACGACGACAGCCACATCATCATCAACGGCAAGGCGATCCGCTGCTTCTGCGAGAAGGACGCCTCCAACCTCAAGTGGGGCGAGGTCGGCGCGGAGTATATCTGCGAGTCCACCGGTCTGAACCTCACCAAGGAGAAGGCCCAGCCGCACATCGACGCCGGCGCGAAGCACGTCATCATGGGCGCCCCCAGCAAGGACGACACCCCGATGTTCGTCACGGGCGTCAACCTCGAAAAGTACACCAGCGACATGACCTTCGTCTCCAACGCGAGCTGCACCACCAACTGCCTGGCGCCCATCGCCAAGGTCCTGCATGAGAAGTTCGGCATCAAGGAAGGCCTGATGACCACCGTGCACTCCGTCACCCCGACGCAGCGCATCCTCGACGGCGTCTCCGTCAAGGACTGGCGCGGCGGCCGCACCGCCACCGGCAACATCATCCCGTCCTCCACGGGCGCGGCCAAGGCCGTCGGCAAGGTCATTCCCGACCTGAACGGCAAGCTGACCGGCATGAGCATGCGCGTTCCCACCCTCGACGTCTCCGTTGTGGACCTGACCGCCGTGCTCGAGAAGCCCGCCACCTATGACGAGATCTGCAAGGCCATGAAGGAGGCCAGCGAGGGCGAGCTCAAGGGCGTGCTCGGCTACACCGAGGAGGCCGTCGTCTCCAGCGACTTCCTGAACGACACCCGCACCTCCATCTTCGACGCCGCCGCCGGCATCGCGCTCAACGACCACTTCGTCAAGGTCGTGAGCTGGTACGACAACGAGTACGGCTACTCCGACAAGATGCTCTGCCTCATCGAGCATATGTACTCCGTCGACCACAAGTAAGCAATCGAAAACGCACGTCGCCCCCGGACGATCCCGTCCGGGGGCGATTTCATCTGTTTTCTTTGCCGCACGCCGTTTCTCAGGCGGTGAACACCTGGATCCTGAACAGTCCGCCGCACGGACAGGGCGTTCCGAAGGAGGAGCTTGTTCTTCCGCACTCGTGGTCACAGGCATAGGTTTGAGTGAAGTGCCCGTATCCGCCCGCAGCCGCATCCAGCTCTTTGTCTTCCAGCTGCCGGGGTTCTTTTTCCTGATCCATGATGATGCCCTCCAAAGAATGTTTCATCAGTTGATACGTTTCTCCCGGCCGAATGGCAGGCGCTTTGGGAAGAAATGTTTGCCGTTCGCCCCTTTACGAGCCCGCGTGGCGGCAGCCGGAGCAGTCGTGGCCCGCGTCCTGCCCATGGTGGTGGCATTCGTGCTCGCCGCAGGCGTGGTGCTCGCTTGCGTCGTGGTGGTGGCAGTGCACGTCGGGATCATAGCCGAGCGTGCCGTGCAAAAAGGCGTTGACCGCCGTGTCCGCGTCCCCGGCGACGCCGCCGTAGAGGATCACGCCGACGTCCTCCAGCGCCGCGCGCGCCCCGCCGCCGATGCCGCCGCAGATCAGGGCGTTTACGCGCATCTGCGCGAGGAAGCCCGCCAGCGCGTCGTGCCCCTGCTCGGGCGCGGCGATGACGAGGGACTTGACGACGGCGCCGCCCTCGACGTCGTAGAGCTTGAAGAACTGCGTGTGGCCGAAGTGCTGGAACACCTCGCCCGTCTCATTTTCATAGGTGACCGCGATTCGCATGGTGCATACCTCGTTTCTAAATGGTTTCTGCCAATAGTATATCAAAGCTGTCAATACCGCCCCACCTTTTCCTTGGCTCCCCTGAAAGGGGAGCTGCCGCCGCAAGGCGGCTGAGGGGTACGTCTCGCGGCGCTCCGCGGCGTCCCGCGGGCGCGGCGGGGGCAAGCC
>CAMJPK010000182.1 GCA_946407675.1 uncultured Clostridia bacterium
GCGCCCGCCGCAAAGGAGAGCAAATACGGCATCGCCGGGCCGATCAGAACGGACAACAGCACGGTCAGGAAGCCGAAGACCGGCTCCACCGCGCCGGAGAGGACGCCGAGCCCAAAGGCCTCTCCCCTGCGCTTGCCCTCCGCGTGCAGCGGCATGGAGATGATCGCGCCCTCAGGGAAATTCTGGATCGCGATGCCCAGCGCCAGCGAGAGGGCGCCGCCCGCCGTGATGAGGGCGCTGCCGTTTCGCACGCCGGCATAGACGATGCCCACGGCCATGTCCTCCGGGATGTTGTGCAGTGTCACAGCCAGCACCATCATGGTAGTGCGTTTCAAATGGCTCTTCGGTCCCTCGACCTGCTGCGCATTTGCGTGCAGGTGCGGGATCAGGCGGTCCAGCGCCAGCAAAAACAAAATGCCGCACCAGAAGCCGAGAAAGGCGGGCAAAAAGGCCAATTTCCCCATCGCACCGGATTGCTCGATGGCTGGTATGATCAAGCTCCAGATCGAAGCGGCCACCATCACGCCGGCGGCAAAGCCGGTCAGCGCCCGCCGGACGGCGGTGCTGAGGGCCCGGCGCATGAAGAACACGCAGGCAGATCCCGCCGCTGTGCCGAGAAACGGGATCAGCAGGCCTACAAGGATCGCCTTCATCTCCCGAACAGGCCCTTTTTCTCATACGGAGCGCTTTCCGCGGATAGACAGGTATAGCCAGTCGCGGCGATGGCGTTCTTCAGCGCCGCTTCGTCAACGGGGGTTTCACACAAGAAGCTTGCCTCTCCGCGCTTATGAGAAGCCGTGACCTTCTTTGCGCCCGGCACTGCTTTGCGGATTGTCTCGCAGATGTGCGCCTCGCACATCCCGCAGACCATTCCCTCGATTTTCAGTGTGGTTTTGATCATCGGTTTTGCTCCTTCATTGGAATGCGATTCTTACGATTTTCATTTTTACCGTGCTGTCACAAAAGCGCAGCATCAGCTTGTGGAACGCGCTGACATCTCGATAGATATCCCGGTAGCCGCGCATATAGCTTTTTGCAGAAACGGAGGCGAAACGGCTGCTCCATGCCTTCAACTCGCTTTCATTCTCCAACGAGAAATACGCGCCGACATCGGTAATGCCCGCCTCCTTCAACCATGTCTTCCGCATCAGCTTCGCACCGCGCTGATTGCAGGTGTCAAAGGCCAGCACCGCGCCGGGGAAACGCTCTGCCATGGCGGAAAAGAGCGTTTTCAGGTCCACCGTTTTGAAGTAATAGAACACGCCCGCGGCGAAGAAAACCGCGCCGTCACTTGCGTCGATGCGCTCCATCCATGCAAGGTTATTCAAATCAAAGGCGATATTCTCCTCCCGATCTCCGGCCGGCAGAAGTGCATTGCGCACCGCGATCACGTCCGGCAGGTCAAGGTTATAGCCGCGGCACAGGCCGTTGTCGCACTTGTGAAAGCTGTCATCCAGACCACAGCCGAGGTTGATAACGGCGGCGCGCGGGTGTTCCTTCAGATAGGAGCGCACCTCACATTGCAGGTCATACTGCCGCTGTGCCACCTCCAGCGTACCGAAGAGCCCTGCCTGGCGCTCCATCTTTTTCCGTTTCTCGGAGAAGTCATAATCCAAGGAGTCGCAAATGCGCTTTGCCTCCGGGTCGGAAAAGAGCTGCGGAAAGCGCTCGGAGCACACAAGCCGCCCGAACAGCGGGATGATCAGCGTCTCCTGCACGGTATTTTTCTCAATATGGTATTTCTTTGTGGGTTCCATGTCTTTCTACCTTTTGTAAAGAAACGCCCATCAATCAAACCTTGACTTGCAACGAATGTTGATGGGCGTTCTCTATTGGTGTTTCTATGCGTTCAGGCGAAGGACGCCCCTTATCGCTTTGCTCTCACCGCTTCGCCGGAATGACAGGCGCCGCAGTTTGCGCAGCAGTTACAGTTGCCGCCGCAGCTGGACTTTCCCTGCTTTTTATCCCGCCACAGGACAGCCACAGCTGCGGCGGCGAGGAGGATGAGAGCTGCAATCACGAGAATGGTTGCCATATCATTGTGCCTTCGCAGTGACAGCGTCGGAGAGGCGCGTCGCTTCCTTGTACGGACGGAAGAGCATGTAGAGCAGGCCGATCAGCAGCGCTATCGCGACGATCAGGCCGGCGATCTGAATCCCGCCCGTGAAGGCCAGGCCGAGCTGGTAGACGATCAGGGCAATGATGTAGGCGAACACGCACATATAGCCGATGGCAAACCAGGTCCACTTGGCATTGTTCATCTCCCGCTTGATGGCGCCCATCGCCGCGAAGCATGGCGCGCACAGCAGGTTGAAGAGCATGAACGCGAAGGCCGCCAGCATGCCGTGGCCGCCGGAGAAGGCGTTGAAGTCCGCAGCGACATTGTCCCAGATCTGATCGCCGTTTTCCTCAAGCTCGTCTTCACCGTCCGCGTCGTCGTAGTTATACAGGACGCCGAAGGTGCCGACGACCTCTTCCTTTGCCACCAGGCCGGTGACCGTGGCGACGGTCGGACGCCAGGAGCCAAAGCCAAGCGGCTTGAAGATCACGGACACGGCGTTGCCGACGCCTGCGAGGATGGAGTCGTCCATCGGGGTGACCTCGTCGGGCTCCACACCGAGACGGTCTGCGACAACCTCGACATATTCCTCGGTGACAAGGTCCTCATCCTCGTAGAGTTCATCGACCATGCCGAACTTGCCGTTGACGCTGCCGAGCGAGCTGAGCGCCCAGATGATGATGGAGCTGAGCAGAATGACGGTGCCGGCGCGCTTGATAAAGCTCCAGCCGCGCTCCCACATGCTGCGCAGGACGTTGCCGATGCTCGGTGCGTGGTAGGCCGGCAGCTCCATGACGAAGGGAGCCGGATCGCCCGCGAACATCTTCGTCTTCTTGAGCATGAT
>CAMJPK010000183.1 GCA_946407675.1 uncultured Clostridia bacterium
TCCAACATCATCGTGCGCGCCATCGTGCCCGCGGTGCTGTACTTCCTGGGCATATTCATCGCCGTGCACCTGGAGGCCAAAAAGCTGGGCCTGAAGGGCATTGACAAGGCGCTGCTGCCCCGGTTTAAATCGCTGCTGAAGGACACCTACCTGCTGCTGCCCCTGATCGTGCTGATGGTCGTCACCGGCCTCTACTTCACCATTCGCTCCGGTTTCTTCCAGTTCCGCTATTTCGGGCGGATCTGGAGCCACACCATCGGCACACTCTTCCACCGCACGACCGATGCCGGTACGCAGAATCGCGAGGGCATGCTCAGTCCTTTCCAGGCGATCGTCACTGCCGTCGGCGGCACGGTCGGCTTCGGCAACATCGCGGGCGTGGCTACCGCAGTCGCGGCCGGCGGCCCCGGCGCGGTGTTCTGGATGTGGGCAACGGCAGCCCTCGGCATGATCCTCAAGCAGGTCGAGGTCACGCTGGGCCTTTACTACCGGCGGCATAAGCCCAACGGCGATACTTACGGCGGCCCCACTTATTACATGGAGCTGGGGCTGGGAGACAAGAGGCACTGGGGCAAGCTCTGGCTGATCCCCGCCGTGATCTTCGCCATCGGCATCTTTTCCACCTTCTTCGTGACTTCCTCCACGCTTACCGCCTCCCAGGTGGTGGCGGGCGCGCTGAACCTCGGTGAGGTGCAGCTCGGCGGCATGACCGTCGACGGCATCATCCTCGTCGGCGTCGGCATTACGGTGCTCGGCTACCTGATCACCAGCGGCGGCACCAAGGGCGTTGCCAGGATTTTCTCCAAGCTCGTCCCCATCATGAGTCTTGTGTACATCGTCATGGGCATCGTGATGATCCTCGTGAACCTTCCCCGCGTGCCCGCTGCTGTCGCCGCCATCTTCACCAACGCCTTCACCGGCACGGCAGCCATCGGCGGCTTCGCAGGCTGCGCGGTGAGCCAGATGGTTCGCGTCGGCATGGCCCGCGCCGTGTACTCCAACGAGGCCGGCTGGGGCACCTCGCCCATGATCCATTCCTCCGCCAAGACCATCCATCCCGTCGAGCAGGGACTCTGGGGCTCCTTTGAGGTCTTCTTCGACACCTTCGTCATCTGCTCGATTACGGCGCTCTCCGTCATTCTCAGCGGTGCCTGGACCGACGGCACCAACGGCGGCACCCTGGCTCTGAGCGCCTTTGCACAGGGCTTCGGCCAGATCGGCGCCTACCTGCTGGCGCTCGTCATGGTCATCTTTACGGTCACCACCTCGGGCGGCTGGTTCACCTACTACCTCGCGATTCTCGAGCATATCGGCAAGGATGATTCCCAGTGGAAGAAGATCCTCATGAAGGTCTTTTACGCGGTTCGTGCTCTGCCCGGCCTTCTTTGGACGATCTACCTTGTCAAGACCAACAACCAGGGCTTCATCTGGACGGTTGTGGATATCACCTCCGCCATCCCGACCTTTGTCAACGTCGCGGTCATCCTGATCCTCTCGGGCGACTATTTCCGCCTCCTCAAGGATTACAAGGCCCGCTTCATGAACATCGGCACGGTGGACGAGTCCGCTGCCCTCTTCTACGAGGATGAAAGAGAGGTCGCGACGCTGTGAAAACGATCTTCTATAACGGCTGTGTCTATACCGGGGAAGCGTCTCTCCGGCAGGCGTTTCTGATAGAAGACGACCATATATCCGCCGTCGGCACGGACGCGGAGATCCTGGCCCTTGCCGACGGAGAGACGGCTTGCACGGATCTGGGCGGACGCTTTGTCTGCCCCGGCTTCAACGACTCGCACATGCACCTGCTGAATTTCGGTCAGGCACTGAACATGGCGCAGCTTGCGCAGCATACCGACAGTCTCTCCGGCATGATGACATATCTGCGGGACTACGCCGCCGGGCATCCCCCGCGGGAAGGCCGCTGGCTGCTCGGCCGCGGCTGGAACCAGGACTATTTCTCGGACGTCTCCCGTATGCCGAACCGGGCCGATCTGGACGCGATCTCCACGGAGATCCCCATCGTGATCACCCGCGCCTGCGGACACTGCTGCGTCGTCAATTCCCACGTGCTGGAGATCGCGGGCATCACCGCAGACACCCTCTCGCCCGCGGGCGGGACGGTCGGCATGGAAAACGGCGCGCCGGATGGACGCCTCTTCGACAACGCGATGGACATGCTGACGCCTTTCATCCCGCTGCCGGATAAGGAAGAGCTGAAGGACATGATCCGTCTGGCCTGCCGGGCACTGAACAGCTACGGCGTGACGAGTTCCCAGAGCGACGATTACTGCGTGTTCCGCGCCGTCCCCTTTGAAACCGTCAACGCAGCCTACCGGGAACTGGAAGAGAGCGGGGAGCTCACCGTTCGCGTGTACGAACAATCAAACTTCACGACGCTGCCCGAGCTGCGGCGCTTTGTAGAGGCCGGGAACGTCACCGGCAGCGGCAGTCCGCTCTTCCGGATCGGCCCGCTCAAAATGCTGGGCGACGGGGCGCTGGGCAGCCATACCGCGCACCTCTCCCGTCCTTATGACGATCTGCCGGAGACCAGCGGCTTCTCCCTGTTCAGCGCGGAGCATATGAACGCCATGGTGTCTTACGCCAACGCCCACGGCATGCAGGTCGCCATTCACGCCATCGGCGACGCCTGTCTGGATCAGGTGCTGAACGCCGTCGACCTCGCCCTGCGGGAGCATCCGCGCGCGGATCACCGCCACGGCGTCGTACACTGCCAGATCACGCGTCCTGACCAGCTCCGGCGCATCCGCGATCTCAACATGCACGTCTACGCCCAGTCCATCTTCCTCGACTACGACAACCACATCGTG
>CAMJPK010000184.1 GCA_946407675.1 uncultured Clostridia bacterium
GGCTTGCCCTCGCGGCGCATGAAGCTGCCGGGGATGCGGCCCACGGCGTAGAGCTTCTCGTTGAAGTCCACGCTCAGGGGGAAGTAGTCGATGCCGTCCTTCGGGCGGGCGGAGGCCGTGCAGGTGACGAGCACGGTGGTCTCGCCGTACTGGACGAACACGGCGGCGTTGCAGAGCTCCGCCATCTTGCCGACTTCCATCTTCAGCGGGCGGCCGCAGAAGTCGATCTCATAGGTCTTCACGTCGAACTGCTTGTTGGTGATGATCATTTGAAAGCTCCTTTTCTTTATTTATTTCTCGGAGCGCCGGCCATTTCGCACTTGAAGCTGCGTCCTGTGGAGAAAGGGCGCACATTCAAATACGAAAGTCCGGCCGCTCCATCGGTTCCTTGTTTCGCTTGAAAAAATGCAGGGGACGATTCAATTGTCCCCTGCAACAAAAACCTTCATACCCTTCGGATGCTGAAAACCCCGCAAAACTTACTTGCGGATGCCCAGCTTTGCGATGATCGCACGGTAACGCTCGATGTCGGTCTTGATCAGATAGTCGAGCAGTCTGCGGCGCTTACCGACCATCTTGAACATGCCCAGACGGCTGTGCTTGTCGTTGGGATGGTCCTTCAGGTGCTCGGTGAGCTGGCGGATGCGCTCGGTCAGAATGGCGATCTGGACCTCCGGAGAACCGGTGTCACCCTCGTGGGTCTTGTTCGCCTCGATCACGGCGGTCTTCTGGTCTTTGGTAATCATTTTGCATACTTCCTTTCTTATTTATCATACCCTGTGATCCAAGTAGCGGGGCAGAAAGGAGCCGCCGAAACTGAGAACACGGGCACAAGCTGGATTAGTGTATCACATGGAATAAGGTTTGTAAAGTGTTTTTTGTAAAGGGAGGAAAACCGGCAAGCGGGCAAGAGGTGGCGCGTCAGCGCCGGATGAGGTGTTGCCGCGCAGCGGCGGGCCGCCGAGGGCGTCGGCCCCTACAGACTGGGGGCCTGCATGTGGGCATGTTGCGTCCTTATTTATTCTTTCCGCCGTAGACGGCTTTCATTCTGCGGTCATGGTCGAGGATGCGCTTGCGCAGGCGCAGGGACTTCGGCGTGACCTCCAGAAGCTCGTCGTCGGCGAGGAACTCGAGGCACTGCTCCAGGCTCATCTGGCGCGGCGGGGTGAGGCGCAGGGCCTCGTCGCTGCCGGCGGCGCGGGTATTCGTGAGCTGCTTGCGCTTGCAGACGTTCAGCGTGATGTCCTCTTGCTTCGGGCTCTCGCCGATGACCATGCCGCCGTAGACCGGGACGCCGGGGCCGATGAACAGCGCGCCGCGCTCCTGGGCGGCGAAGAGGCCGTAGGTGACGCTGTCGCCGGTCTCCCACGCGACGAGGGAGCCGGTGTTGCGGCGGGCGATGTCGCCCTTGTAGGGTTCATATCTCTCAAAGACGCTGGCCATGATACCCTCGCCCTTGGTGTCGGTCAGGAATTCGTTGCGATAGCCGAACAGACCGCGGCTCGGGACGAGGAATTCCACCTTCATGCGGCTGCCCAGCGGCGTCATTTCCAGCAGCTCGCCCTTTCGGGAGCCGAGCTTCTCGATGACCGCGCCGACAAAGTCCTGCGGGACGTCCACGACGACGCGCTCGATCGGCTCGCACTTCTTCCCCTCGATGGTCTGGTAGAGCACGCGCGGGGGGCTGACCTGGAATTCGTAACCCTCGCGGCGCATGGTCTCGATGAGGATGGACAGGCTCATCTCGCCGCGCCCGGCGACGTTGAAAGCGTCGGTGCTGTCCGTCTCGGAAACGCGCAGGGAGACATCCTTGAGCGTTTCGCGCATCAGGCGCTCGCGGATCTGGCGGGAGGTGACGAACTTGCCCTCGCGTCCGGCGAAGGGGCTGTCGTTGACGGAGAAGGTCATCTCCAGCGTGGGGGCGGAGATCTTCACAAAGGGCAGCGGCTCGGCAAAGCCCTTCGCGCAGATCGTATCGCCGATCGTGACGTCGCCGATGCCGCTCATGGCAATGATGCTGCCGGCGGCGGCCTCGGTCACGGGGACGCGGTTGAGGCCGTCGAACTCATACAGGGAGACGGCCTTGGCCTTGAGCGTGGGCGCGTCGGGATCGGGGTAGTTGCAGACCTCGATCTCCTGGTTCTGCTTCACGATGCCGCGCTCGATCCGCCCGATGGCGATGCGGCCGACATAGTCGTTGTAGTCAATGGAGCTGACAAGCATCTGGAACGGCTTGTCCACGTCCTGCTCCGGGGCGGGGATATACTCCAGAATGGTCTCGAACAGCGGCGTTAAGTCCGTGCCGACGACGTCGGGCGAATAGCTCGCCGTGCCGTTGCGGCCGGAGCAGAACAGCATCGGGCTGTCGAGCTGCTCGTCCGTGGCGTCCAGGTCCATCAGCAGCTCCAGGATCTCGTCCACGACCTCGTGGATGCGCTGGTCGGGGCGGTCGATCTTGTTGACGACGACGATAACGCGGTGGCCGAGCTCCAGCGCGCGGGAGAGCACGAAGCGCGTCTGCGGCATGGGGCCCTCCGCGGCGTCCACGAGCAGCAGCACGCCGTTGACCATCTTCAGAATGCGCTCCACCTCGCCGCCGAAGTCGGCGTGGCCCGGGGTGTCGACGATGTTGATTTTTGTATCCTTATAGGTGACGGCGGTGTTTTTCGCCATGATCGTGATGCCGCGCTCGCGCTCAAGGTCGCCGGAGTCCATGACACGGTCCACGACCTCCTGATTTTCGCGGTAAACGCCGCTTTGCTTGAGCATCTCGTCCACGAGCGTGGTCTTGCCGTGGTCGACGTGGGCGATGA
>CAMJPK010000185.1 GCA_946407675.1 uncultured Clostridia bacterium
TGCAGGGTGTGGTTCGGGGCGTCGCAGTGGGTGGCGGCGTGCAGGGTGCCGGTGTAGGTGTTGGTGCGCTTGTGGAAGCGCTCCAGATACTGGCCGCGGGGGAAGTTCAGGTCAGAGCGGGCGCCGGGGAAGGGCCAAAGCGGGGTGTCCCAGCCCCAGGGCTGGCTGAGGTCCCAGATCTTGGGCATCTTTTCGGTTTCCAGATAGAGCTTGTCCTTGTGAAGGGGCATGTACGCCATGATCAAATCCTCCTGTCATATGATAAAACTGTTCTAAAGATTTTCTGCCTAGATTAGTATAAACCTTGGCATCATTCCAAAGTCAAGGGGAAAACCCTTGCATTATCTTGAAAATCCGATATAATTAGTTTGTTACTTCTGCCGAAAGGAGGCGCCGGAATGATCTATAAAATCGGAGATGTCGCCCGCATTCTCGGCGTTTCCCCGGACATCCTGCGCTATTACGAGAAGAAGGGCGTCGTCACGCCGCGCAAGGGCGAGAACAACGATTACCGCTATTATGACGCGTGGGACATCAACTTCCTCATGGACTGCCTTTGGTTCAAGAACTTTGGCTTTTCCATCGACCAGATCGCGGATATCGTGCGCATCCCCTCCATCGCGGCGCTGGACACGATGCTCTCCGGCAAGGAGGACGAGCTGCGCGAGACCATCGCGCGCGCCCAGCTGCAGCTGCAGCGCCTGGAGGAGCACCGGCAGGACCTTGCGCGCATCGACGATCTGCTCTACCGCTGCGAGATCAGCGCCTCGCCGGAGTTCGTGCGCTTTATCAACCGCGTCGGCAACGCCTACGACATCGGCGGCGGGCTCAAGGGCCTTGCGCGGCAATGGCTCAAGGCGCTGCCCTTCAACAACCGCTATTTTGAGATGAACGCGGACGCGCCGCTGCCCGGCAGCGAGGACAGCTACCGCTGGGGCTTTTCCCTGACGCGCAAGTACGCCGACGCGCTGCACTTTGAGATCAAGCCGCCGATGGCGGTGATCCCCTCGCGCAAGAGCATCCACACGATCTTCAAAAACAGCGGCGGACGCGGCTGCTTCGCGCCGAGTCTGCTGCAGTACGCCATCGACTACGCCGACGAGCAGGGCATCCGCATCTTCGGCCCGATCTGCGGCGTGCTGCTCGCCAGCGTGCTGGAAAACGATGTCCTGACCGGCTATTTCGAGGCATGGCTGCCCATCGAGTAAACAGTTTGAACTGTATGAAAAAGCGCCGCTTCCGCGTGTCGGAAGCGGCGTTTGCATATGTATAGGTACGAAAAAACCGCTTCGCGGTGAGAGACGAAGCGGTGTTATTTCGAATGCTCTGAATTACTCCATTGCGTTGAGCTTCAGGGTCATCTTGGACTTCTTGTTCGCAGCGTTGTTCTTGTGGATCAGGTTCTTGCCGGCCGCCTTGTCAATGGCCTTGACAGCGACTTTGTAGGTACTGACGGCTGCGTCCTTATCACCCTCGGCAACTGCGGCATGGAACTTCTTGATGCTGGTCTTGAGCGCGCTCTTGCCGGCCTTGTTCTTCGCAGCGCGGGCCTTGGCAAGCTGGTCTCTCTTTGCAGAAGACTTGATGTTGGGCATGGTTTCTTTCGCCACCTCCTCCTAAAAAGTATCAGCGGTCAAACGCACAGTGATACGGCACGGTACATATGAACTCACGGAATGACATTTTAACAGTAGAGCATTGAAAAATCAAGCTTTTTTTCAAAAATGGAATAAGAATTTTTTGAGGGGCCATACTAACCACAAAATCTTGTATCAATACTGGTTTAGAAAGGCACATCTATGAATCGTACGATCCGCACCGATCTGGCGCTGGAGGCGGAGGCGCTGTGGCGCGAGGCGCAGCCGTCGGACGCCTCCCCCGCGGGCGTCCGGGCAAGGCGCGAAAAACGGGGCAGCTTCGCCGTGACGACGGTGGAGGTGCTGGACGCGCGGGGCGAGGCGGCGCTCGGCAAGCCGCGCGGCACCTACGTCACCGTGGAGCTGGACGCGCTGATCCGCCGGGAAGAAAACGCGTTTCCGGAGGCCTGCGGGCTGCTTTCGGACACGCTGCGCAGCTTACTCCCCCTCGCGCCGGCGGATGCCTGCCTCGTGGTGGGGCTCGGCAACCGGGCGATCACGCCGGACGCCGTCGGACCGGACGCCGTTGACTGCGTCATGGTGACGCGGCACCTGACGCAGCAGCTCCCGGAGGAGTTTGGGGAATTCCGGCCCGTCAGCGCGGTGTGCAGCGGCGTTTTGGGCACGACGGGCATCGAGAGCAGTGCCCTCGTCCGCGCCGTCGCGGAGACGGTGAAGCCCGCGGCGGTGGTGGCCATCGACGCGCTGGCCTCCCGCGAGCCGGGCCGCCTGTGCCGCACGGTGCAGATCGCGGACACCGGCATCGTCCCCGGCTCCGGCGTCGGCAATGCCCGCGCGGCGCTCAACCGCGAGACGCTGGGCGTCCCGGTCATTGCGGTGGGCGTGCCGACGGTAGTGGACGCCGCCACCTTGACGCTCGACCTCGCCGCGCGCGCCGGCGCGCAGCCGGACCCCGCCGCCTTCGGCGAGGCCGGCGGCATGATCGTCACGCCGCGGGAGATCGACAAAAACGTTCGAGATGTCGCGAAGCTCATCGGCTATGCGCTCAATCTCGCGCTGCACGACGGTCTGACGATCGAAGACGTCGATATGTTTTTATCCTGATGCCTGCGGCGCTTTTTGCGCCGCAGGGCATTTTCATTTGCACAGGAAGCAGTTCCACTC
>CAMJPK010000186.1 GCA_946407675.1 uncultured Clostridia bacterium
CCCCAGCGAGGGCGAGATCTGGTTCCACGGCAAGGACATCACCAAGCTCAAGGGCAAGGAGCTGTGGGAAAACCGCCAGCACATCCAGATGGTGTTCCAGGATCCCTCCACGTCCTTCAACCCGAAAATGAAGATCAAGGACATCGTCTGCGAGCCGCTGCTCAACTACAAGCGCATCAAGCTCTCGGAAAAGGACGCGAAGGCCCGCGAGCTGCTGGAGCTGGTCGAGCTGCCCGGCGACTTCGCCGACCGCTATCCGCACAACATGTCCGGCGGCCAGCGCCAGCGCGTCGCCATCGCGCGCGCCCTGGCGCTTGAGCCGGAGATCATCGTCATGGACGAGGCCACCAGCGCGCTGGACGTCAGCGTGCAGGAGACCGTCATCGAGCTCATCACGAAGCTCCAGCGCGAGAAGAACATCACGATCGGCTTCATCTGCCACAACCTCGGCCTCATCCAGTCCTTTTCCCATCAGATCGCGGTTATGTACCTCGGCAACATCGTGGAGGTCATGCCCGGCGAGGGCATGGCGGACGTCTGCTGCCATCCGTACTCGAAGGCGCTGCTGGACGCCATCTTCGACACGAAGATGGACTTCTCCAAGAAGATCGAGCCCATCAAGGGCGAACCTCCCAGCCCGCTGGACGTGCCCGCCGGCTGTCCCTTCGCCGACCGCTGCCCCCACTGCATGGACATCTGCCGCACGGAACGGCCGAAGCTGACGCAGCTTGCGCCGGACCATGAAGTGGCATGCCACCTGTTCACGAAAGGAGGCAACGCATGAGCAAAAAACTGATCGCGCTCGCGCTTGTGCTGGCGCTTGCGCTCGGCCTCGCCGCCTGCGGCAGCGCGCAGCCCGCCGCCCCGCGCTATACGCAGGAGCCGGTGCACAAGATCGGCGTCATCGTCTACAATACCGGCGACGACGAGGTCATCGGCTTCCGCGAGTATCTGCAGGGCTATATCGAAAGCAACTTCGAGATGGTCAAGTTCGTCTACTCCGACTCCATCCTGAGCGCCGAGCAGGAGCTTGCCTTCATCCAGCAGGCCTGCGACGAGGGCGTGGAGGGCTTCATGAGCTTTCTGAGCTACGACCTGCGCGCGGAGGTCGCGCTGTGCGAGAAGAACAAGGCCTACTACATGCTGGCCTCCGGCACCGTTGCCGCCGAGGACTTCGACGCCGTGACGGACAATCCGTGGTTCCTCGGCATGTTCGGCCCCGGCCAGCCCTTTGAGTTCCAGGCCGGCGCGGATCTGGCCCGCTTCTTCATCCGCGAGCGGACGGGCAACCGCTACTTTGTCCTGTCCGGCGGCGCGGCGATGGGCAACGAGATGCACTATCAGCGCACGCTGGGGATCCTGGACACCTTTGCCAGCGCCTACGGCATCGCGTTTCCCATGCCCCGTGAGGAGCTGGCGAAGGTGAGCGAGCCGACGACCGTCGAGCTGGAAAAGCTCACTGTGACGATCTGCCCCGGCTACGTCTCCCGCGCAAACTTCCTGGAGACGGCAAAGCAGGCGTTCGCCGCGGGCAGCTACGACGCGGTGCTGTCCGTCCTGCCGCCGGTGGAGATGGCAGCCGCCATCGGCAACACGCCGCTGGGCGTCGTGGACGCTTACCACACCCGCAACCTGCAGCTGTTTACGAACGGTCCGCTGCAATTCGTCGTCGGCAAGTACAGCTCCATGGTCGGTCCGGCCTTCGCGCTGATGCTCAACGCCGTCACCGGCTATGCAAAGGACTTCCGCGCAGAAGGCAGAGCTGTCCGCGTGACCCAGGGCTTCTGGACGAGCGAGAGCGAGGAGGACTATGTGGCAAAGTACACGCTGTCGTCCAGTGCCGCAAAGAACGCCTACAACTTCGACGATCTCTCCCGCGTCATCAGGATCTATAACCCGGACGCGGATCTGGCAGAGCTCGTCGCGCTGGCGGAGGCCTGCTCCTTCTTCGCTGTCGAGGCCCGGCGCAGCATCCGGCCGGAAGCGTAAAAAATTTCATTTAGGGACTTGACAAATATACCCTTGGGGGTATAATGAAAATACCCCCAAGGGTATATTCAGACGCTGTGAAATGCAATGGATTTCAAATAACGAAGAAAGGAAGACGAACCATGAAGAAGAGCTACAAGATCGAGGTCGACTGCGCCAACTGCGCGAACATGATGGAGGATGCCGCCAAGAAGACCCCCGGCGTCAAGGACTGCACCGTCAGCTTCATGACCCTCAAGATGAAGGTCGAGTTTGAGGAGGGCGCGGATGTGGACGCCGTTATGAAGCAGGTCGTCGCCAACTGCAAGAAGGTCGAGCCGGACTGCGAAGTTTTCATTTGAGGCAGACGCTTGCCTCCCGCCGTGCGCCGGGAGGGCAAGCGACTGCCTGAGACATATCAGCGCCTGCATTTGGCATGCCGGCTGCTTTGAGAGAGGATTGCGAATCATATGAACAAGAAACAAAAAACTCTGCTCTGGCGCATCATCATCGCCGCGGTTTTCTGGGTGCCGCTGTTCCTCATCAGCGAGGAGATCATCCCGGTGGAGCTGCCGAAGTGGGCGCTCATCATCCTCTTCCTGATCCCCTACCTGCTGGTCGGCTACGACATCTTGCTCAAGGCCTTCAAGGGCATCCGCAACGGGCAGGTATTTGACGAGAACTTCCTCATGACCGTCGCCACCGTCGGCGCCATCGTGCTCGGCGAGTACGGCGAGGGCGTGG
>CAMJPK010000187.1 GCA_946407675.1 uncultured Clostridia bacterium
TGGTGGGAACCCATCATTTCCGGTGAATATCGTAACTATTACGAGAAAATGTATCGGAACCGATAACATGCTGAACAGCGACAAAAAGACGAAGCGTTGAGGCACAATGATATGAAAAGAAAAATCATGGCAGTCTTCGGGACGCGCCCGGAGGCAATCAAAATCTGCCCGCTCGTGAACGAGATGAAAAAGCGGGAAGGGCTGCAAGTGGTCGTGTGTGTAACGGCCCAGCACAGGCAGATGCTGGATCAGGTCCTCCATACCTTTGGGGTGGTTCCCGATTATGATCTGGACATCATGAAGGACAGACAGACCTTGTTTGACATCACGACCGGCATCCTGCAAGGGATCAAGGCGGTGCTGGAAAAGGAAAAACCGGACGTCGTCCTTGTCCACGGCGATACGTCCACCACGTTCGTAACGGCGCTGGCGTGCTATTACCTGCAGATCCCGGTCGGACATGTCGAAGCCGGACTGAGGACATACGACATTTACGCTCCTTATCCGGAGGAATTCAACCGCGAAGCCGTTTCGATCATCAGCGAGTATAATTTCGCGCCGACGCCGCTTTCCCGCGACAACCTTCTGCGCGAGGGGCATAAACCGGAGCGCATCTACGTGACCGGCAATACGGTAATCGACGCGATGCGGCATACGGTGAAAGCGGACTACCGTCACCCGGAGCTGGATTGGGTCGGGGAGCATAAGCTCATCTTCATCACCGCCCACCGCAGGGAGAATCTGGGCGAGCCGATGCATCACATGTTCCGGGCGATCCGGCGCGTTCTGAACGAACACCCCGAGTGCCGCGCGATCTATCCGATCCATATGAATCCCGTCGTCCGCGAGGCGGCGGAGCAGGAGCTCGGCGGCTGCGAGCAGATCCACATCATCGAACCGATCGAGGTGTTTGACTGCCACAACTTTGAATCGCGCGCCTATCTTTGCCTGACAGATTCAGGCGGGATTCAGGAAGAATGTCCGTCTTACGGCGTTCCGGTGCTGGTCATGCGGAACACCACGGAGCGGCCGGAAGGCGTGGCGGCGGGCACGCTTCGCCTTGTGGGCACAGACGAGGAAACGATCTATCGCGTGTTTACGGAGCTGCTGGAGGACGAAGCGGCATATAAACGCATGTCGGGCGCCTGCAACCCTTACGGCGATGGTCACGCCTGTGAGCGGATCGCGGACATTCTCGAAGGAAAACCGTATGCGCCTTGGGAGCCGTAGCGGTTTTCGCTGTCAACAAAAAACGCGGGCGGGCACATCGTGCCTGCCCGCATCCGTGTCTCTATATCTCTCGCCACGGCCTTGCCCCGGAACGCCCTCAATATACCACGCCCCGGGGCAAAGCGCAAATGTAAATTATGTAAACCCTCCCCAGCGTGGCGGGGAGGGCGGCGCGTTTTGCGTCGAGGGAGGGCGTCAGCCACGCCGACGGGCGCGGCCAAGCGGCCTCATGCCTGCGGCGCGAACTTCGCGTGAACCTTGTTGATCTGCTGCTGCGGGGCCATCTCGGTCTGATACCAGCCCTTAGCGGACATCTGCTTGTAGATGGCGTCCTGCATGGTCAGCGTGCTGTCCAGCGCGTTGGTGAAGGCCTGATGCACGTTGGCCGTCGGCGACTCGATGGAGCCGTGCAGATACAGATCACAGGCTCCCTTCGTGACGAGGAGCAGGTTTTCCATGATGCATTTGTCGTCCATGCTTGCGTCCTCCTTAAACGAGAGAATAGAAGCTGCGGAAGATCTCCTGATTCTCCTGCAGCCACTGCTGGGCCTGGCGCTTGAGGTTCGCGTCCTGCAGCGCGTCCACCGCGTCCTGGCACTGTGTCTTGAGGAACTGGGCGTGGCCCAGCGCGTCCTCGACGTACAAAACTTCCTTGGGAGTCATAAAAAATCACCTCGCGTCCAGTATGCCCGGACGCGGGGTGATTATACATACGGCACCGGCGGCACCGGCGTAGGGCGCGACGACCGCGGCGCGCCGCAATGCCCGTCATTTCTCTTTCCGCTTCTCACACTGCGCGCCGCACCCGGCGCAGTTGCCGCTGCAGCCGGAGCTGCCGTGGTTGCGCTGCGTCAGCAGATACCACGCGGCGGCGCACAGCGCCAAAATGAGCGCCCCGATCAAAATTTTTCCGATCGAACCCATTGGCAGCCTAGCCCTCTTCGACGGTCAGCCGGTCCACGCCGTTTTTCTCAAACTCGTCCATATAGTCGTTCATGCGGGCGGTCAGCTCGTTCATGTCCTCCTGGTTGACGTTCTCCTCCAGCATATCGCGCCGGGCGAGCTCCTCCGCGAGGATATCGAAAAACACGGCGTCCTCATAGTCGGCAATGGCCTCGTGGATGCCGCCGTCCTCATAGGCCTTGGAGGGGAAGTAGTGGCCCATATAGCTCTCCACCAGCGACTTCATGCCGTTTTTCCCGGCCATCTTGAAGAAGCGCTCCTGCAGCAGGTCATAGTCCTCAAAGCGGTCCTCGCCGCGGGTGGAATTCAGGATCCAGTTCCCAATGTAGATGAGATCCAGCAGCCGCCGGAACTCCTTATCGCTCAGCTCAATGTTCACCGTGTATATCAGCTCCTCTCAATGAGCATCTGGTTCATTACAGTATATCGCATCTGCCGCAAAAAATCTACACCGAATTTTGTAGGTTCTACAATGATGTGTAACAGATAGCGAAAAAAAGAATAGCGAATAGG
>CAMJPK010000188.1 GCA_946407675.1 uncultured Clostridia bacterium
GGGTTATGAGCCCGACGAGCTACCGAACTGCTCTACCCCGCGATATGTGCGCTCTTAAGAGCTTGATAATAATACCACACCAGCCGTGGGACGTCAAGTACTTTTTTCTGTCGAAGCAAAATGGGCTGCCGCATTTATGCGCGGCAGCCCATTGCTTGGCTTTCTTACTCTTCCGGTGCTTCGTCGTCCTCGTCGTATTCGAACTCCAGCATTTCGCCGCAGTTCGGGCACTGGATGGACCCGAGGTTGAGCACGTCCTCATCCACGGTGATGGTCTTCTCGCAGGCCGGGCAGGTGACCTCGAAGAACAGCGGCTCCTCGTCGTCATCGTCCTCGTCATCCTCATCCCAGTCCTCGTCATCCTCGTCATCCCAGTCGTCGTCGCAGAGGTAATCCTCCACGTCGCTGAGATCGTCGCTGATGGCGTCCACGTCCTCGCCGAGGTCGAACAGATCGCTGGCCATATCCTCCATATCCTCGGCCATGTCGCCGAGAATGTCCGCGATCACGCTCAGCAGCTTGCCCTCGTTGGTCTCGGTGTCAAGCTTCATGCCCTCCATGAGGCCTTTCAGATAAGCGACCTTTTCCGTCGTCGTCATGCCGGTATCCTCCTTTGAAGAATCGTTCATGTTTTACGCTCTGGACAGATACTCGCCGGTGCGGGTGTCGATCTTGATGACCTCGCCCTTGTCGATGAACAGCGGGACCTTGATCTCCGCGCCGGTCTCAAGGGTGGCGGGCTTGGTGGCGTTGGTGGCGGTGTTGCCGGCAAAGCCGGGATCGGTGTCCACGACCTCAAGCTCCACGAAGAACGGGGGCTCGACGGAGAAGACCTTGCCCTTGTAGCTGAGCACGGTGCAGTCCATGTTCTCCTTGACGAACTTGAAGTTGTCGCTCAGGACGCTCTTGTCGACCGGCACCAGGTCATAGGTCTCGGGATCCATGAAATAGTACAGACCGGAATCCTCATAGCTGAAGGACATGGTCTTGCGGTCCACGGTGGCGTTCTCGAACTTTGCGGTGGGGTTGAACGAAGTCTCGGTCACAGCGCCGGTGATGACGTTCTTCATCTTGGTGCGGACGAAAGCGGCGCCCTTGCCGGGCTTGACGTGCTGGAATTCGACGACCTGCATCACGTTGCCGTCCATCTCAAACGTTACGCCGTTTCTGAAATCGCCTGCAGAAATCATAACAGGTTCCTCCTATAATCTATCTTTTTGTTTTATTATCCGTAATACAACAGAACTAACTGCGTTATTTTACCGCAAATCCTATGGCTTGGCAAGAAAAAATTTTCTCCGCTCAGTATGCGTTCAGATCGGCGCAGGCCGCCAGCGCGGCGACGGCGCCGTCGCCCACCGCGGTGGTGAGCTGGCGGATCTCCTTCGTGCGGCAGTCGCCCGCGACGTAAAGCCCCGGCACGGCTGTGCGGCAGCGCTCCCCCGCGGCAAAGTAGCCCGCTGCGTCGGTCTCGGCCAGATCGGCGAAGGCAGCGCTGCACGGCTCCTGTCCCACGGCGAGGAACACGCCCTCGACGGAGAGCATCCGCTGTCCCCCGGGGCCCTCGACGTTGAGGCCGCTCAAGGCGCCGTCCAGCGTCACATACCCCACCGGCCGATGCTCGAACCAGACGCTGACATTATCCCGGGCGCGCAGCTGCTGTGCCAGCGCCGCCTCGCCGCGGAACCGGTCGCGCCGCACGACGACGGTGACGCTGCGGCAGGTGTTCGCTAGGAACAGCGCGTCCTGCAGGGCCGTGTCGCCGCCGCCGATCACGGCGACGTCCTTGCCGGCGTAGAACGCTCCGTCGCACACGGCGCAGTAGCTGACGCCCGCGCCGACCAGCTCGTCCTCCCCGGGCAGGCCGAGCCGCCGGTGCTGCACGCCGACGGCGAGGATCACCGCGCGCGCCGTGTGCGCGCCGTAATCCGTCGTCACCAGGAAGGTCCCGTCCGCCTGCTTCTCGGCCTTCACGGCCTCCTCCGAGACGATCTCGACGCCCAGCGCCTCCACCTGTTCATACATCTTTGCCGCCAGCTCCGAACCGCTGACGTGCGGCAGGGCCGGGTAGTTGTCCACCATCGGAGAATACACGATCTGGCCGCCGATGCTCTCGCGCTCCAGCAGCATCACGGTTTTGCCCGCGCGCGCGGCGTAGATGGCGGCGGTCAGGCCCGCCGGGCCGCCGCCCACCACAAGAATGTCATACAGCATAGTCGATTGCCCCTTTCGATAAAAGGCGGCCCCGCAAGTATGTGGGGCCGCCAGAGCGTTTATGTTTCGTTCAGCAGACCTTGACGCTGTCCGTGATGAACTTCCGGACCGCGCCGACGCCGACGAGCTTCTCCGGCGTCGGGCCGGCGACGACGAGCGTCGGGGCCTGACGGATGCCGTATTCCTTCGCCAGATCCATGTTCTCCTCGACCATGACCTTGCGGTAGGCGATGCCCGCCTCGCCCAGCAGCTTTTCGGCCTGCTTGCAGTTGGGGCAGGTGCGCGTGGCGAAGAGCAGCAGCTCCGCGTTGTCGGTTGCGGGCGCCGCCGTCTCGGCCGCGGCGGGCAGATGATCCAGCGGACCGACGTGGCTGAGATGGCTGCGGCCGATGTCGTAGACCTTGCGGTCCTTAAACTCCTGGCTCTTGCCGTCGTTCCAGTTCTGCACCGGGCGGTAATAGCCGGTGATGCGGCTGTAGACCTCGGTCTT
>CAMJPK010000189.1 GCA_946407675.1 uncultured Clostridia bacterium
GGGGTATGCGGCGCGCCGGGTCGTCGCGCCCTACGCGGGGATTGGGGCGTTTGGTGTATCAGGGCATTTTGCCCGTGGCGCCCTCCAAGCCGCCGCGGTCGATGTCCGTCAGCGGGCCGGCGAGGTCGGAAGGCGGAATCTCAAAGACGCGCTCCACGCAGGTGTAGTCCGAATAGCCCATGCGCGCCAGCGGCTTGATCTTCTCCATGTCGATCTTGCCGTCTGGCAGGAGCACCTCGTCCGCGATGTGGACGCCGACGACCTTGCCGATGATGATATCAACGGTGCCGGTCTTGCAGTCGCCGGGCAGGACGATGGTCTGCACGTATTTGCACTCAAGGTTGATCGGGGATTCCGCGACGCGCTTTGCCTTCACAAGCTCGCAGTCGGCCTTGTGCAGGCCGGCCTTTTCAAACTCGTCCACCTCCGGCGGGAAGGGCGCGGCGGTGACGTTCATGGCGAAGCGCTGCGCGTAGGGCACGATGTTGTAGACGAACTCCCCGGTCGTCTCGATGTTGACACAGGTGTCCTTGCGCGTCCCCTTCGGGGTGCGGTTGATCGACACCAGCACATAGGGCGGGTCAAAGGTGAGGTTCGTGAACTGGCTGTAGGGGGCCAGATTGTCCACGCCGTCGGCGCTTACGGTGGAAAGCCAGCCGATCACGCGCGGCACGGCGCAGGATTTGAAGGGCGGGCGGGCAAGCCCGTGGTCGTTTTTCGCGGTCTCGTAGAACATGGGGGCGCCTCCTGTGGTTTGTTTTCTCACGCGCAAAAATGGGGGCGCCGCCCCGCTCCCGGACGGAGCGGCGCCCTGCTTTTCATGGGTGAGGAAACTGCGCTCGTCCCATTGAAGCAGGATGTGCTTTTACCTTATGACTTCTTCGCCAGATCGACCTTGTTCGTAGTGCCATTGTAAGACAGCACTACGGTGTCGCCCTTAGCAGGAGAGTAGGATCCGACATTCAAATTATCAGGGAATTCAGGAGAAATTTTCTCCCATCCGGCGCTTTCCTGTTTCAAAACGACTTCCTTTGTGGTTCCGGTCTCGCCGGTGATGGCATCGGCCATAACTTCTGCGTAAGCCGCGCGGATGTTAGCGGCGTCAACGCCCTCACGGGCTTTCTCAAGCTGTGCGGTGAACACGGGGATGGCGATGGCGACGAGGACGGCGATGATCGCGACGACGATCAGCAGCTCGGCCAGGGTAAAGCCCTTATTGTTGTTTCTCTTCATAATGTTTTTTCTCCTTTCGGGTTTTTGATGTTTCGTCGGTTCCGGATGCCGGCGAAGCATCTGTGCTTTTATTTCAAGCGCCGCCGGGACGGCGATGAAACCAAGGGAACGGATTGCCACGGTCCCTTGCGGGACCTCGCAATGACTGCGTCACATATGGCTGTACATGCTGAACATGCCGGTGTAGATCGCGATGACGATGTAGCCGGCGAAGATGGCGATAAAGATGAGCATGGCGGGCTCCAGCTTGGCGAGGGCGGCCTTCGTCGCCTCCTCCAGCTCCGCGTCGTAGAACAGTGCGACGGTCTCCAGCGTCTGCGCCAGCTCGCCGGTCTCCTCGCCGACGCCGACCATATCCACGAGGATGTCCGGCATGATGCCCTGCTCGCGCATCGACTTGCCGAGCGTCTGCCCGGCCTCCAGCTCGCCGCTGAGCTTGCCGTTTTCGGTGGAGAGGTAATAGTTGCTCATGGTCTTTGCCGTGATCGCCAGCGCCTTGGGGATCGGCAGGCCGGCGTTCATCAGCGCCGCCATGGAGTTGGCAAATTCGCTGGCGGCGGTGAGCTCGGCGATGTTGCCGAGGATCGGCAGCTTCAGCTGCAGCTTCGCCAGGTTGATGCGCCCGGCCTCCGTGTTGCCGTAGAGCTTTATGCCGATGATGATCGCGGCGATGACCGCGACGATGACGAGGATGTACTTCTGGAAAAACTCTGAGACGACGATCAGCGAGCGCATCATGAAGGGGATCTCGCCGCCGAAATCCATGAACATCGGCGTCAGTCTCGGAACGACGACGGTCATGACGACGGCCACGACGACGACGGCGATGAAGATGACGAACAGCGGGTAGGCCATGGCGGATTTGACCTTGGCCTTGGTCTTTACCTGCTTGTCGAAGTGGGCCTGCATCGTCTCAAACGAGCGGTCGATGGCGCCGGACTGCTCGCCGGCGCGGAGGGTCTCGATAAAGGTCGTGGGCAGGAGCTTGGCGCCGTGGTCCTCAAAGGATGCGGACAGGCTGCGGCCGCTCTCGACGTCCTCCGCCACCTTCGTCAGCAGCTTTTTCAGCGGCTTGTCGGTAGTCTTGGCGGCGATCAGATGCACCGCGCGGGCCAGCGGAACGCCGGCGCGCAGGATGATCGCGAACTGGCTGCACATGACCGTGAAGGCCTTGGCGTTGAGCTTGTTGCCGCCGATGTCCATATTCAGCAGGCCGGGTTTTTCCTCGGTGGCCTCGGCGAGCTTCAGGATCACGTCGCAGTTTTGCCGGATGCGGCCGGCCGCGTCGAGCTCGTTGAAGGCGTCGATGACGCCGTTCACCTTTTCGCCGCTTTTGGAGATGGCGGTGTATTTGTACTGGGCCATAACAATGCACCTGCTTTACTGTGCGATATGGGGCGGCGCGATGTGGGCATCGCGCCCTACGGGGAGGATCAGGGCGGCGCGATGTGGGCATCGCGCCCT
>CAMJPK010000190.1 GCA_946407675.1 uncultured Clostridia bacterium
CCAGATAGTGCTGGGAGACATAGTCGAACAGCGCGTAGACCTCCTCCGGCTCCTCATACATGGCCAGAAGCGCGTCGGCAAAGCCCATGAAGCTCGCCAGCGTCAGGAAATAGTCGCCGCCGTGGCACTTCACCACCCGGTTCACGCGGTCAAACTTGTCGGTCTGCTTTTTGTAGTACCCCTCCCAGTCGCGGTGGGAATTGTCCGGGTTGTGGATGACGTCGCGCCATTTGGTGATGTCGGTCAGGATCGGCGGACCGGAGGGCAGCGCGCCGTTCATCAGATCGGCGCTGCCGACATAGGTGACGCCGTAGACCGTCTTGATCGGCCCGTTGGGGCAGAAGGTCGGCGCGATCTGATCCTCGGTCACAAACTCCGCGCAGCGTTCAATGTAGCTTGCGGGGACGTATTCCGGCGTTTCCCCGCGCAGCATCATCAGATAGTTTTCCTTCATCGTAATGGGCAAGGAACCTCACACTCCCTGAAAAAGTAAACGAATTGATAATCTTGTGGTATTATAACATGGGCTGCGCGAAAATGGAAGAAGTTTTTTATTTTACAATTCTGATGCAAGGGTTTGACAGAATGTGCTATACTATTTCAGGCATTGTGTCTATACTATATTTGATTGCGACGCGCGGACGGAACGGGGGCGAGGCGGCATGAACGGCAAAAAAGCCAGAAAGATCGTGGGCACGGCGGCGGATGTCACGGCAATGGGCATCGGCAGCGTGCTTCGGCTTGCGCTGCGCATTGTCCTGACGGTGGTGATGGTGTTCATCATCACCGCGCTGCTCTTTTCCTTCATTTTCGCCTACTATGTCAAAACCGAGCTGAACCCCAAGCTGAAGGTCACGCTGGAGGACGCCTCGCTGTCGCTGAGCAGTACGGTGTGGTATACCGACGCCTCGGGCAAGAACATCGAGCTGCAGACGCTGACCAGCCGGGAAAACCGCATCTGGGTGGACTATGAGAACCTGCCCGCGGGCATGGAGCATGCCCTCGTCAGCATCGAGGACCACCGCTTTTACGATCACAAGGGCGTGGACTGGTATCGAACGGCCGGCGCCTTTGCGCAGATGTTCCTGTCCATGAGCAACGACTTCGGCGGCTCGACGATCACCCAGCAGCTCATCAAAAACAACACGCAGAACGACGCGGATCTGGTTTCCCGCAAGCTCCTTGAGATCTTCCAGGCGCTGGAGCTGGAGAAGACCTACACGAAGGAAGAGATCATCGAGTGGTATCTCAACACGGTCTACTTCGGGGAGGGCTGCTACGGCGTCTACACCGCCGCACAGACCTATTTCGGAAAGGACGTCTGGGACCTCACGCTGGCCGAGAGCGCCAGCATCATCGGCATCACCAACAACCCGTCCAAGTATGACCCGTTCATTGCCAACATCATCACCGATCGGGACCTCGGCCTGACCATGACCTGCCGCGAATGGAACAAATACCGGCAGGAGCTCATCCTCGGCGAGATGTACGATTACGGCTATATCACCCATGACGAGTATCTCGCCGCGAAAAACGAGGAGCTGAACTTCGTGCGCGCCGAGAACGATCCCTATGTCATGGAGATTTACAGCTTCTATGTCGAAACGCTGCTGGACGATGTGCTGCACGATTTGATGCGCGAGCTGGACATCAACGAAAAGACTGCCCGGGACAAGCTCTATTACGGCGGTCTGCAGATCTACAGCTGCTATGATCCGGCGGTGCAGGCCACGGTGGACCGGGTATTCCAGGACGTGGAGAACCTGCCGCAGCCCTACCGCGCCAGCAAGCAGCAGCTCCAGTGCGGCATGGTCATCATCGACCCCTACACCGGCGAGGTCAAGGCCGTCGGCGGCGCGGTCGGCGAGAAGACGGTCAACGACGCGTGGAACTACGCCACCGACTCAAAGCGGCAGGTGGGCTCCTCCATCAAGCCGCTGGCGGTCTACGGCCCGGCGCTGGAGTACGGCCTCATCACGCAAAACACGCTGGTCAACGATTCGCCGGACATCCGCCTGGCGGGGACCCGCTGGTATCCCTATAACTCGCCGAACACCTATGCCGGCATCATCACGATCCGCGAGGCGCTCAAGCAGTCGAAGAACACCGTCGCCGCGCAGATCGTGGATAAGCTGACGCCGGCGGAATCCTACAAATACCTGACGGAGAAGCTCGGCTTTACAAGCCTCGTCCCGGCGGACGCGGACTATGCGCCGATGGCGGAGGGCGCGCTGACCGTCGGCGCGACGGTGCGCGAGATGGCGCAGGCCTATACCTCCTTCGTCAATGCCGGCACCATGACCTACGCGCGCACCTATACGAAGGTCCTCGACTCCAACGGCAACATTGTTCTGGACAATGCGCCGCGCACGATCCGCTCCTTCTCCCCGAACACGGCGGCCAACATCTGCAACATGCTGGAGAACGCCGTCTCGCCCGGCGGCACCGGCGCGGGCGCCTATTTCCCCGGCGTCGCCGTCGGCGGCAAGACCGGTACCACCGCGGACAACAACGACCGCTATTTCGTCGGCATCACGCCGTACTATGTCGCGGCGGTCTGGACGGGCTACAACTATCCGGAGACGATGTATTACCGCACGAATCCCGCCGTCGTGATCTGGAAGAGCATCATGCAGCCGCTCCATGAGGGGC
>CAMJPK010000191.1 GCA_946407675.1 uncultured Clostridia bacterium
ACATCGGCACGGCCACCGTCGGCAGCGGCGTCAGCAAACCTCCGTCCGTTTTCTCCCGGCGGAACAGTCTGTCGCTCTCGGAGGATACGCCGATCCCCGTACGCATTGCATAGAACAGGATCTGATCCCCGTCGTCGCCGATATACAACAGGTTGTACGCCGTATAGGGCCAGTCACTGCGCAGAAATATGCGATCCAGCTGCACGGACGGCCCGACCAAACCGACCTTTTCTGCCCGGCGGAAGCGCGCCTCCTCGCCGAAGGTCGGGCTGCCCGCGGCGGCGTACACACCCAGCAGAAGCGCCGCGGCGAGCAGAAGGTCGACCGCGATACGCGCCTTGCGGGGGATGCGCTCGTTGATCTTGTCGATGATCGTCGGCGGTGAATATCTCATGCTGCGTCGCCTCCCGTCAGATCGATGCGCAGGCGCACGTCCCGGCCGGACTGATCGTAGCGCAGCTCGATCCACTCCGCGCCCCGGGAGCAGTACTCCGCCAGAAACATGTGCCAGGTCTGTGTGAAGTAACCGCTGCGCATGTAGCTCCCTAAAAGCGCCTGATCGTGGAGACGGAATGATTCCGCATAGGCCTTGTAGCGGTTCCCGAGCGAATCCACCGCGCAGAACTCCCGCATCGTTTCACTGTACTGCGCCCAAGGGCGCGGATTAAAGACTTCAACGCAGATATAGAATTCATAGCTGTCCGTCTCCGCGCCGTCCGGAAGCGTGCCGGACACATGCCACTCGGCGGCCTTTGTCAGCGTGAAGCGGGCGCCGTCCGATTTGTCGCGCGCCATCGGCTCCGCGTAAAAGGTGCGCTCGCTGCGGAGACCGTCGTCGCGTTCGATCTCGCTGCGCGCAAAGTACTTGTCATCATATGGGTCGTACCCCACGTTGATCTCCTGGCGCAGCATCCACCGGGGCACGGTAAACAGGGCTATCACCGCGGAGATGAGCAGCAGCCAGCGGGCGGCCCGCAGCAGATAGCCCCAGAGGGGGCGGTGGATTTTCGCAAGCTGCGCGCCGACTTCCTCCGCACTGCCCATCGCGGCCAGCGAGCGCTTTACGGCCTCCGTCTCCGGCACACCCGCGTCGGTCATGGCGGCACAGCGGTCCTCCAGATGGGCATACAGTTCGTCGCTGACGCGCTCTCGGTCGGGCTTGTACTTGATATCCGCCGTCGCAGCGGCGCACCAGCGCAAGAATTCCAGCTTGTCCATCGCGGTCAGACCGCCGGCACACCCGCGGCGCGCAGCACCGCGTTGACGCTCTCGGAGAAGAAACGCCATTCCTCCGTCTTCTCCGCCAGCCGGCCCCGGCCCCGCTCGGTCAGCGCGTAATAGCGCCGTGTGCGCCCGCTGGGGGCTATGCGCTCATAGGCTCTGACCTCTCCCGCCTTCTCCAGCGCGTGCAGCAGGGGATAGAGCGTGCCTTCCTTCAGCTCAAAGGCGTTGTTGGAGCGACGGGCCAGCTCCGTCACCATCTCGTAGCCATACTTGTCCCCGTCGCTGAGTAAGCTCAGCACCAGCATGGCCGTGCTTCCGCTGACAAGTGTTTTCTCAAATTTCATTCCCTCGCCTCCAATACATAGATTATCTATGTATATAATACATCGGCGGTCGATGCTTGTCAAGAAAAAAAAGAACACGGAAATGCTTTCTCATTTCCGTGCTCGTTATTTAATGGCTGAAAAGCGATCAGGCCTTGCCCATGTTCATCTGGGCGGCGACTTCGGCGGCGAAGTCCTCCTGCTTCTTCTCGATGCCCTCGCCGGTGATGAAGTGGATCGCGTTGACGAACTTCACGCTGCCGCCCAGCTTCTTGGCGGCGTCGGCGATATAGCCCTCGACAGAGCCGGAGAAGAGGTCGCTGCGGACGAACTCCTGCTGGAGCAGGCAGTTGTCGGAATAGAAGCGGTTGAGCTTGCCGGCGGCGATCTTCTCCTTGACCTGGGCGGGCTTGGAGGCCATCTTGGGGTCGGCGTCCATCTGGGCGACCAGGACCTTCTTCTCCTCCTCGAGGACCTCGGGGGTCACGTCGGCCTTGTCCCAGAAGCGGGGATTCAGGGCCGCGATCTGCATAGCGACGTTCTTGCCGATCTCGGTGGCGTCAATGCCGCCCTCGACAGCTAAGTTCACCAGCACGCCGATCTTGCCGCCCGCGTGGACGTAGGCCACGGAAGTGTTGTCGTTGTAGCGGATGAAGCGGCGGATCTGCAGGTTCTCGCCGATGGACATGACCTTCTCAGGCAGGACGCCCTCGACGGTCAGCGCGGTGCCGGGGAAGGGACACTTCTTCAGCGCGTCCACGTCGGCGGGGTCGGAGTCCACGACGACCTGGGCGATGCCCTTGACGAACTCCACAAAGGGAGCGGACTTGGCGCAGAAGTCGGTCTCACAGTTGACCTCGACGACGACGCCCACATTGCCCTCGACCACGGCGTAAGCCATGCCCTCGGCAGCGATGCGGCCGGACTTCTTGACGGCCTTTGCCAGGCCCTTTTCCCGGAGCCACTCGATGGCCTTGTCCATATCGCCGTCACAGGCGGTCAGAGCCTTCTTGCAGTCCATCATGCCCACGTTGGTTCTCTCACGCAGGGTCTTTACATCAGCAGCGGTAAATGCCATT
>CAMJPK010000192.1 GCA_946407675.1 uncultured Clostridia bacterium
CTCCTCGCCCGGAGCCGGGGAGGCTCCGACGCGCGCGCCGGCACGGATGACGGATCTCTCGCCGACGATGGCATACTCAACGGAAGCGCCGGGCTCCACCACGACGCCGGGCATCAGGACGCTGTACTTGATGTTCGCGCCGACGCCGATCTTGACGGAGGGAGAGAGGACGGAGTTGTCGACAATGCCGTCGATCTCGCAGCCCTCGGTGACGATGGAGTGCAGGATCTCCGCGTGGGAGCCGACCTGATGCGGCGGGCAGATGGGGCTTCTCGCGCTGATGGGCCACTCGGGATCGTAGAGGTCGATGAGCCTGGGGGTGAGCATATCCATGTTGGCGTCCCAGAGGCTGTCGATGGTGCCGACATCGCGCCAGTAGCCCTGGAAGCGGTAGGGCCAGATCTTCTCGCCGTCGGCGATCATGGCGGGGATGATGTTGTGGCCGAAGTCGTGCTTGGAGTTGGGGTCGGCCTCGTCCTGGATGAGGTACTCGCGCAGCTTCTTCCAGTCGAAGATATAGATGCCCATGGAGGCCAGGGTGCTCTTGGGGTGCTTGGGCTTCTCCTCAAACTCCTTGATATAGCCGTCCTCGCCGAGGTTCATCATGCCGAAGCGGGTGGCCTCCTCGAGCGTGACGGTCAGCACGGAGATGGTGCAGGCGGCGCCGTGCTCGTTGTGCTCACGGAGCATATCGGCGTAGTCCATTTTGTAGATGTGGTCGCCGGAGAGAATCACCACGGCCTCGGGGTCATAGTTCTCGACGAAGGCGATGTTCTGGTAGATGGCGTTGGCCGTGCCGGTGAACCAGGAGCCCTTCTCGCCCGCGCCGAGGTAGGGGGGCAGGATGTACACGCCGCCGTCGGACACGTCCAGATCCCAGGACTGGCCGATGCCGATGTAGCTGTTGAGCTGGAGAGGCTTGTACTGGGTCAGGACACCCACGGTGTCGATGCCGGAGTTGGCGCAGTTGGACAGGGGGAAGTCGATGATGCGGTACTTACCGCCGAAGGGGACGCTGGGTTTTGCGACGCTCTGGGTCAGCGCGTAAAGGCGGGAGCCCTGACCGCCGGCCAGGAGCATCGCGATGCAGCTTTTCTTCATAAGCAGCCTCCTTTATATTTTTTTATTTTCAGCTAATAAAGAACGGGATCATTCTCCTCCATCCTCTTTTCCAAAACAAAGCGGGCTTTGTTTTGAAAAGGGAGAAGGCGGCGCGGCGCAGGCTTCTTCCGCCGCTGTCAGTTGTAGAGGTTCATGGTCTTCTCCGGGCCGCTGCGGATATAGCATTCCACGGCCTCCGCCGCGCGGGCGGCCGCCTTTGCCATATCCTCCGCGTCCTGGTTCCTGAACGAGGAGAGCACCCAGTCGGCCATGTCGTAATCCGGGTGAGGCGGGGCGCCGACGCCGATGCGGATGCGGGGAAAAGCGTCGCTGCCGAGGGCCTCAATGATGCTCTTGAGGCCGTTGTGCCCGCCGGCCGAACCCTTTAAGCGCACGCGCAGACGGCCGGGCGGAAGACTGATCTCGTCGGAGACGACGAGCACGCGCTCGGGCGGGATCTTGTAGAAGCGCGCGGCCTGACCGACCGCCTCGCCCGAGAGGTTCATGAAGGTCTGCGGCTTCATGAGCAGCACCTTTTCGCCGTTTATCTCCGCGGCGGCGGTGAGCGCCCTGAAGCGCAGCCTGTCGATACTCACGCCCAGCTTTTTTGCCAGGGCGTCGCCGGCCATGAAGCCCGCGTTGTGGCGCGTGCACGCATATTTCGGGCCGGGATTGCCGAGGAAAACAATGAGCCAGGACACAGAGCCGGAAGGTTTGAAAAACATTATTCGAACAGATTGGAAATGGAAACTTCCTCGTAAATGCGGCGGATCGCCTCGGCAAAGACGGAGGCGGTGGACAGATATTTGATCTTTTCGCACACGGGCCTGTCGGCGGGATAGGGGATCGTGTCGAGCAGCAGCAGCTCCTTGATGCAGCTGGAGTTGATGCGGTCCAGCGCCGGGCCGGAGAGCACGCCGTGGGTCGCGCAGGCGTAGACCTCCTTCGCGCCGCCGATCTCCTTGATGGCCTTGGCCGCGCCGCAGAGGGAGCCCGCGGTATCCACGATATCGTCGAGCAGGATGCAGGTCTTGCCGGACACGTCGCCGATGATATTCATGACCTCGGACTGGTTGGCGCGCTCACGGCGCTTGTCGACGATGGCCAGGTTCATGCCCAGCTTCATGGAGAAGGCGCGGGCGCGGGCGGTGCTGCCCACATCGGGGGAGACGACCATCACGTCCTCGTTGCCCTTGCCGAACATGTTGGCATAGTGCTTGACAAACAGGTGGCCGCCCTGGAGGTTGTCCACCGGGATGTCGAAAAAGCCCTGGATCTGCGCGGCGTGGAGATCCATGGTCAGGACGCGGTCCGCGCCGGCGGCGGTGATGAGGTTCGCGACAAGCTTTGCGGAGATGGGATCACGGCTCTTGGCCTTGCGGTCCTGGCGCGCGTAGCCGAAATAGGGGATAACCGCGGTGACACGGCCGGCGGACGCTCTGCGCATGGCGTCGATCATGATGAGCAGTTCCATGAGGTTATCATTGACGGGCTTGCAGGTGGATTGCACGATGAAGACA
>CAMJPK010000193.1 GCA_946407675.1 uncultured Clostridia bacterium
GGCCCTGGTGTATGTCGATCTTCAGTTCCGTTTTGCAGTCCCGGCAATAGACCTGAACGTTCTGTCCTTCGGTCTCCGGCAACACCCGCATCAGTCGCCGGTTTCGTCGGCAGATCGGGCACTGGAGCCATCCGTTCTTTACCGTCAGTTTATCAACATTTTCCTGCGCTGTCAATGCTTTTCGCCTCTCTGTCCTTAAAATAATATACGTTTCAAGTCAGAAAATTTATAAAAGTCATTCCCGCGGCCGGCGGCGCCGTTTGGCGCGCGGCGCGTGAATGAAGATCTCTCCGTTCAGTCGGTACTTGAGCACGTGGTAGCTCGCCCATTCCGTTACCTTCTTCTCGTCCAGAAGGACCGCGCAGCCCTCCGGCGGTTCAAGCCGGAAGTCGTCCTGCACGGTCAAGGTTTCAGTCTCCGGTTTCTTCGCGTTTCGTGTGCAGCTCCATCCGTGCAAGCCGGGCTTTGCGTCGTACTCCTGGCACTCGCGGAGCTCCTTCGTCATGTACCGGGCGAGCGTCTCGTGGTTCTTCTCGGCGTCGACACGGAGCTTCTTGGCCTCGACGTCGCTGCCGTAGATCCAGCAGCTGCGGATCAGCTCCATATCCCGCCCGGTGTTGTCGATCACAATATGAAAGTGCCAGCGCCCGGACGCTGAGGTCAGCACCTCCGGCGACCAGAACATGACCAGCTCCGGCAGGCCGGCGGCGAGGCGTGCCGCAGCGAGCTTGCTGCGGAAGTATTTACATCGCCGCTGTGCCTCCGATCTGTCCCTTGGCATGTGTGCATCGTCAAAGGTCAGTGTCACGACGAGGCCGCTGCCGGGCGTCGGGAAGTTGGCCGCAAGCCGCAGCTCGAGCTGCTGATAGCTGTAGATCTGATTCATGCGGCGCTGCGCCGCGCTGCTGGCCTGGTGCTTTGCCTGCCGCACCTTCGGTGCGTCGGACGGCGCGCATCGGTTATAGAGCGCCTGCACCCGCAGTGGGCCGGCGTAGATTGTTTTGAGTGTTAGAGCCACGATCTGCCTCCGTGAAGTTCAGACCGTGGCCCTACCGGCTCTCGTCCTATGATTGCTCCGTCCATCTTCGGACAAAGCGGTCCCTGTATTTCTTCTTGATCCTTCGCTTTTTCGTGCGCTTGTAAATCCGCCACTCTTTGGGCGATGCGTAATCCCGGAGAAGATCATCAGGTGGCTGTGTGAGCTGTTCTGCTATGGCTTCCGCAATGGTGCGGAGTGCTGGGCCCAGCTCGGCCGCGAGTTCGCTGATGATGTTTCCGATGCTTTCTGCAAGCGTCGAGATCGCGTGAAGGATTCGCTCGCGCTGCTCTTGCGGGAGCATCCCAAATTCATCATTGTCCATTGGCCTCTTGCTCCTCAATCCAGTCCATGGCGACGGCGGCGACGCGCCACTTGCTCAAAGTCACGTGCTTGGCGTCGGTCATGTCCTGCACCTCACTCAGCTGCAGGGCGCCGTTGCGGGCCTCGGCGATCTTCCGCCTGGCGCCCAGCCCGTGGGCGGCGCAGAAGGCCATCAGCCGCGCATATATCTCTCGCTTTTCGCCTGCGCCGATTCCAGTAAAGGGTTTGGGCGCCTGCCTTCCACCGTCATTGGTCCCGGCCGCGGTGTGTGTGTGTGTGGCGGTGGGTTCCGGCTCAGGCTCGCGGTCGGAGTCCGACACGTCCGGCTCCGGGAAGGTGATCGGGCAGGCGTCGCCGCAGGGTTCGCACGCCGCTGCAGGGACGTGCAAGAGGGCGTTCTGCAGAAGGGTTGTCGTCTCGCTCTGATTCACCGTGCGAGCATAGAGATCCAGCGCGGCCTGGAAGGGGAGAAGCGCCTCGGCCTCCAGCGGCGCGTGCGGATTCGGCGCGATGTAGGCGCGATGGATCAGTCGGGCGAGGATCTCACTGTCTTTCAGGTTTTCCATTTTGTTCTCCTTCCTCTACGATCTCCACCGGCCGGCCGGTGAGATCCTGCAGCGCGCAGCGCACGTCGTCAGTCGTCCCGCAGGGGCCGCCGCGCTCGAAGCAGAGCGCCTTGCTGCAGGCGGTGTTGCGCTCTGGATCACAAACGTATGTGCGAATCTTCATTCTTTTTTCTGTCCGTTTCCGCAGCCGGCGGCTTTGCAAAAGTCGCCATAGATGTCGTCCTTGGCGCCCGGGAGCCGCCGCGTCGCCCGGATCCAGCCGAGCAGCCAGAGCAGCGCGGGATCCTTCGTCTTGATCGGCTGCCCGCAGCAGGGGCAGCTCTCGCCGGTCTTGGCCGGCGTCACGATAAAATCAGTCTGATCCATCTTGCTGCGCCTCCAGTGTTTTTTTCAGCGCCTTGAGGTCAACTATGATCGTTTCCTCATCCTTCGGGTTCCACACCGGAGAATCCTTGTCCATCAGCCGCTTGCAGGCAAAAGCAAACATGGGCTTCGTGTGGTCGTCGATCATGTCGTAAAATTGCTGAATCAGCCGGCCGACGGCTGCGGTCGCGTCGACGATAGTGCCCTCAAAGCTGAAAGCGATCTGCGTCCCGCCGTCGTGGGGCCTCCATTCGTATTTCAAGAATCTGTTCATTCTCTCAGCACCCCCTCATAGTCCGGCAGCTCGATCCAGCCGAAGCAATCGGCGTCGA